>JBKPOB010000030.1:0-49502 GCA_046732875.1 Verrucomicrobiota bacterium | reverse complement strand
GTACTTGTCCGGACCGACGCTCATCGGCGGCGCTTTCGGGCCGACTCTGCCCAGTGGCTGGGCGTTAGTGGCGACTGCCGACTTTAACGAAGACGGGAAGCCTGACTACGTGGTTTATGGCGCAAGCACGCGGCAAACAGGGATCGTGTATATGAACAACCACGTTGCCATCGGCGCTGCGTTCGGTCCCATTCTTTCACCCGGCTGGAATCTTGTGGGAATAGCCGATTTTGATGGCGATGGCCAGCAAGATTACCTCTTGTTCAATCCCACTAACGGCCATACGGCAATCTGGTACTTGTCCGGACCGACGCTCATCGGCGGCGCTTTCGGGCCGACTCTGCCCAGTGGCTGGGCGTTAGTGGCGACTGCCGACTTTAACGAAGACGGGAAGCCTGACTACGTGGTTTATCGCGCGAGCACGCGCCAAACAGGGATCGTGTATATGAACAACCACGTTGCCATCGGCGCTGCGTTCGGTCCCACTCTTCCGGCTGGCTGGAGCTTGGTCGGGCCGTGAGCGACGCTTATGGCCCGCGTTCGAGCTACATTCTGGCTTCCGCGAAGTGCAGTGGACCGCGCCCAATGCTGCATGCATCACCTTTTGCTCCCAGTGATCGGTAGTGTTGTGATCGAAGGAGCTGCGCATACCGTTGGAATAGACGCGCCGGTCACGGATCCGTTTCTTCTGGGCGTGTGGATTTCGCTCTTACGCAAAGTGCTGCCGCTAATCTGGCGCGTCATCTGAAGTTTAACGGCACGATTGTCGGCGACGTGTATTAGCACCCGCTTACGTTGAGAGCAACACCGAGGCCGCGCCCGACGCCGCCACGCTGAAGCTCATAATTGTTTTCGATCTTCAACAATTCGTTAGTCGCAGTCCCACACTCCTTTTTTCCGTGTTTTCTAGTAAATCTCTGTGAAGAATTCAAAAAATTCTGTTGACACGTTCTCAGAGCTTCAGCTAAAAGCGCGTCGTTCATTCCTCAACCTCTCTGAACACGCACGAGAACAAGTCACGAAAATTTCGGAAAGATAGCCGTTGTGGCCGTCTTGCCTCGCAGGCATCCTCACCTGTAAGGGCGCGGCTGGCAGACGAGACTTGCCTGCCAAAACCAGCTGAAACCTCATCTGCATCCCATCTATGAAAAAGAAAAAGAATAACTCTGTCCACGGTGCAGCACTCCAGATCGCACTGGCACTCGCTCTCGTGTCGATTTCTGCGGTCCTATTGGCCTCGAGTTTCAAAGGCGTCCCTCCGAATCCGGACTGGCAAGTGGACAATCAACGTTCCGATGTTGTTCGCATGATTGCTCCGGTTCCGCAGGATCCGGCCCCGAACATCTCCAACGCTGGTTTCAACCCAGACAGCGTACGCGGCAGAGTGCTCAACGACGATAATCCCGCAATTCAAAATGATGTTCGGGATGATGCATACCTCCCGCTTGCTCAGTGCGGCGACCCAAACGTGTGGTGCTCGGTGACCAATACGAGTGGCACACTCCTCTGGAGCAACGGCGCTACCTGGGACAGGGGCACGGTTCCAGCAACCGGTGCGGACGTGATCATCAGACCCTTCAATGGGCCTTATAGCACAAGCAACTTCGTAGCGTTTAACGACAATGGCAGCCATCCCAATGTGAACAGCATTACCATTCAAACCAATGCCAATGCAGGTATTGGTGGCAGCGGCGCCGGCTCCACGCAGCAGACCTTTACCTTAACAGGAGACTTTACCATTCAAAGCGGAGGCTTGTTGAGGGATGTGTTCTGGACGGGTGCGGTTCAGAACTGGGCGCTGAGAGTTGCTGGGAACTTCACCAACGATGGGACGATGGGCGGCGTTTCGGCCAACGCCAAGGTGAATATCGTTCTGGAGTTTAATGGCATCGGCGCGCAAACCGTTGGCGGCGCCTCAGGGATCAGGGCATTGGGTGGTAGCAACGGCACAACAGCCTTCCTCGTAAGCAACACAAGCAGCAACGGAGTGACATTTGCTGCCAATGTTAACACCGTCAACAACGGAGGCGTCAACGCGACTACTACCATAAATGCGAATGCGCTCGTCAAGTTCGCGATCGCCAGTATCCAGTTTACGGGCGGCGGTTCGCTCGTGCTTAATGGACTGACCGAGCTGAAAGGCCCGACCTTCAACGGTCATTACGCGATGACTGGTACGCGGACTATCGGTACGGCGAGCACCATTACCTACACGAACCCCGCGAGTCTAATTACACCCGGCACGGATATTCCCTCTGCCACGCTTGGCAATCTAGTTATTGGCTCCGGAGCAGGCGCCACGCTTGGCGGCGGTATCACGGTTTCGGGAAACCTTACCATCGACAGCGCAACCTTATCGGCGGCCGGAAATAACATCAATCTTGTAGGCAATTGGACTAACAACAGTGGCATATTCAATTCCGGCAGCGGCACCGTTGTCCTGACTGGTACGAATCAAACCATTAGTGGCTCGACTACATTCAACAATTTGATCAAGACCGTGGCCACCGCGCAGACGCTGACGTTCAATGCGACAGAAACACAGACAATCACTGGAACCATGCTGCTGCAAGGGGCGTCGGGCCAGCTGCTTTCGCTGCGCAGCAGCAGTTTCGGCAATCAATGGCAGATTGATCCGCAAGGGGTACGCACCATCGCCTTCCTCGACGTGCAGGATTCGAATAACATTAATGCAACTGCAATCGACGCCACAGGGACGAATAGCGTTGACTCCGGCAATAACACCAACTGGATATTTGTCGCGACGCCGACTCCAACTCCGACCCCGACAGAAACTCCAACTCCTACCCCGACTTCTACGCCAACCCCAACGGTGACCCCTACGCCTACGCCGACTCCGACGCCCACCGAGACACCAACACCGACCGCTACGCCGACGGCTACAGCAACTGCGACCCCGACGCCAACACCGACCGAGACGCCTACTCCTACTCCAACTCCAACTGAGACTCCTACGCCGATTCCGACACCTACGGAAACACCAACGCCTACGCCGACCCCAACAGCTACAGCTACTCCGACTGCGACGCCAACAGCGACTGAAACTCCAACCCCAACTCCGACGGCAACGGAAACTCCGACACCAACCCCAACAGCTACTCAGACCCCGACGCCTACTCCAACGGCGACCGCAACTGCTACACCTACGCCTACGGCGACTCCGACTATAACGCCAACTCCAACAGCAACGCCAACGGTCACACCCACGGCAACGGCCACGCCCACTCCTACTCTGACTCCAACACCGACTGCAACCTCAACGCCTACTCCAACCGCAACAGCGACGCCACGACCGACCCCGACGCCGCGACCGCGCCCAACGCCCTTTCCTCGCCCGACTCCGTCATGATTGGCAGTGATCGGTGACTTCTGATCTCCAAAATTCGGAGCGCTAACAATTCGGTAGCGCACGGCTGCCGCGTGAAAATCCGTGATCCCGTTTTAAAAAGCCTTGACCAAATTTGGCCGAAGATCTATAAACGCGTCTTCCCTGCATCTTGAGGTTCCCTGACACAATGCACCAACGACGCGCCGAGCAAAGGCAGTAGCGTCTCAGCTTCTCGGGAAGATTCTTCACAAAACTCCACCTTGATTACAAATGAAAAGAAATTCCTACACGCGATCCATACCTGCCCGTCATAGCTTCGGCGAAGGCGGGTTCTTTAGTTTCCGCGCATTAATCGGCCTGCTTTTTTGCTTTTTCGCCGCGTTACTTGCGCTGTTTGGGGCCGGCGTTTTCAGCACCAACAACGCTGAGCGGCCTGCGCCCTATATGCGGGTGCCCGGCAGCAGAGTCGAGACCGAGGCTGCGGATCTCGGGCGGTTGGAACAATTTTGGAACGATCGCTTAACGTATCCGACAGGCCGCTTTGATCCAGCGTGGGTGCGCGCAGCAGCGATACAACATGCGCGCATGGCCGTGGGCGTCCCTGCGGGAGTGCCCGCCGTGCTGAACCCCTTTAGCCCGCTGGCATTCAGCACTACCAGTTTTACTGCTCTCGGCCCGCAACCTGAACGCATGACCGGCTGCTCGGGCTGCTTTAATTACACCAGAACCGAAGGACGAGTGAACACGATTGCGGTCGATCCCACCACAACCGTCAATGGCAGCATTGTGGCTTATCTCGGAGCAGTCGGCGGCGGTGTATGGAAAACGACCAACTGCTGCAGCGGCTCTACGACTTGGAACGTGGTAACAGATGATCCGCTGATTTCCACTACAGCAATCGATACTATCACTATCGATCCTAATGATCATAACACCATTTATGCCGCGACCGGTGATCTTAATTTCGGTTCATTTTCTATGGGTAGCCAAGGTATCCTCAAATCCACTGATGCCGGAGTCACTTGGACCGTCCTAGGCGCCGACGTGTTTGGTCCGGGCTACACGGAGCCGCCGGGACAGTTTCCACAGTATAACGCAGTTGGCAAGGTGCGCGTGGATCCGAATGACAGTAGTAAGGTCGCTGCTGGCACAAAAAAGGGCCTCTACTTTTCGTACGATGGCGGAGTTAACTGGACTGGTCCGTGCACGACTAATAATTTCAGTACTCAACGCCAAGACGTTACCGGACTTGAGCTGAGCGATATGGGAGGTGGCAATACGCGCATCATCGCCGCTATCGGCACGCGCGGATTTGCGACGGCCGTGCAATATGATCTGGGCAACAATGGCGCCAATGGCATCTACAGCGCCACGATGGGGTCCAGCGGCTGCCCGAGCTTCACCTCCATCGCCAGCAATGCTAACGGGTTTATCTTTGGCAATTTTGTTAACGGCAGTGCGTATTCGACTCACGCGCCCATGAATGCTGCGAGCGGTTCGCCTTTTGTCAATATCTCCACCGGCAATCAGCTGGGCCGAATCGACATTGCCGTCGCGCCCAGCAACGCCAACTACATTTACGCCCAGGTGCAATCCATTGTCGGTAACGGTGCCTGCGGCAATTCACCTGGCTGCCAGATCGGCGCGTGGGCCTCTACCGACGGCGGTACAAGCTGGAATTTCATGGAAGGTTCCCAAGGCGGCGCCCTCAGAGACTGCCAAAACAGCGCCGGCGATTACCCGCAAAACTGGTACGATCAGGGAGTCGCCGTGGACCCGAACAATCCCGACCGCGTGTTCTTCGACACGTTCGAGGTCTGGTTTGCAACGCGCACAGGAACTACCTGGAATGATACCACGTGCGGCTATTCCTACAGCGGTGCCGCAGGTCCTGTGCATGTGGACCAACATGCGCTTGCATTCGTGCCTGGTTCGTCCAGCATTTTGCTAATTGGAAATGACGGCGGCGCCCACGGAACAACAAACGCAAATATAACAAACTCCAACACCGATCCGACTTGGTTTAACATGGATACGGGCTTAAACACCATCGAGTTTTACTCAGGTGACATCAGCGGTAACTTTCTCAATGCGGCCTCACCGCAGGCGAGCGGGGGCTCTCAGGATAACGGCTCGAGCTCAGTGACATTTGCCGGCGCGCCGGCCGGCCCCGTGCAATGGCAGTTGAATGTCGGCGGCGACGGCTTCTACGCGCGCATTGATCCTGTTGGAACAGGTTCAAGTCTGCGCTTTTTCCAGGGCAACAACAGCGGCGGCCTTTACCGCTGTGTCAGTAACTGCACCGCTGCGGGCTCCTCCTGGAGCAGCGTGCGCGGCAGTTGGTCGGGCGACACCCAATCGTTCGTCCTACCGTACGACCTTTTCCATGGTGGCATTCCAAGCGGGGACGATTGTCCCCCCGCTAGCGTTCCTGGCGGGTGCGGCCATCTCGTTGCCGGCACTACCAGGGTCTGGGAGACTATTCACGGTGGCAACGCTACGATGAGCTCCGGGGATTGGTATGTAACCAATAACCCAATAACGCAAAACATGACCAAGCAGACATTGGGCAATCGTTCCTTTATCAACCAGGTTAAGTACTCGCCGAAATATCAGAGTGTTGCCATTGTTGGCACTAATGACGGCAATGCATGGATCGGCTTCAACCTTGGCACGGGCACTGCGAGCCAGGCGAACTGGGTAAACGTTACTGGCAACAATACCGTCCTGCCCAATCGCCCAGTGATGGGTATCGCGCTGGATCCTTCGGTGGCAGCCGCAAATCTGCCGGTGGGATACACCGCCATTGGCGGCTTTAACGCTAACACGCCAGCAACCCCAGGGCATGTGTTCGAGATAACCTGCACCGTCAACTGCGGCTCGTTCACATGGGTCGACAAGACCGGCGATCTCCCGGATATTCCGGTGGACTCCATCATTGTTAATCCTAATCAACCGCAACAGGTGTTTGCGGGCACTGACTGGGGCGTTTACTACACCGATGACATAACCGTAGCGTCGCCTACATGGCAGCGCTTCGAAAATGGTCTGCCGCACGCGATGGTATGGGACATGCAGATTGATCGGGGTAGCACTACTCTCTCAGTCTGGACTCGCAGCCGCGGCGCCTACGTCTACCCTCTCCCTGGTGCCGGGCCGACTCCGACGCCAACTCCAACACCTACGGCCACGCCAACTGCGACACCTACTATCACCCCAACTGCGACACCAACAGCTACGCCGACGCCTACTTCTACGCCTAGGGTCACGCCGAGGCCCCGCCCCACTCCACACCCTCGACCCACGCCGAGATAGAATGGTCGGTGATTAGTGCTTCGTGATTAGTTGTCGGGCGGGCCCCGCTGACCGCGCTCGAGCTCCTGCTTTGCCGAGTCGGCAATTCGTTGTTCGCGCGAACCGCGTCGGAGTGCGGAGATGTTCCACCGCTTTCATAAAGTGAGGCGCTTCTGAGACCGACAGCAATATCGGTGTTCATGTGGCGTTACATCCGGTCAAAATCAAAAGTCTTGAATCGTTTCGGACGCTCCAGCTAGAATCCGCTTTTGGTTGCCCTATTCAACACTCTATGAAAAACAAATCGGATGATGACTCAGCTTTTATTACTCCCCGCGTGCTAATCGGTCTGCTTGTATTCTTGGCGGGCATTGTTTTGGCCGTTTTCGGTTCAGCGTCCGCGCAATCAAGAGGGAAAATTTCAAGCGTTGCGCAAAGGCAGATCGTCAAATCCAGCGTCGAACGACCCGCTCAAAATTTTTGGGTACAAACAAATGGTCCACAGGGCGGCGATGGCATCGCACTCGCCACGAATGCGAGTGGGGACGTCTTCGTAGGAACACAAGGGGGCGGTATCTTTCGTTCAACCGATAAGGGGGAAAGCTGGACGGGTGTAAACAATGGACTTACCGCCACGAATGTGCGCGCGCTCGCGGTGAGTCCCACAGGTCACATCTTTGCCGGAACTTTTGGCGGTGCCTTTCGATCGACGAACAACGGGGACAGTTGGATCCAGATCAATAACGGCTTGGAATTTCCATTTGTGATTTCCCTGGCCATCAATTCGAATGGAGACATTTTCGCCGGTACGTTTGAAGGAGGCGGCGTTTATCGCTCCACCGACGACGGCGAGAACTGGACGCTTGTCGATAACGGCCTGACGAACACCTATGTCACCGCATTGGCCATAAATACCAGCGGAGACATCTTTGCCGCCACGTTTGGCGGCGGCGCGTTTCGTTCTACCGACAACGGAGACAGTTGGACCGGACTCAACACTGGAATACCGAATGCGACGTTTCTTTCGTTAACCATCAACGGGAGCGGATATATTTTCGCAGGCGGCGACCCCGTGGGGGGTCCTGTCGGTGTAATTCGCTCGACAGACAATGGCAATAGCTGGGAGCCGATCAACAACGGGCTAACTACCGGGAATGGCATCAACGCGCTGATAGCTACTCCCAATGGCTCGCTTTTTGCCGGCAGTTACGGCGACGGTGTATTCCGTTCGACGGATAATGGAGATAACTGGACGCAGGTTAGCAATGGATTGACGACGCTCTTTGTCCTTTCGTTCACCACTAACGCGAGTGGAGACATTTTTGCCGGAACATATTTCGGCGGCGGCGTTTTCCGATCAACCAACAATGGCAATACATGGGTCGAAAAGAACAATGGCATCATAGCGACTGATGTCCGAGCGATCGCGATCATACAACCAGTGCCTTCCCGTTTTTCCGCCTCGGCATCTCTGTCAGGCGCGGGCAACATCATTTTTGCGGGCACGTATGGACTTGGCATGTTTCGATCAACAGACGGCGGTCACAGCTGGGCGAAAATCAACAACGGTCTAATTGCGCTTTACATCAGGTCATTGGCGATCAATTCCAGCAATCCCATCTTCGCAGGCGCCGATTTTATCGGCGGCGCCGGTGGAGTTTACCGTTCGACCGACAATGGAGACAGCTGGGTCGAGGTTAATCAGGGCGTAATCACGACCGACGTCCGGGCGCTGGCGATCAACCCCAGTGGCCATATTTTCGCTGGAACGTACCCGGGCAGCGGTGTGTTCCGCTCAACAGACAGTGGCGATAGCTGGACCCCAGTGAACAATGGGTTGGGATGCGGAAGCATCTTGTCTCTGACGATCAGTTATGACGGGGATATCTTTGCCGGCACGTTCGGCTGCGGGGACGGTGTGTATCGCTCCACTGACAACGGAGATAGCTGGACCCTTGCTAACACAGGCTTAACATCAACCGACGTGGCTGCCTTGGCGATCAATCCCAGCAATGAACACATCTTTGCTGGGACTCAATCTCAGATGGGTCAGGGAGGCGGTATGTTTCGATCGACAGACAACGGAGGAACCTGGACCGAACAAAATATTGGTTTTTCAGCACGCGATGTGAACACCGTGGTAGTCAACGCCATCGGTCACATCTTTGCAGGTGCCGCAGGCGGTGTTTTCCGTTCGCAAAATGATGCGGATGGTTGGAGCGACGTTAGCAGCGGATTGCTTCCGCCTGGTGGAAATGTTTGGGCGCTGGGCTTTGGTTTCGGCGGTCATGCTTTCGCTGGATCTGCAGGTGGCGGAGTATTCCGCAGCGTAAATCCAACGGTGCCCCCCAATGTAGTGCCCAGGCCTCGGCCCACGCCGCATCCTCGCCCGACTCCGCCGTGATCTTTACCAGCTTCTGATAGCTTATAGCCGCCTCGCTGTGTCGAAGCGCTCCGTTGTCGGCTCAAACCTTCACTGTAGTGGCAGGCGTGTCGCCTACGAAACCCGTAAGTCAATGCAGCCAATGCAGCTGTCCACAACTGGTGATGAATAGCACCCCACTGGGCTTACCGATGAGGTCAGACTTACTGGGATGACTTGACGAAGAGACTTCTCGGCGGAGGCCCATCGTAACCGTGATTGACCGGATCGATTCGCCGCATCAGCTTCTCGCGAGTTTGTTCTTCGATCACGTGCGCCACGAGGCCGGGCGCGCGGGCAATCATGAAAATGCCATTGAACGTTGCGGGGTTCATTTGCAGATCGGCGAGGATGGCGCCGATAGCGCCGTCGACATTGATAGGCAAAGCTTTCTTCGCATCGGCGAACGCCTTTTCAACGGCGCGCGCTGCTTTCATGTGTACTCCATCGACACCAGCCTCGCGCGCCAGCTCGAAAAGCCGTGCGGTACGCGGATCTTTCGTGTGATAACGATGACCAAATCCCGGCATGCGCTCGCCGGCTTCTCTCATCGCCGCTAACGTGCGAGCGGCGGCTTCGTCCAATGAAATGGATTCGCGAGTCGCGCGATCAGCGATTTCTTTCAAGTGCCGGGCGCAATCTTCAATTGCCCCTCCGTGATGACGATTGATCGACATAATTCCCGCGGCAACCGCTGCGCTCAAGGTTGCTCCGGTCGATGCGACAGTCCGCGCGGCCAGCGCGCTTGGAGGTGTCGCGCCATGATCGATGGACGACACCAAGATCGCGTCCATTAAACGCGCGATTGCCGGCGAGGGCAGTTCGCCAGTCAAAATCAGATAAACCGCTGCGCCAAAGGAGACGCGTCCCATGAGCTCGGCAATATCATATCCGCGCACTCCCACTCTGTTAGGCTCCACGCGCGTGATCGCAGTATTCCACGTTGCTTTCCGGTCGATTTCACTCATGAGACTTTGTCCTTTCGTTTGCGTGAGAATCTTGACGACCGCCTCCGGCAATTCGCCAAACGAATCAACCACGGTGGCGCCAGCTTCGCGCAAAGCCTTCAGTTTGCCGGCCTGCGTACCGCGACCGCCCTCGATGATCGCTCCGGCGTGACTGAATCGTGTGCCTTCGCGCGCAGCCTTGCCGCCGATGTAGGCGATTACCGGCTTGGTGACGTTTCGATCGACAATCAGTTGCGCCAATTCTTCCTCCTGCGAGGAACCAATTTCACCGAAGATCACGATCGCTTCAGTGAAAGGATCAGCCTCGAACATTAGCGCGGCATCGGGAATTCGAACGCCAAGCACCGCATCGCCGCCGATATGCACAATGGTTGAAATGCGTACACCTGCTTGGCCAAGATAATAACCTGTGCTTGAAGCCATGCCGCCCGAGCGACTGATCACACCCACTCCTTTCGGAATTCCGGGCTTGAACCATTGTCGCGCACTTTCCGCGCGGCCGCCGATCATGCCAACGACGGCCTTGCCGGGACTCAATGCTCCCAGCGTGTTTGGTCCGAGAAACATGGCGCCGGTTGCTTTTGCCGCCGCTGCAATTTCCATGGCGTCCCACACCGGGATGCGATCGGGCACCAACACAGTGAGCTTGATTCCGGAGTCAATCGCGGAAATCGCTGCGTCCTTTACGCCTGCTGCCGGCACAAAAAGCACTGAAATATCGATGTTGCCTAACGAGTTCACGGCCTCCTGTGGCGTGTTAAATACAGGCACGCCGAGCACGCTCTGGCCTCCTTTGCCCGGTGTAACGCCGCCGATCACATTGGTTCCATACTCGCGCATCAGCCGCGTGCGCGCCCGGCCTTCGCGTCCTGTAATGCCTTGCACCAGCACACGTTTTTTCTCGTCAATTAGAATTGCCATTTACTTGGGACCCCCAATCAGTTCGTTCAATCCAGGAATATCGAGTTCTAAATAGAAGCCTTCGATTCCGGCGAGGCGACACTCGACGTCGCAGGCGAGGAGTTCGGAATCTTTTGTGGCGAATTCTTCATCAGGCAGCGATGGCGTGGGCGTATCTTTGCGATCGACAATCAAACCGCCCGAATGCGTTTCGATAGCACTGCGAATTTGGGGCCATTGCTTGGTGTCGATCCAAACACGGTCGTTTTTCACAGGCAACATAGTGACTGATCGATCTTTGATGAATTTAGGTGCACGCGGGGTGCGTGGTTTCCATTTAGTGCCGCCGACGCTTCCTACGAGTTCGGCAAAGCGCGAGGCAATCGTGGCCGGCGTGTCGGTTTTGCGATAACCCTCCACCGGCGCGCGGAGTAGCTTGGACATTCTATGTAAGATATCCACTGCGCGATCTTCGGTGTTGCCGCCCAAACGAATGACGGCGGGAATATCGAGATCGAGTTCCCAAAAAGCTTTAGCCAACCCGTACGCCGACCAGTACTGCTCCTGGCTTGCGACACCGGAACCGGAACCGAAATATCCGACGAGGTCGGGCTGGGCCAAAATGATTCGCGCAGCGCGATAAACCTTGGATGCGGACGGATTGCCGCTGGTGTCGGTGAAATTGGCGATGGTGAATCCCGCATTTACGATAGCGTCCATCGACATCATTGAGCCGCCGCCGCCGGCGCCATGAAAACCAACCAGACCTTTTGAGCCTTTGTGGGCAGCCGTCGCCAACTGTGCGAAATAAAATGTGCCGCGATGATCGCTTTGTTCGACAGCGTAGGCAACACGTTCGAGAGCAGTTGGTGGATGATCGAACTCGCGCGCGATTTCGATTCCCAGTTCGGGGTGACGCACCACAGCGTAATCGTCGATCGTGATCCTGCAATCGGCTGCGACGAAGTCACCGTTTTTGGTCAAGACGAGCGGATTGATTTCCAGGGACCGCGCTTCAACGCTGCGCGCGGCTGCAAACAACTTCCGGATTGATTCGGCAAGTTGCGTCGCCTGCTTTGGCGAAAGTCCGCTCGAAGCAACGGCTTCATTCACAGCTGAATCCACAGGGCCTTGATTCACATCGCACGGGATGCGGCGCGTCGAGGCCGCGCGTTCTTCGATTCCAGTGCCGCCGCCAGCGGCGAAGATGATCATTGGCGCGCGGGCCGCGTCATCAATGGCGAACGAAAGTAAAAACTCGCGGTCGATGTCGATCTTTTCCTCAACGAGCACGGCTTCGACTGGAAACTGGCCGACTTTAATCGCCAGCATTCGCGTCGCGTGCGCACGAACTTCATCTGACTCTTTTGCGAACGCTACACCACCAATGCCGGCACGCCCCGTAGTCCACACCTGAATCTTGATGACGACTTCGCCGCCCAACTCTGCTGCTGCCGCGACGGCTTCCTCAGCGGTTCGAGCCGAGCGGCCGCGGGGGATTGTGAACCCATTCGCGGCAAGAATGGCTTTGCCTTGATATTCGTGAAGTCGCGCCATGACTGCGTTGTGTCGCGCGACTTTAGCGAGATTTCTGAGCAGCGCACGCGAGACGCGTGGTCCTATCCACCGACAGCCTGGTAATGACCGAGGCCGCGTTTCCACATGTACTTTGCCCAAGCCCACGCGAGCAACAGCCACCCAGTCTGGATCGCCAGGGCTTGCACAAGTTCAGCGCCCTTTAATCGGCCGAGAAAAATCGCGATTGGACAAAACAACTCGTAGTAGAACGGCAGCCATTTCATCACGGCCTGCACCGCAGACGGCATGATGTCGATTGGAAACATCTGGCCACCGAGGAAGTACTCGAACGAATAAACGATGAACACGATGGTGGAAATTTCCAGAATCCAAAATGCCATCATGGCGAGGCTGTACGTGATAAAAAATTGAATGAACGCAGCCATTAACATCGATACCGTGGCAAGCACATAGACCAGCGGATCGGTCGGCAACACGATGTAGTCGCGGAAATAAACAAAGATTAGCGCGATGGGCGGCAGAGTGACGAAAGTGTAAACGAGGCGGCCGCTTAAAAAAATACTGAACCGGTAGGCGAGATAACTCATCGGCTTGGTGAGAAGCGCATTGATCTGGCCTTCGCGAATATCGGCAGCGATCTGCCATTCATCCTCTGTTGGGGTGACCAGATTGCTGACCAGGATCGTGAGCAAGTAGTAATAAATCATCGAGCCGTAGTCGTAGCCGTGCAGTCCGCCGCCGCGCTCCTTGAACACTGCGCTCCATAGAAACACCGTGCCAGCCAGCGGAATCAGGCCAAAGAGGGCCCGCAGAAAATAATTCCACCGATAAACGAACGTGTTCTGTAGTCCGATGTTAAAAACCGAAAGGTACTTTTCGATTCTCCCCGTGCTCATGTTCGCAACCGTGATCGAGTTTCCTGAAATCGAGCATGAGCATGAGCAAGAGCAAGAGCGGGATCAACTGTAGCGGCGGTCTGTGACCGCCGTATTGCTCGGCGCTCGCAAGGCGCCGCTACCGGTTCGCGCCTGCCAGCTCCGTGGCGAGATTGATCGCTGCAATCATGCTATCGGGACGGGCAATTCCTTTGCCGGCAATTTCAAACGCTGTGCCGTGATCGGGACTGGTCCGGGGAAAAGGAAGGCCAAGCGTCACGTTCACACCCTGGTGAAAGGCGTGGAGTTTCAGCGGAATCAATCCCTGATCGTGATACATGCAGAGCACCGCATCGAATTCGCCTTCGATTGCGCGATGAAAAACTGTGTCAGGGGAAATTGGGCCAACGATTCTCGATTCTCGATTCTCGAGTCTCGATTGCAGCTCGGACACCGCGGGACTGATGATTTCGATTTCTTCGCGGCCAAGTTTGCCGGATTCGCCGGCATGCGGATTCAATCCAGCGACCGCAATCCGCGGCGCAATGATGGATCGTGAATTAAGAAAATCCGCCAGCAATAGGCCGACTCGAACAATCGACGATTGTTCGAGAGCGCTCGCGGCCTTGCGCAATGGAAGGTGCGCCGTTACGAGTGCGACCGTGATTTTTCCACCTGTCAGACACATCGCGAAATTTTTGACGCCGCAACGCTCGGCAAAGAATTCCGTCTGTCCTGGGAACTTGAAGCCTATTTCGTACATACGGGCTTTGTGAACCGGGCTGGTTACGATTGCATCGAGCTCGCCGCGCCGGGCCAGGGTAACTGCTTCTTCCAAGGCAGCTGCGGCAGCGCGCGCAGTGTCTTCGGTAGGATTTCCTGGCCGAGAACCGGGATATTTACCGATGACTTTGCATTCAGCGGCGCGCATAATACGATTGGAGTTCAGAGCGACATCGACAATTTCCGGGCCGATCCCGGCGCAATCGCCCAACGTAATTCCAATGCGTGGCTCATTATTCGCGCTCATCCCCGTGATCGTAATCGACCCTTACTTAATCGATGATGAGCACGATTACGAGCATGGGCCATGAGCAGGCCGCCCTTTTTCCGTCGAACCCGGGATTGATTTTCCCCGCAGTTTAAGGAAAACTGCTCCCCGGCATGCAGCACGTTACCGCGTTCTCACGTCCGCAAACCGTCCCCGCTGCGCCTGCAGCCGCGCGAAAGCCGAGCCTGTGGATTCTCGACAGTTGGCGGGACTTGGTCCTCTACGTCTGCACTCCGCTCTTGATCATACCGATCTTTCTGGTGGCACAGGCGCGTTGGAGTGCACAGGACATTTATCTTTTCGTCGCGGCATTTGGCGCAATGGGCCACCACCTGCCGGGAATGATTCGCGCCTACGGCGATCGCGCGCTATTCGAGCGCTTCAAATGGCGTTTCATTTTTGCGCCGATATTTCTAGTTGTCGTCTGCGCCGCCTTTTCCATTTGGGATCTTAAAGGCATTGTGCTCGTGGCTTTTGTCTGGGGCGTTTGGCACGGCATGATGCAGACCTACGGGTTCTGCCGCATTTACGATGCGAAAGTCGGTTCGTTTGCGGAGCTAACGCGTCGTTTGGATTTTGCATTGTGCGGGATCTGGTTCGCCACTGCCGTCCTGCTTTCGCCGCAGCGAATGACCGACACACTGGAAACCTATTATTCGGCCGGTGGACCTTTCATCCCGCCCGCGCTCCTCCACACTGCGCAGCAAGGTTTGCTGGCGGTGGCGATCGCAGTTGCTGGGTTGTTCCTTGCAAATTACGTCTGGTCGTGGGTGCGCGGACAGCGACCAAGTCCGGTGAAGCTCGTCCTTCTCGCCACGAGCATATCATTTTGGTGGTACTGCAATAACATCGTGGCCAGCGTTCTGGTCGGCGTGGCCTTGTTCGAAGTTTTTCACGATGTCCAGTATCTCTCGCTGGTCTGGATCTATAATCGCAAACGAGTCGAGTCAGACAGCGCGATTGGTGGGTTCATGCGTTTCGTGTTCCGACGCAGTGGCTCGCTGATTGGTCTCTATGTCGGCTTGATCTTCGCCTACGGAGCGCTCGGCTATTTTAAGTCGAGTATTGGCGTGGAGTCAGTCAAAAACATCCTCGCCGGTGTGGTGACGGCTTCGGCGCTGCTTCATTTTTATTACGACGGATTCATTTGGAAGGTACGCGAGAAATCTACGCGGCAATCTCTCGGGATCAGTGGCGGCACAGCGGATGTTGCGGCGAAAGGGTTTCTCCCGGGCTGGGCGTTGCACGGAGCGAAATGGGTAGCCGTTTTCGTTATTCCATTGGGAGCACTCTGGCTTGGACAAACGCATACGGTCCGGAGCGAACTTGATCGTTTCGCCATGATTGCCGCCGATCTTCCGACCAGCGCGCGCGCGCATCTGAATCACGCAACCGCTTTGCAGGACGCCAGCCGAGTCGATGAAGCAGCTGAGGCATTTTCCAATTCGCTGCGTTTAAATCCCGATTCAGCGAAGGCGCACGCCGGGCTCGCGACCATTCTGATTGGCAAGGGAGAATTGGACGACGCGCACAAGCATTATGAAATGGCGCTGAAGATCGAACCTGACAACGCCGAGTATCACTCAGGGTATGCTTACCTGCTGGAGCAACTGGGCCAGGATGACCAGGCGGAGGCGGAATGCGAAGCCGCGGTCCGGCTGGCACCAAAGTCAGCGCAGGCTCACCATAGCTACGGTGCTTTTCTGGAAAAACACAGCAAATTGGATGAGGCGACCGCGCAGTACCGAGAAGCCGTGCGCGCCGATCCAAAATTGGTTGATGCTCAAATAGATCTCGGGACTGCGCTCCTGGAAAAAGGCGATCTATCGGAAGCAAAAGCGCACCTACTAACAGCGACCAAGCTCGACCCAAAGCTCGCTCAGCCGCATAATTACCTGGGAAAAATTTTCATGCGTGAAGGCGACGTTTCCAGCGCGATCGCGCAATTTGAAGACGCCGAGCGTTTGCATCCAGACTTCCCGGAAGCGGAGGAAAACCTGCGCATGGCCAAGGCAAGCGACGGGGGATCTCTGACGCTGTCGCCCAGGTAGATTTTGGCCGGCTGATTAGAATTCGATCACGATCGCAAGCAGTAGCACGATCGCGGGAACGTCAGTCGCAGTCGTGTCACAGGACGCTATTGCGATAGGAATCAATTAGGGCGTGCGCAGCCGCTGGCAGAACCAACGTGCCGCTGGCTCGCCAACAAAAAGAAAGAGGCACGCCGACCAACGTATGAACAATGATTAAAGCAGGAATCGCGACCGCAAATGCTGATGCGCCAGAGATAGCGGATATGGGTAAGTGCCATATACCCCACAGAGCGGATACAAACATTGCGGAAAGCCAAGGTGAACTGTCCTGCCGTCCGGTGACCCGAGACTGATAAACGTGCGAATCGAGAGCACCCCGAAACACTACCTCCTCAAGCACGAATGTGACCGCAAAGTAGAGTAAGAACTGCTTGAGTAAGAAAAACAGCTTTGAAAGCGGTACACCAATGAGGTGATGTCTCGCAAACGCGCTCGTTACCATGATTGCCACGCCGATAAACACAGCCGTCATGAAACTTGGCAAGCCGCGACGAGCGGCGCCCGCGCGTTGCTGGGTAATTGCAAACGCGGCCACTATCGCGCCAGCCAGGGCGCACAGAAGGCATAGAGCGACAAGCCACGACTTCTTCGGCAGCGCAACGGCCAGCAAATCGTACCCAGGTGCAAGCATGAGAAGCAATGCGAGCACGCTCCCAACCAAACCGAGTCGAAAAGATGTCGCATCGCGAACCCAGAGATTTCGCAACGGCTGGCGACGAATGAGATATTGAAAAGCCCGACTAACGGAACTCCGATCAACAAATAAGCATTGGCGTTAAGATGAAAGATCCAACCGAGAGCCATCCAAAGGGCGACGAACGCTACGACTTCGATATATCTTCGTGCACCGTTCATCCACTCGACAGCCTAACGAGAATCAGAGGAATGTTCGCATCTGGGAGCAAAAGCAAACATCCTTTGGTCTAACAATGGCCGCCAGTCACCGTGGCGCACGTGCTAAGTAATCATCGAATCGACCCTCTTGAATCTCTGAGAGGAGTCGCCGAAACGGCTCGCGGCTGATCATGCATCCATGCGCTACTTCGACGTCAGCGTTTGTAACCGCCACCGAACCTACGATCTTCTGATACGTAGGGCGATCACAGCGACGCAGACCAACCAGAATGTAGAGCTCGCCTGCCGGCGTCGCATGAGCAAGTGCAGCTTGTAATTGTTGCGAGGCGTCAGATTGCTGGAGAACGGCTCGCAAATTCCGTTCGCCTTCGGACACGAGCCCGGCAACACCAACACCACCAAATGCAAAACTTCTTGCCGCGGCGAGATCACGCGCTGCTGAATTCTCGGACATAGCGGCTACCGCAGAATCGGATTGCGCTAGTATGCCGCCGGCGATGAGTGTGACAATAAACGTTTTCACAATGCAGGCTGCCTAACGAGAATTAGACGAACATTGATGCCTAAAAGCGAACACTTTCTTGTCGAACGATTCGATTACGATCATTAGCATGAGCAAGAGCACGAGCACCAGAAAACGCCCAACGCCGAACGTCCAACACTCAACACTTAATCAGAAAGTGCGGATATAGGCCTTTTTGCGCAAGGTGGCGATCCAGCGTTCCTGAATTTGCGCCGCTTCGTCCTGGATCAGTTTTTTTTCGATATCGGCTCGCATCTCCGCGAGCGATTTCGTGGTGCCGCCGCGTTTGTCCTCAACTTTCAAGATGTAGTAGTTGCCGGCGTAATCGATGATGCTGCTGATTCTTCCGACCGGCATGTTAAAGGCAAACTTTTCCAGGGGAGCCGCGAGCGTGTTGCGTCCAATCCAGCCCCAGTCGCCGCCGTTGTCGCGCGTGCTGTCCTCGGAATAAATCTGCGCTGTTTGTTCGAATTCCGCACCACTAGCCAGTCTTCCGAGCACTTCTTCGGCGAGCGCTTTTTGCGCCTGAGCGTTCCCAGTGTCTTTCTGCCCGGAAATCATGATCATTCGCAGCTTGATCTCCTCTTTGCTCGTAAATTCGTTACGATGCTTGCGGTAGTAATCTTCGATTTTGGTTGGGGAGGCGATCATTTGTGTTTTGACGTTATGGCTGCGCATCGCCTGGACCATTATTCGTTCCAATTCTTTTTCCTTGAACTCGCCGAGCGAATAATTCTGTGCCTCGAGGGTCTTGATAAACGTATTGCGATCGCCGCCAAAATTTTCCCGAATGATGTCGTGAACTCGCTGGTCCACAATGTGGTCCGGGATTTGATAGCTTTCCTTTTTGAACGCCTGGATGATAAGCCGTCGATCAATCAAATCTTTTAAGGCGAGCTTTCGCGCTTCCAGGATCTGTTTTTCCAGCTCCTGGCCGGTCAATTGCGACCGAAGCAGTCTCTCCCGTGGAGCGGACAACGCGCGCACCTGTGAGTATGTGATGACGTCGCCATTCACAACCGCCGCGATGCCATCCACCTGCTGAGCTTCCTGGGCAAATGCAGCGCAACAAACGGGCCAGAGAGGAAGCCCACAAATCGCCAATGAAATGACCGCAATTGGACGCACGAAATTACTCATAATTTCTTTATCAGTTCCAGAATCTCCCCAAGATGTTGTTCGATTTTGGCTCCAACTAAACGAGGGAATTTGCCCGCGACAAGTATAAAATCCCCGCGCCGGGTCAACATCAATTTGCGCTCACGCACCTCTACGCGGCTTATTCCTGATTTGGCCGCAGCGAGCTTGATTTCAATAAGTCTAAACAGATTCTCAACCGCCGCCGGGAACGGCCCAAAGCGGTCCCGCCAGTCACGCCGGAGACGGTCCAATTGCTCGCGCGTGACGACTTCCGCAACGTCGCGGTACGCCCGGATGCGCAAGCCAGGGTCGCTAACGTAGGTGATTGGAATGAAGGCTGGGATGCGCTCAACGAAGGCCGCTGTCCCAAGCGCCTCGGCGGACTGGAGACCGCCGCTCCTTGGATGTTGCACGAACTCCGATTCGTTTGTAGCGACAAAATCGAGCTTTAGATCGACATCGAGCCGAAACCGCGGCTTTTCGCCTTTGAGCTGCGTCACCGCCTGTTTGAGCAATTGGCAGTACAAGTCGAAGCCGATCGCGACGATGTTGCCGCTTTGAGCTGTGCCCAGAATGCTGCCCGCACCACGAATCTCCAAGTCGCGCATGGCGATTCGAAAACCGGCGCCCAGCGAACTGTACTGTTTGATGGCGCTGATCCGTTTGCGCGCCGCGCCCACTGTCATCATCTCGCGCGGAAGGAGCAGATAAGCGTACGCCTTGTGCTCGGCCCGCCCGACGCGTCCACGCAATTGATACAGGTCGGCGAGCCCAAACTGATCCGCTCGATCGATAATAATGGTGTTTGCATTGGGTATATCGAGACCGCTTTCAATGATTGTAGTGCAAACGAGCACGTCGGTTTTCCCGGCAATGAATCGCGCCATCACGCCTTCGAGTTCGTCGGCATCCATCTGGCCGTGCCCGATCTCAACTCTGGCCGATGGACACAGATCGACAATCCGGTCACGCACCCGCTCGATCGTTGCTACGCGATTGTGCAAGAAGAATACCTGCCCCTGGCGTTCCAGTTCGCGATCAATCGCGGCGCGAATGAGTCTCTCGTCATAAGCGGAGACGACTGTTTCTACGGGGAGGCGATTGAGCGGCGGAGTCTCGATTGTGGACATATCCTTTACGCCCACAAGCGACAGATACAGGGTGCGTGGAATCGGGGTGGCCGAGAGCGTCAGCACATCAACCAGTTTGAAGAGTTCCTTGAATTTTTCCTTGTGCAGCACTCCGAAACGCTGCTCTTCATCGATCACCACCAAGCCGAGATCCTTGAATACGACGTCGCCGGAAATGAGCCGATGAGTGCCGATGACAATATCAACGCCGCCTTCACGGAGCAGCTGTAATACTTTTTTCTGTTCCGATTGCGAACGAAAACGGCTGAGCATTTCGATGCGCACCGGATAATCAAGCATGCGCTGCCGAAACACCTCGAAATGTTGTTGAGCCAGAACCGTGGTCGGCGCTAGCACGGCCACTTGTTTTCCGTCCATCACCGCCTTGAAGGCAGCGCGCACTGCCACTTCGGTTTTGCCAAAACCGACGTCGCCGCAGATGAGGCGATCCATCGGTCGAGGGCGTTCCATATCGATCTTCGTATCGATGATTGCTTTCATTTGATCCGGCGTTTCGCGAAACGGAAATGAATGTTCAAATTCCGCCTGCCATTTTGTGTCCGGGGCGAATGCGTAGCCCGGATGCGTTTGCCGCTCCGCCTGGACTGTGAGCATTTTGCCGGCGTAATCAAAAATGGAAGCGGCCGCTTTTATTTTTGCGCGAGCCCATCGGCCGTCGCCGAGCGAGTTGAGCGGAGGCGATTTTTTTCCGGCGCCAACGTAACGGGAAACTAAATATGCCTGCTCGAGTGGAACGTAGAGCTTCGCTTCATCTGCAAACTCGAGAACCAACACTTCCTGCGGTTGTGCTTCCCGCTGTAGGGCAAGCGCTGTGCTTGCCAAGTCTATCCCAGCCGCGCAAGGCAGGCGGGGCGCCTGCCCTACAGGAAATTTTTGAAGCCCAAGAAATCGTCCGATGCCGTGCTCGAGATGCACCACGAGGTCGCCCTCGTTTAGTTCACTGAAATCAATCTGTGCGCGATGGCGTTCTGCACGACGCAGACGCCTGCGCGGATGGGCTGCGAATCGTCCAAATAATTCTGCCGCCGAAAGGACGACTAAATTGACTCCTGGGAAACAAAATCCCCGAGCAAGAGTTCCTTCGACAAAATCGATGTCATCAATGGAGCCAGTCATGATCTCGCGAAAGCGCTCGATCTCGCCTTCGGTCTGGAAATAAATGACGATTTTCGCGTTATTGGCGCGCCATTCTCTCAGTCGCTCGACAAACTGCGCGCGTTTCGCCTCGGCAAGCACCAGATCGCCGACCGCGAACTCACCGATCTCACAATCTTGGAATGCACCGCTGAAATCTTCAGGACCAGTCTCAATCCAGCCTTCACTGATCTGGATTTGTGCGGTTGAAACTTCCTCTGGTTCGATGTCGATCTTGAGATGATTCGAAGCGACGTAGTCGCTAACGCGCCCGCTTTGATCCAGCGCTTCCTGCTCGAGCAAAATATCGACTGATCTCACATCGCGCACTGAAGTCTGAGTATCGATGTCGAACTCCCGCAGCGATTCGATCTGATCGCCGAAAAATTCGAACCGGAAGGGAAGCGGCGCGTGCCACGAATAAAGATCGACAATTCCGCCACGAACCGCGAATTGTCCGCGAGTGGTGACCTGAGCAACCCGCTCATAACTGTTGGCCGTCAGTTGTTCAAGAAGGCGTTCCATCTGCAGCACCATTCCGCGTCGAAGCTGCGTGACCGCTGAGTGGAGCGTGCCGTGTGCCGGCGCAGGTTGATCGAGGCTGCCGCGGGTTGTCACGACGATGTGGGGACCAGGATTGCGCCCGATTTGCATAAAGGCTGCCAGCCGTTCGGCCGTGATCTCTGGATCCGGCAAAACATTTTCGGCTGCTGCAAACTCTGCTTCCGGGAGGAACAGGGCATGCGGCAGCCAGTTGAGCAGGCTTTCGTAGAACAACTCTTGAGAATGAACACTCGGGCAAAGAATCCAAACCGTCACATCCGCGTCTTGCCGATTCTCGAGCGATAGCCGACGCCACGTGTGCGCGATTGTGGCGGTCAGAAATGGCTGCGCTGACTGGATGACGTGTGAAAACTGTACCGGCCACTGAGCGTCTTGCGCCGCACGAAGCTTGCGCGCGATTGGTTCGCTCGCCGCAACACGTTCCAGAAGCTCTATGCCGATCGGTTTTTCCACCGGAGAGTTTACGCCAAAATCTGCCGGAGTTGTAGCCGCGTCTCTGTGGGAACTGCGTTGTAGTTGTGTGGCTGAAACGCGAGCTTTTGTAGCCGCGGCGCTGTGCCGCCGTGTGGTTTGCCGGGAAACGCCTCGACACAGCGGAGGCGGCTACAACCCGCGACCGATAGCTGCGGCAACGGCCCGGAGACGCGGGACCAGCTCCGCGAAAATTTCCGGCGTGAGGGCCTGGTTCCCATCGCTCTTGGCCATCTCAGGAGAATCGTGCACTTCAATCATGAGCGCGTCTGCGCCGGCAGCGACCGCGGCCAGACACATTTGCGGAACAAATTCTCTCAAACCGAGGGCATGTGTTGGATCGACAATGACGGGGAGATGCGTTTTAGACTTCAGGATTGGAACAGCGCTCAAATCGAGCGTGTAACGGGCGGCGGTCTCGAATGTGCGAATACCGCGCTCGCACAATATCACATTGGAGTTGCCCTCGTTCAGAATGTATTCGGCGCTCATAATTAAATCATAAATCGTAGCGCTGAATCCGCGCTTAAGGAGCACGGGAAGTCTGCTGCGACCCACTTCTTTTAACAGGGAGAAGTTGTGCATGTTGCGGGTTCCAACCTGAAGACAGTCTGCATAGTTCTCGATCATGGAAAGATCCCGGGGGTCCATGACTTCAGTAACTACCGGAAGCCCCGTTTTCGCGCGGGCTTCCGCGAGGAAACGAAGCCCCTCTTCGCGCAATCCCTGAAAACTGTATGGCGAGGTCCGCGGTTTAAACGCGCCGCCCCGCAGAATTTTCGCGCCGGATTCTTTTACAATTGTGGCGATCGACTGAATCTGTTCTCTGCTTTCGACCGAGCATGGGCCACAAATGAGAACAACCTCCTCATGTTCGCCCAAGCGCACGTCGCCTACTGCGACGGAGGAAGCGCCGCGAGAATCGCGCGCGGCAAGTTTGTAAGGTTTCAAAACGGGGATGATGGCTTCCACGCCCGCCATCGCGGCGATCGGCTTTTCGCGGAGGAGCGCCTCCGGTCCGATTACGCCAATGATTACCCGCGACGCACCACGGCTGACTTGCGCCTCGAGACCGAACTCGCGCACACGCGTGATGATCCGCTGGATCTGTTCCTCGGTGGCGTTGGGTTGCGTGATAACGATCATATTCCTGGCAGCGGGATCATCAGAATGACGCGACCGGGAATTTTCTGCAAGCCCGGATACAAACGTAATGTCTGTAGGGCAAGCTGGCAGCTTCCCAAGGGGACGACAACGTCGTTCCCTACAGCCGATTTGAGCCTAGTGTGTGATCGTGACAGGCGTTCCGACTGAGACCGATTTGAAGAAATCTTCGGCCATGAATTCGGGCATCCGGATGCATCCGTGCGACGCCGGATAGCCTGGCAAATAACCCGCGTGCATGCCCGTCCCCGAGACGATGCGCATGAAGTATGGCATGGGCGTACCTTGGAAATGAGTCCCCGGCGGTTTCGGATCCTTTGTCACATCCACATTGGGCACCACCACATTACCGGCCGAATCGACATAATCGCCGAACAAGCTGGAAACGTGGTCCTTGTCCTTTTGAATAATTTTAAAAGTACCAGTGGGAGTGTTGAGTCCCTCACGGCCGGTGGATAGTTGCGAAACGCCGACCAGCACACCGCCCTTGTAGAAATATGCGCGTTGTTCGCCGAGGCTGATCTTTACAGAGGGGCTTCCGTTGACGGTGTCTCCATCCCAGTAGGAAACGGTGTCGCGCGGTGCACCGGCCAGTGCTTCACCGTAAACGCCGCCCAAATATGGAGTGTTAGCGGAATACCGATCTCCGGCGCAACCGGTCACCAGCAGGGCCAGACCAAGAGAGAGAACTGTAGGCAAAATGGAAAAGAAGGAAGGACGCATAGGTTGCTCGACGGCGTTCTTAATGCGCAAGCTGCGCAAAAAGTCAAGCAAGCGCAGTGCTGCCGACCGATCAGATGACATCAATTTGCCATTGCGATTTAGGTAGGGGCGGTTCACCGAACCGCCTGCGGGCGATTGAGATCAATCGCGCCTACCTCAGGATGACAGCACGCGGTCATTTCTTACACCATTGATCCACCCACTCATTCACGGTCTTGTACCAAAACTGGCTGTTCTGCGGCTTGAGCACCCAATGGCCTTCGTCCGGGAAATACAACATTTTGGACGGCACTTTCAGGACTTGCAGTGTCGTGAACAGATCGAACGCTTGCGAAACATCCAGCCGGTAATCGTTCTGACCGTGCACGACCAGCGTCGGCGTTTTGAAATTCTGCGCGTATTCGTGCGGCGACCATTTCCGATAAACGTCCCGTTTTTTCCACGGCGGACCGCCGAATTCCCAATTCGCGAACCAAAGCTCCTCCGTCGTGCCATACGCCGATTCCGCGTTAAACATGCCGTCGTGCGACACGATGCATTTGAAACGGTTCGTATGACCTAACAACCAGTTGGCCATGTAACCACCGTAGCTCGCACCCAGTGCCGCCTCGCGGTTTTTGTCGATAAACGGATAGGTCTTCTCCAGGTAATCGAGTCCTTTCATCAGATCGACATACGGTTTGCCGCCCCAATCACCGCTGATCGAATCGGTAAACTTTTGTCCGTAACTGGTCGAGCCATGGAAATTGATCATCACCACCACGTAATTTCCTGTCGCTGCAAACAACTCCGCGTTCCACCGATACGTCCACGAATTTCCCCATGCGCCTTGCGGCCCGCCGTGGAGCAAAAATTTCAGCGGATATTTCTTGTTCGGATCAAATCCCGGCGGTTTGACCATGAATCCCTGCACATCGTCGTTGTTCGCGCCTTTGAACGTGAACGACTCCAACGGCTGCATGTCGATCTGCGACAACAGCGCGTCGTTCATGTGCGTGATCTGCTCAATCTTTGGCTCATCGCCGCTAAATTGCATTTGGCAGATTTCGTTTGGCGCTTGCGTGGACATCCGTGTGAAATTCAATCCATTCGGACCCAAGGCGAGATCGTCGGCGTGAATTGAAATCGACACGTCGGGCGGAACACGCGATATGGACGGTTCGTCGATTCTTAAACGAAAGATCGGAGCCATTCCTTTTTCTTCACATGCGGCGAAGATCGCTTGCGAATCAGCAGACCATGCAAAACTTCCAACTGAGAGATCGAAATGCTGCGACAGGTCTGGATGATATTCGGCTGTAGCGCGTTTTTGCCGATCGTGCAGGAACAGCCGCCATTTATCGGCTTCGAAACCGGCGCGCGCTTGCGAACGCCAGGCGAGATATTTTCCATCTGGCGAATAGAGCGGCGTCGTGTCGCTGCCTGGACTGGTGGAAATTTTGCTTGGTGCGCCTCCACTGATCGGCACGACGAAAATTTCGTTGTTCGTGCTGGTCGCTTCGACCTCATCGATGTTGCTCGTGTAAGCCACCTCCTGGCCGTCGGGTGAAATTGCATACATATCCTGTCCGCCTAATGAGAACGGCGGCACATCATGATCGCCGGGTGTAAGATCGCGCGCTTCCTGTAGCCGCTCGCCTGTGGCGACCGTTGGGGATGATGTCGCACTTGGCGACGGCGCCGGCCAGAGCCCGGCGGCTACAGCATCAGCCGAAATCACAAACAGATGGCTGCGCTTGAATTCAGTGAACGCGTTCCAATGCCGGTAAAACAGCCGCGTGAAAATTTTTGCTTTCACTTTGCTTTTCTTCACTTCTTCTTCGCGCTGTTTGTTGCACGCATTATCTTTGCAATCGGGGAATACCGCCGACACGAACACAATGTTCTTCCCGTCCGGCGACCAAATCGCGCCCTCCGCGCCGGTTGAAATCGATGTGACTTGATGCGGTTTCCCAACCAGCTGCCCCGCTCCGGGATCGAAATCGCACATCCAGATTTGCGTCGGATCGGTCGCTTTTGATGTCCAGATCAGCTTCTTGCCATCCGGCGAAAATCGCGGGCGCTCCTCGTGATTCGGCGTTGGATTCAATCGCCGCGAGTCTCCGCCGCTCGCGGGAACGATCCATAAATGCGAGATCTTCGTGTTCGCTGCGAGATCGACATCTTCGCAATCGAACACGACCCATTTACCATCCGGTGACGGCACCGGAGCGCCAACACGCTTAAGTTTCATCATGTCCTCGAACGTGAACGGGTGCTTTTGCGGCGGCGTAGGCGATTGAGCAAACAGTGAACCGGCGACAAGAAAAGTAATGGCGGCAAACGTTTTCATTTGTGTAGTTTCATTTTGTCATTCCGAGCGGATTCGAGGAATCTCTAACTATTTCGGAAACATCAAGAGATCTCTCCACTTCGGTCGAGATGACATTTAGAGTATCGTTATGGCTCAAGTAACAATCGAGACAATCAGGAACGGCCCTTACATCGTAACAGGCGAAGTAGAACTAATTGACGCTGACGGAAATATATTTCCTGTCGAAAAACGAATGGCCCTGTGTCGCTGCGGCGCATCGACTGAGAAGCCGTTTTGCGACGGTACGCATTCAAAGATCGGTTTCCAAGCCGCTGAGAAGGCTGTGCCCGAATCTAAGGAATAAGGCCACGCACAGTGCATGTCGTCTAACGCGTTAACGGTTCAGGTCGAGCGCCGCATCTATTTGATTCGCGGCGAGAAGGTGATGCTCGACTATGATCTGGCGGTGCTTTACGGCGTGGATACCGGCGCTTTGAACCGAGCGGTGAAGAGAAATCGCGACAGATTCCCTGAAGATTTCATGTTCCAACTGGACGCGGACGAGTGGGAACGTTTGAGATGCCAAATTGGCATCTCAAACACGTCCCCCGGAACGGTTGGTTCCGGTTTGAGGTTCCAATCTGGCAGCTCAAAGAACCGACGCGGTGGGCGCCGCTACCTGCCCTACGCCTTCACTGAGCAAGGCGTAGCGATGCTGTCCAGCGTGTTGCGCAGCAAACGAGCGGTGCAGGTTAACATCGCGGTCATGCGTACATTTGTGCGCCTGCGCGAGATGCTACTTTCCAACGTCGATCTCGCGCGTAAGCTCGTTGCGCTCGAGAAGAAATACGATGCTCAATTCAAAGTCGTGTTCGACGCGATTCGTGAACTGATGACACCACCTGAACCGCCAAGGCGCCAGATTGGATTCCATTCTCATGAATGATAGAAAAGCAATCCTTGCGGCGATCGCGTTGTTGAGCTTTGCGCTCACGGGTCGTACTGAAAAAATTTCACTAGTCGGCGGGACCGTAATAAATCCTGCAGACGGCAAAGTTTTGCCGAACGCGACAGTCGTTATTGACGGCGACAAGATCGAACGTGTCGCGATAGGCAAGCAAGATGCGGCGTCGCTCGGAAGACAGATTGATTGCACCGGCAAATTCATTTTGCCGGGTTACATCGACACCCACGTTCATTTCTTTCAGTCCGGCGATTTGTTCACTCGACCAGACGGCGCGGATCTGAACAGTGTTCGTCCGTACAAAGATGAAGTCGCGTGGGTGAAGAGTCACGTAAACGATGTTTTTGCGAGGTATCTGCGCAGTGGCATCACATCAGTTGTCGATGTTGGCGGACCCTTTTGGAATTTCGAGGTTCGCAAAACCGCGAATGCAACTGCGAAGGCCCCACGTGTCGCCGTGGCCGGCCCACTGATCTCCAGTGTGTCGCGAGAGAAACTCGACCTCGGCGATCCGCCGATCGTGAAGATCGAAACGCCCGATCAAGCGCGAGAATTCGTGCGCAAACTGGCCGAGCAAAAACCCGATCTGGTTAAGATTTGGTACATCGTCGATAAAGGTTATCCGCTGGAAGGGTTCCGGCCAATCGTGCGCGCCACGATTGAAGAAAGTCACGCGCACAAAATTCGCGTCGCCGTGCACGCGACCGAACTGGAAACGGCGCGCGCAGCAGTCGAAGAAGGCGCGGATGTTCTTGTCCACAGCATGACTGATAAGCCGATCGATGACGCCTTCGTAAAGCTGCTGAAAGATCGACATACGATTCTCTGTCCAACGCTCGTTGTCTTCGAGCGCTACGGCCGGACGTTTTCACACCAGTTGAATCTGACACCTGAGGAACAAGAGTGGGGTAACCCGGAAGTGATCGCCACCCTTGATGTCACGAAAATCCCGCAAGACAAATTACCGCAACGAATCAAGGATGCGTTGGCTGACCCAAAAGCTGCCCTGGATCGGATTAAGAAAACCTACGATGTCGCTCTGCCGAATTTGAAAAGACTCGAAGACGCCGGGGTTACGATCGCCGCCGGGACCGACGCGGGAAACATCGGCACAATTCATGGCCCGGCGCTTTTCCGTGAATTTCAGTTGATGAAAGAAGCCGGACTAACGCCCATGCAGATTCTCCAATGCGCTACCGCTTACGCAGCAAAACTTTTCGGCGGCGAAACCGGCGCACACATCGGTCAGATCGTCCCGGATTACTTCGCCGATGTCGTCGTTCTCAATTCAAATCCAGCGGACGACATCTCCCACGCTTCAGACATCCACACTGTGATCAAAAACGGCGTGGTCTATCCGGCGGATTCCATTCTCCACTGATTATTTGGGCGGCAAACCGTTTATGAAATGCCGGTCCCATGTTTTCTCTTTGTTAGTTTTGCTGGCCGGCATCACGGCCGACGGCGCAACGCCGTCGCCAACACCAGCCGTGCTGACGAATGTCAACGACATTGCGGAGACTTATGTCAAACTCGTGCTCGCTCTGGGGCAGCACGATCCCGATTACGTCGACGCGTACTACGGACCGCCGGAATGGAAAGACCAGCGAAAGAAATCGCTCGATGCGATTGGACGCGAAGCGACGCAACTACAGGATCGACTGGCGAAAATCGCCGCGCCGGCGGGCGAGATGGAGCGGCTGCGACGCGAGTATCTGGTGAAACAGTTATCCGCGCTTGCGGCACGAATCCGAGTAATCAAAGGTGAACGGCTGAAGTTCGATGATGAATCCCAGGCGCTGTACGACGTGGTCGCGCCGACGTTTCCGGAATCGCGCTTTCAGGAAATCCTCTCACAGCTTGACGCGAAGATTCTAGGTGAGGGACCTCTGCTACAGCGCTACGAGGATTGGCGGCGAGCATTCGTGATTCCGAAGGACAAGTTGGACACGGTGTTTCAGCTCGCGATCAAGGCGTGCCGCGAACGCACGCTCGCGCACATCAAGCTGCCGGCCGGCGAAAATTTCAACGTCGAATACGTCACCAACAAGCCATGGGGCGGTTACAATTGGTACCAAGGCAGGTATCGCAGCGTCATTCAAGTAAACACCGATCTGCCCGTCTATATTGATCGCGCCATCGATCTCGCCGCGCACGAGGGATATCCTGGTCATCATGTCTACAACGCGCTGCTCGAGAAAAATCTGGTTCATGATCGCGGTTGGGTTGAGTTCTCGGTTTATGCGCTCTTCTCACCGCAATCACTGGTCGCCGAAGGCACCGCCAACTTCGGGAGGGACGTCGCTTTCACGAAAGCGGAGCGGTTAGCATTTGAAAAAGAAGTGCTTTGGCCTGCGGCGGGGATCGACCCCGCGCGGGCGGAGGAATTTTACGCCGTGCAGGACCTGGTGAAAAAATTGAACTACGCGGTGAACGAAGCCGCACGGCGCTACGTGAATGGGGAAATCGACGCGAACGCCGTGACAAGCTGGTTGCAAAAATACGCGCTTATGGACGAGAAACAGGCGCAAAAACGGGCAGAGTTCATTGAGAAGTACCGTAGTTATGTCATTAACTACAATCTTGGCGAAGATATGGTGCGCGCTTACATCGAAAAGCGTGGCGGCACGGAGCAGCAACCGGAGAAACGATGGCATGAGTTTGAGCAGTTACTCGCATCACCGCGGCTACCGGGCGACATCCGATAATATCGCGGTGTCGGGGGGTCCCGAGAATCCGGTTCGTTGCAGCCGACACGGCTGCCTCTACAGTTAGAGTGTCGTGCCTTCATTAGTGCTGGCATCCAGTTCTCCCAGACGCGCTGCGTTGCTGTCCGAAGGTGGATTCAAATTCGAAATCGCTTCGCCGCGCGTTGCAGAAAAGTTCGATGCTGCTCTCACATTGCGTGAGCTCACGTTGTGGAACGCCTTTCGAAAAGGAATGTCCATCGCACAGACGCGCCCTGACGCAGTCGTGCTTGCAGCCGACACGCTGGTAGCGCTGGAGAACCAAATCATCGGAAAACCCGAGGATTTGAATGAGGCCGCGAAAATGCTTCGGCGCCTGAGCGGACGAACTCACGAGGTTTGTTCGGCTGTTGCAATTTATCAGCAGACATCAGGGAAATCGGAGGTGTTCCATGACATCTCCCGCGTCCGGTTTCGCCGTCTGAGTAACGCGGCAATCGAGAAGTATCTTTCGAGAGTGGGCCCACTCGACAAGGCTGGCGCTTATGCCGCGCAGGGAAGAGGTGCGGAAATCATCGCAAGAATCGAAGGCTCGTTCACGAATGTAGTCGGCCTGCCGATGGAAAAGACGGTCGCCGCGCTGGCGAAATTCGGGATACGGCCGAAATATTAAATCAGGTGTTCGCGATTATCGGATCGGAGACGGATTGTTTTTGTCTGCAAATTATGCCTCGCCCGAACGAAACGCACGGTTTTGCTCTTGGCGCGCATGAGGATTGAATGCGTAACGGCTGTGACACCGCCGTGAGCGCGCACGCCCCGCAGCAGCGCGCTGTCACTGATCCCGGTTGCGCAGAAGAGAATGTTCTGGCCGTTCGCGAGGTCGTCAGCTGAAAAAACGCGGTCGAGATCTTTCTTGTAGCCGCCGTCGATCAGGCTCTTTCGCTCCTTTTCATCGCGTGGCCACATTTTGCATTGCATATCGCCCCCGAGACATTTGATGCCCGCGGCAGCGAGGACCGCTTCGGGCGAACCGCCAATGCCCATGTAAAGATCGACATCGGATTCGGGTAGCGACGGCGCGATGGCGGCAGCGATGTCGCCATCGCCGATCATGCGTAAAGACGCGCCTGCCGCGCGAATTTGTTCGACGATTTCCTTGTGGCGCGGTCTGTCGAGCATCATCACCGCCACATCCTGCACGCGTTTGTCCACCGCACGCGCGACGATTGCCAGCATCTCCGCAATCGGCATCTCGAGGTGAAGTGAGTCCCCGCGTTTTTTCATGTAATCGATGACGCGCGGCCCGTACGCCAGCTTCGACATGTAAAACGACGGCACGTCACGCAGCGCGACCTTTACCCCTTTCTCCGGGCTGGCAGCCGCGATGCAACTGATGGAGTTCGGCGCGCCTTTGGAGATGTTGGTCGTTCCGTCAATCGGATCGATGGCGATATGAAACTCTGGTGAACCGGGGACCCAGGTGCCTAGCTGTTCTCCTTTGAAAATACCGGGCGCTTCGTCCTTGATTCCTTCGCCAATGACGACTTCGCCGCAGATGTTCATTAGATCGAACATGCCGCGCATGGCGTCGCAGGCAGCTGCGTCTGCCGCCTCCTTGTCTCCGCGACCGAGCCAGCGGAGTGAGTTCAACGCAGCGGCTTCCGTCGCGCGTACAAAATCCAACTCGATGATTCGCTCGATGTCCTGGTAATCTTGTTTCGGCAATCGCAGAGCCACGGGGCGTTAATTTTCACGCAGGTCGCGCGCGATGACAAGAGATCAACGACGGCTGGCCCTTCCAGCCCTGATCTTCAAATTAACGGCTGCTGAAGGTTTTCCCTTTTGGTAGAGCGTCCACCCGAGGGAAACCGTCTTCTAGAACGATGGGAATCAGGCTGGCAGATGAAGCTTGCGCGTTCTCGTTTAAGCCGATTTCAAGTAACGCTCCGCGATTCCACGACTCGACGGAGGGCGCGCCATCGAACACGAGATTACCGAGCGAATACGCAATTGGACAGCCATGATAAAAATCCAGTGTCTGCACACAATGTGGGTGTGAGCCAACAATGAGGTCGACTCCATGGTCGATCAGCCAGCGAGCGAGTTCGCGTTGTCTGTCCGTGATCTTCTCGCTGTTTTCGATTCCCCAGTGAACCAGGCAAGCGACAAAGTTCCCCTGTGAACGGGCATTCGTGATTGCAGCGTTCAATCCCACGCGATCCGATGTCGTGGCGATTTGAGGGTTTCCGGCGGGTCCAACGTCGCTGATGGCAAGAAGCGCGACTTTTTTTTCACCGAGTACGGAGAAGAAATTCGGCGCGTTGGCGCCGCGGCCGCGTTTTTCAATTCCAATTGGCTGAACTTGCTCACGGAACAAACGCGCAGCGCAGTCCTCTAGCGCCGCGGTCCCAAAATCGAGCGCGTGATTATTTGCCAAGCCCATCGCGCGAAATCCTGCGCGACGCACGAGCTGCGTGGAGCGGTGAGGAGCGCGGAACGCGTAGCGTTGCGCCGAGTCACCGAGATTCGAAATCGTGCATTCCAAATTTGCCGCAGCGAACGAAGCGCTGCGTAGCAGAGGCGCGATGCCGGCAAACGGATCTATTCCATTTTCGATTTTCGTCGCACAACTGCGGCCAAGCATCACGTCGCCGCCAAAGACAAGGGTCGCCGCGAACTTTTCTGCCGACACGCGAAACAAATCGAAGCAATTTTTCCTGCGCTCCTTCAAGAGTTGCCCGAGCGCCAGAATTTCCGGAGCGCCCCCGAGCTGATGGGCAACCAGGTCGTTTTCATCAAGAACGCCGACAGGCTGCCGGTCCTCCGTTACCGCCGCAACATGTGTCCCGAGATGGACGATTGTGCCGCGGTTCAAATCCTCGGCGCTTATTTTTGCCGCGCCGGGAGCGGCTGATCGTGCAACAAGATCGAGATAGTCTCGCAGTCGCTTCGGGTCGGACCACGGAATGCGCTGACCCTGCCGGCGCAAGGCGTAAACGACAAAGTTTGCGCAGTCGGCGCCGAGATTTGTTTCCGGTCCGGTATCTGAATTTTCCGACAATTCGCCGCTCCCGAAAAGATACGGCAGACTGAACTGTTCAGTGATCGCGGCGCGGAAACCGCTGCCGACAAATCGCCGCAGCTCTAAAATGGGCGTTTCGCGAATTTTCCCATCGACAACGGCCCGGGCTCGTACACGCACCGAGCCACATTGCCACTGGCGATCGAACAAATTGTCGATTTCGCTTATTGGCAGCACAGAACCGTGGTGATCGATCGGAAGTTCATTCCAGGCAGGACGTGATGCCGCGTTTGCGACGAAGCCGACCTGATCGGTCGATAAATCGGTTACGTTGCAGCGCAAATATTTTGGGGTTAACGCGACCCATTCGATCGTGTTGGGTTTGCTTGTCCAAGGCTCGGTAACCAGTTCGATCTCAGCCGGCTCGTTCGCCGGAATGCGCCAGACGTTATCGGTGGACGGTTGATGATCCTTAATTTCAAGATGCAACCGTGGTGCCTCGTTATCCCAGGTGCGCAAAAGTTGCTGCCAGCGAGCGGTGTCTTTTCGCACGACAATGCGTTGACGCTCGGACAAGATTCGCGCGCGAAGATCCTGTGGCGCGTGCGCGACATCGAATGCCGGTACTTTCTCTCCTCTCGCCATCAATTCCTTAGCGAGGTTCGAGTGGTCGTTAGCAACCCTGAGAAACGGCTCGAACTCAGTTTGCGCAGTCGGCAATGAGAGCGCGGAAGTCAACGCAAGTTTAAGGAGGCGATGTGCCTCGTCCCCGTCTTTTAAATAGGGCCGGGAAATGGCGAATGTGATGGCGCGAAGATTTCGGCGCTCGATCACAAAATTCCAGATGCGCGCGAAAGCTATTTCCTGTTCTGCCGCTAAAAGGCCTGCGAAATAATCGAGATCAATCGTCACAACCAATGGCTGATTTGGAGTGAGATATTTCGCGAGACTGTCGAAATCGGAAACGACGTACGATTCGTGCAGTAATCCAGATTTCCGCGGCGCCGCTTCCAAGTGTCCATCGAGTAACGCTGTTGCTTGCTGTGCGCGGTGACCAATTTCGGATGCGGAAAGTTTCTCGGCTGGCACCCAAATTACTTTTGCAATCGGTGCTGGCATGAGCGGCTCAATCCAGTTGAAGCATTGAACACCGCCCGTGTGGCGCCAACGATCTAGCAATGCTTGTCGTTCCTGCGGGGATGCGACATTTCGCAGCGCGTCGCGAATCTTGTCGGAATCGAAAATGCCGGAAGCATCGCTGTGCGCATCGAAAAGGATCAGGGTGCACGGCTGGTCGAGGTCCACATTTTGGGCCAGCCAATAAAACGTACCAGCGTGATTGTCCTCGATGTAAATCGGCAGGGCTTTCGCTGCTGCGCTGGCGGCGGTCAGTAGCACCGCTGTGCAAAGCATCGCCGCTCGGCGATTCATCGGGCTCCGTGAACTTCAGGTTTTTTAGTGAGCGGTGCACGCAGCTCAACAAGGGAGATACACGTGTCGCGAGATTGTGTGCCACGATGCACACCTTTGATCACGAGCTTAACCTTGTTGACCGGCTTGGCGTAGTCCCGGACGCGGATGAGATAGGGGCGTTCGAAGTGCTCATCGGGAATGCTCTCCGTAAACGTGTGCTCGTCATTTAGCGTAATCTCGAGCGCCGCGACGCGATTGTTTTTCAACCACGGTTTCTCATCGTAGTCGTAATATCCAGGCTCGATCAGGATGCCATACAGCGGAAGCGGACGTCTCACGTTGAGCGTTATGCTCTCGCCAATCCCATCGCCCTCGACTCCTTCGGCCCATGGCGATTGAACCTCTCGGGTTGGATCGCCCAATATGTTAACGACGTCATAATTGTGCTTGCCCTGCGCTGCCAGTGTCGAGCTTGCCGTCGGATCGTAATCAGTGTGATCGATAAAATATTGATGATCTCTGAGAACATATTCACCACGGTGGCTACGGTCTTCTTCGGAATATCCTGTCGGATACTTGTCGTATTTTGAATGCGCCACGATGCGAATGTCATCGGCCAGCGACGGCTTCAGGTTTTCGAATGTCCATTCGTAGTGCGTGTCGTTGACCTTTTGGAAGCGGTCTTTTGGTTTTTCGATGGAGACGTCTTCGGGCTCAGGGTGCAGAATGTTGATCTCGATTTTGCCCTTACCAATCGGCCCTTTCCAGGTCGCCGCCGGCGAAAGCGAATACGCAAATGTCGCGTCACTGATGTGTAAGTCGTCCGAAACTGATTCGTCATTTTCAGCGTACGGCGCATTGTAATGGATCGTGACCTCGCGTGTTTGATTTCGCTCAAAGGGAATGACCGATTTTTTCCATGACTTGATTGTAGAAACGTTTTCCTCGTAAAACTCACCAGACTTTGTCTCCCTGCGTTCCTCTTTGGGTCCCGATACATTCGTCGATGGCAATTTTTTTCCGTCGACGCTGATTTGGTAGTCGCGAATGTCGGCGCTCTGAGCGTCCGTATCCGCGTCCGGTTTTTTCCCCCATTGTTCGACCGGAAAAAAGAACTGCTGCTCCACTTTCGGCCCCGTATTGTGCATTCGGTAATTCACCGCCACCGATGCGTACTCCGGATGGAGATCAATTTTCAGACTTTCGTTCTCGATCGTAACGTCGGTTTTGTGATTTTGGTTCGACGCGCTTGCACTGCCTGTTCCCGGAACGCCGGCCTGCCATGCGCCGCCATTGGCGAAAAGTGCACCGGTTCCGACGACAAGCGACGCCATGACGAGCAATAACTTTTTCATTTCCGAGTGTTTTAACATACCCGGGTGCCGCTTGGCGAAGCGAGAATTCGGAAGCGCTGTTTATTTTTCCATCCCAGCAACGTGATCGGCGTGTTCGTGGCCACCATGAGCGTGTAACGAAGGACGGATGCGCAGGAAAAACTCAAAGGCGTAACCAAGATCGTCGCCGTAGTAGCGATCGAGGTGATCCGGGCGATCGTTGAACGTGAATTGGGTACCCAGTCCGATATCGAGTCCGTTACCATGGGTTAAATCGCGCACGTAACCAATGGTATATCCGCCAATCGGGAAAATGCGCGATTCATCAGGTGGATCGAGAACCAGTTCGTGGCCGGATTTTTGAACCCGCTCCCATCGCAAGTAGATTGTGTTGCGCCCGCGCTGATAGTTCGATTCGATCAGAAAGGACTGTGTTTTGCCTTCCTCACTGGTGTTGTTTTGCCCCCAGACGAACGCGTTTGACCAATTGCTATCCGGGCCAAGCGGCAGATTGTAAATGGCCGATGCGGTCGTGCGGTGAATGTTTGTCTTGGGATCGAGTGCTTCGGGACTTTTGATGTAACCGAACGAACCTTGCAACGCGAGATTTTTGGTAGGATTCCACGAGATCCGGCCGCTGTAAGAATCAAAGCGCGGCCGGTCGAAGTCGTAACGATTTTCATCTGGTTCGCGGCCGGTGAAGATGCTGCCTTCCACCTTGATGTTTCGCCAGACGAGACCCGCTGTGGCCACGCCGAACGTGATGTGCGTTGAATCCTGCCAGTGATGTCCGATCGGCGCGTCGGGATCATCCATTGCCGATGGCCGATGCATAAACGTGGGCGGACCGAGCGCTGGTTCGCCCGGATAACCGAAATAGATATATCCGCTGAAATCATGAGGGAACTTTTGCGAAAGGCTCACTGAGAGTTCGTCGAAGAGATCGTGTGGATGCTGACGATCATGAAGCGGTTGGTCGTTCCACGATTCGCCGGTTTGAAACAAAAGTGGATAACCGCGCCCGCCTTCGGTAAGCGGGTCGAGACTCATCATCAAGCGTGCGCCGATCTGCGCGCTATCCCCGAGCGGGTGCGAATACATTCCCATGATCCAGTTGGGTGCATCGATGCGGTCATCGCCACGTCTTGTGCTTACGTTGGTGTAACGCGGGAAAATTGCGCCATGCAACATGAGCATGTCGTGACCGAACATGAACATTTTGCCGTACATCGGAGATGAATCCGGCAGCCAACTTGTGCCGGAACCTTCGCGGCTCATGGGATCGGCGAGGTCAATAGACGAATGCATTTCCATGTGCATTTCATGGCCTCCATGCGAAGGCGGGTGCATTTCCTGGGCGCGATGATCATGGTGCGGCATCGCCATTCCGCTTGCGTCGTGAGTCCGATGCGACTGATGCTGCGCATGCGGCGAGTGATTGGACGTTGAGTCTTGGGCGCCTGCTCGCGATTTATCGGAGTTGGGTATTTGTCGCTTTTCCATCAGCAGGAGTTTCATCCCGCATTTCGGACAGTTGCCGGGGTGTTCTGTCACGACTTCCGGATGCATCGGGCAAGTGTATTGCTGCTTCTTCTCTTTCTCTTGCTCATGCTCGTGCTCTACGTCTGTGCGATTGGGAGCCTGCCCTGAGCGAGAGTCGGATGGGCCAATCGCCCCTACCTGTGGGACCGCGCTAAGCGCGAATGCCATCACACTGATAAGAATAGAGATCCGTCTCTGCATGTGGGATTGCATAATTTCTGTAGTGGCAGCCGTGTCGGCTGCGAACGGTCTGCGGAAATGCAGGCGGCACGCCTGCCGCTACAGCGGAAGTTTGCAATCCCGAAGAATTTCGGGGCTCGTTAGGCCAGAGAGGGCGGAGCGTGAGCGAGAAGGCTCCGCTGTAAAATTAGCTCAGCGAATGAGCGGACGCCTGGTGGCCCAGTGTCGAGAGACAGGGGCACCAGTGCCGTTTGCGAATACGTAACCACGAGCGCGTGTTCATTCCAATAATTGTTAAAATGGGAGAATTTCGCGTCGTTGCGAGCCCAGCTCTTGGTCGCAACCGGAGTAACCGCGCGCAAGATTTTGCAGCACTGCGCTCCGGTCGACGGCTTTTCTTTTGGCTTGGAATGAAACGGACAACCGTGTGACGCCGCGTCGGTTTTCGTTGCCAGCGCGGCGAACGCGCAATGATTTGAAATCGCAAACCATGAGCAGATCGCAACCACGACGATTGCGAAACGCATGCCCGGTTTCATGTCCGCTTCAATCGCGCATGCAGCGACAATGCTCAAGAATTTTCTTCTGGCGTATCGACAATTGGCGCAACGGAGGCTGAACCAATCTCGTCGGCTGGTATGGTTTCAACTGGCTCCCTCAGTTTCTCACTCGGTTCTCCGAATTGCGGCTGCTCCACGCGAGTCGCCAGTAACATCGCAGTGAACAGCAACGCTGCGGCCAGATAGTACGGTGCCCCGGGAATATGGAATGAATGTTTCGGATTAATAAACCAGGCGAATATTCCTGAGAACAGGAACGGTCCGATGACAAACGCGATGGAGCGCAGACTCTGAATCGCGCCCTGCAGTTCGCCTTGTTCCCGTTCGCTGACGCGATGAGTCATCATCCCCTGTGCGGCGGGGAATGAGATATTCCACAATGAGATTATCGGGATGGAGGCCATGTAAACGATCCCGTTTCTCGCGAGACCGGCAGCGACCATGCCGAGCGCGCCAAAAAACTGGCCGATGTAAAGTGTGCGTCGTTCACCGAGCCACGCCACGATTCGTCCGGTGAGTCCGCCCGAAATGGCCGCCGTAAAAATGCCCACGATGGCGAGCGACACGCCAATCGTCGTTTGGCTCCAGGTAAAACGATAAATCGCGTAAAGCGCCCAGATCACGAAGACTTCGTGCGATACGTAGGCAAGAAACTGCAGAGTCGCCAGCTTGGACAGTTCCGGATGCGACCGCAGCATGGCCAGCGAACCCAGCGGATTTGCGCGGCGCAGGGTGAATTCTTTTCGATGTTCGTCGCGCAGTGATTCCGGCACAAACAGATAACCGTAAAGCCAGTTCGCCAGACTGAATCCGGCGGCGACCCAGAATGGCAGCCGAACATCGATGTCGCCCAGCGGACCCCCAACGCCTGGACCAAGAATAAAACCGAGACCAAAGGCCACGCCGATCATGCCGAACGCGCCAGCACGTTTCTCTTTCGGGACAACGTCGGCGATGTAAGCCATCGCCGTTGGAATACTGGAAGCTGTGATTCCGGAAATGACGCGGCCCAGAAAGAGCCAGCCGATTGTGGGCGACAGCGCCATCACAATGTAATCGAGGCCAAGACCAAGGTTTGATAGCAAGATAACCGGTCGTCGTCCAAAGCGGTCAGACAAAACGCCGAGAACCGGCGAAAAGAAGAATTGCATCAGCGCAAAGACCGTTCCGAAAACGCCGTTCCAATTTGCGGCCGAATTCATGTTGCCGCCCAGGAAATCGAGAATCAATTTTGGCAGCACCGGCGCGATTAGCCCGAGGGCAAGCATGTCGAGCATGACCGTGACGAAGATGAATGCGATGGCGGCTGGGCGTGCTTTCATGTGCTGGATGCTGGATACTTGATGCTAGATGCAGATTTTTATCCAGCATCAAGGATCAAACATCCAGTATCTTCCAAATCAGCGCACACGATCGCATGATGTCCTTCTCCTATCGCTCGCCGAAGACCGAAGTGCGCGAAAGTAAAATTCACGGACGCGGTTTGTTTGCGACTGCCGACATTGCCAAAGGCGAGATCGTGGCGGTGAAAGGCGGGCATATCGTTGATCGAAAAACTTTGCGCGACAAAATCACGCCGCGCCTTGGCCCGGTGGAAGTTCAGATCGACGGCGACTTGTTCATTGCGCCGGTGACCGACGAAGAGCGTGAGCTGTCGATGTTGTATTTGAATCATTCGTGCGATGCGAATCTTGGAATACGCGGAGAGATTACGTTCGTTGCGATGCGCGACATCCAAGCCGGCGAAGAGCTCACACACGATTGGGCGATGACGGACGACGATGATTACTCCGTGAAATGCAAATGCGGCGCGCCCAATTGCCGGAAAATTCTCACGGGCAAGGACTGGCAGCGCCAAGAATTGCAAAAGCGTTATGCGGGGCATTTCTCAGCCTATCTGGCGCGAAAAATTGCTGCCAGACGTGAGCAGTTCTGATTTGCTTCGGTATGCGAAGGCTATTTTTGAATCTAATTGCTGCAGGGATCGCTCTGGCCGAGATAGCAGGTTGCGCCCAGATAAAGAAGCCGACGCCACAGGCCAAGGCGGCTGCGGTCGGTTTACGTTTCGATCAAGTCGGGCGGGTTTCGTTGTATGCTGGTGAGCCGTGCACACCCCAAATTATGTTCAATTTTCACACCACCCGATTAACGGTCTGGCTAGCAGCACCGAGGCGTGAAACGGAAACCCTTACCGACGCGGCAAACAAAAACCAGCGCGTTCACATTTTGGGAAGATGGCGACGTGGCGCACAATCACAGTGCAGCTACGTTGAAGTTTCGGGCGCGGAATTGACGAGGTGAACTCCAGCGGACGTGAGAAAGCCCGCGCGATTCTCCGTAATTCGTCGGAGTTGACCCGCAACGCTTTCGAGGTTGACCGTCAGTCAGCAAAACTAGCAACTGGGGAAGCAAAAATATGAGCAATCATTCATTGAAAGGAAAATCGGTCCTCATCGGAGGTGGCGCGAAGAATCTTGGCGGTCGCATCAGCCGCACATTCGCAAGTGATGGCGCCAGGATTTGCGTTCACTATAACAGCGGGTGCACCAAGGCTGACGCTGACAAAACCGTTGCCGAGATCACTGCGGCGGGCGGCGAGGCGTTTGCGACTCAAGGTGATTTCACCAAGGTCGCCGATGTCGCTGCAGCGTTCGCGGAGGCAAAGAAGCGTTTTGGTGGAATCGACATTGCCATAAACACAGCGGGCAAGGTGCTGCGCAAGCCGATTGTTGAGACGACCGAAAAAGAGTTCGACACGATGTTCGATGTCAACGCCAAGGCGGCATTCTTTTTCATCAAGCAGGCCGGCATTCGATCTGAACGACGGCGGCAAGATCATCACGCTGGTGACTTCCCTGCTGGCGGCCTTCACGGACGGGTATTCGACCTATGCCGGCGGCAAAGCGCCGGTGGAAGATTTCACTCGCGCCGCCGCCAAGGAGTTCGGGAAGCGCGGCATCTCGGTAAACGCAATTGGGCCCGGGCCGATGGATACGCCGTTCTTCTACGGGCAGGAAACGCCGGAGCGCGTGGCCTACCACAAATCGCAATCGATGAACGGCGAGCTAACCAAGATTGAGGACATCGTGCCCGTCGTGAAATTCCTCGCAACCGATGGCTGGTGGATCACCGGCCAGACCATCTTCGCAAACGGGGGTTACACGACGCGGTAGCACTCGCAGCACAGGTCGTCTCGTTCGGGAGACAGCCGGGTGGACTCGAGACGGCTGTTCCTTACCAAGCGGACGCAGGGAGGATCGCCCGTGTCACCGACTTAGTACCTGTAGCTTTCTGATTTATACGGGCCGTCGACTGGGACCCCGAGGTAGTCCGCCTGCTTTTCAGAAAGCTTGGTCAGCTTCACACCGATTTTTTCTAGGTGCAGGCGCGCAACCTCTTCGTCGAGTTTTTTCGGCAGAACGTAAACGCCGACTTTGTAAGTGTCGCGGTTCTTCCACAGATCGAGCTGAGCCAGAACCTGATTGGAAAATGAATTGGACATGACGAAGCTCGGGTGACCGGTCGCGCAACCGAGATTCACCAAGCGACCTTCGGCCAGCAGGAAAATCTCGTGACCGTCCGGGAACGTGTACTTGTCCACCTGCGGCTTGATGTTGGTTTTCTTCACGCCCTTTGCTGCGTTAAGCGCGTCCACCTGAATTTCGTTATCGAAGTGACCAATATTGGCGACGATTGCCTGATCTTTCATCCGTTGCATGTGATCGAGCGTGATCACGTCGATATTGCCGCTAGCGGTAATGTAAATGTTGCCGCGGCCGAGAGTATCTTCGATCGTCGTAACTTCGTAGCCCTCCATCGCCGCCTGCAGCGCGTTGATAGGATCAATCTCGGCGATTACGACGCGCGCGCCCTGGCCGCGTAATGATTGCGCGCAGCCTTTGCCGACATCGCCATAGCCGCAAACGACGGCGACCTTGCCGGAGAGCATCACATCCAGCGCGCGATTCAATCCATCCACCAGTGAGTGCCGACAACCGTAGAGGTTATCGAACTTCGATTTTGTGACGGAATCGTTCACGTTGATCGCAGGAACGAGTAGCTGTTTTTCCTGCTGCATTTTGTAGAGCCGGTGCACGCCGGTTGTAGTCTCTTCGGAGACACCCCGCCAATCCTTTACAATCTCGTGCCAGCGATAGGGATTCTCACTATGAATCTCGAGCAGTAAATCCTTGATGACCTGTTCTTCCCTGTTTGCCGATTTTGTCTTTGCCCAATCGCTGCCTTCCTCAAGCTCATAACCCTTGTGAACGAGCAACGTGGCATCCCCGCCATCGTCCACCACTAGTTGCGGGCCTTTACCGTTCGGGTGTGAAATCGCCCGATAAGTACATCGCCAGTAATCCTCCAGGGATTCGCCTTTCCATGCGAACACCGCAATGCCGCGTTTGGCGATCGCTGCGGCAGCATGATCCTGCGTTGAGAAAATGTTGCAGCTCGCCCAGCGCACGCTGGCGCCAAGATCCGTCAGCGTTTCAATCAACACCGCGGTCTGGATCGTCATGTGTAGCGACCCGGTGATGCGCACACCGGCGAGCGGTTTCTGGGGCGCGTATTTTTCGCGGATTGCCATCAGACCCGGCATTTCCTTCTCCGCGATGGAAATTTCTTTCCTTCCAAAGTCGGCAAGGTTGATGTCTCTAATTTTGTAATCCGTTTTTGTGTGTTCGATAGTCGATGTTTCCATAAATTTCATTTCGCCGACTTTTTGAGTTCGGCAGCTTTATCATTTTTTTCCCAAGTGATGTCGGGATCGTCTATTTTTCCGAAGTGGCCGTAGTTCGTGGTTTTTGAATAAATTGGGCGTAGCAAATCGAGTTGCCGAATAATGTCCGCCGGCTTGAAACTGAATGTCGCCAGCACGGCGTGCTCGATTGATTCTTCTTCGACCGTATGTGTGCCGAACGTGTCGACGTGCACGCTGAGCGGTTTGGGATGACCGATTGCATAGGCGAATTGGACTTCGCATTTTTTCGCCAGACCAGCGGCCACCACGTTCTTGGCGACCCAGCGACCCATATACGCCGCACTGCGATCGACTTTGCTCGGATCTTTTCCCGAAAACGCGCCGCCGCCATGTCTGCCCATTCCGCCATAGCTGTCGACAATGATCTTGCGGCCCGTCAGGCCGGTGTCGCCCTGCGGACCGCCAATAACGAAATTGCCAGTTGGATTGACCAGAAATTGTGTTTTTCCGCTGAGCATTTCCGCAGGCAAAACTTTCTTGATGACTTCCTCGATGACGAAGCTGCGGATTTCGGAGTGTTTCACATCGCGGGTGTGCTGTGTCGAAACGACTACGCAGGAAATGCCGATCGGCTTTCCATCTTCGTAAATCACTGAGACCTGCGACTTCGCATCCGGTCGGAGCCAACCCACTTTACCGCTCTTTCGAATTCGCGTGAGCTCGCGCTCGAGCCGGTGAGCAAACATGATCGGCGCTGGCATGAGCTCGGGAGTTTCGTCGCACGCGTAGCCGAACATTAGCCCCTGATCGCCGGCTCCCTGCTCGGCCGTATCTTTTCCTTCGGCAGCCCGAGCGTCGACGCCTTGCGCAATATCGGGCGACTGGCCGGTGATGATGTTGCTAACGAAGATCCGGTCAGCGTGAAAAACGTCGTCGTCGTTCACATAGCCGATCTCGCGTACGGTATCGCGAACGATCTGGACATAATCCAGTTTGGCTTTCGAAGTAATTTCGCCGCCGACGATGACGACGTTGCTCTTGGCGTAGGTCTCGCACGCTACCCGGCTATGGGGATCCTGCGCCAGGCACGCATCGAGCACCGCATCGGAAATCGTGTCGCAAACTTTGTCGGGATGACCTTCCCCGACAGATTCGGAAGAGAAAATGTAACGACGAGACATGGCTAAAGAAGGTTGAACAGTTGAAGGCTTGAAGCGTTAGAGAGGTCGGCTGCCGATGTCGTTCTCAACGTAGCAACGATTTAACGCTTCAACGATGAAGCGACGTCCACAGACATATTGACCAATCATGATGCGTCGATATATCGTTGTCTACCGTCATGGCGTCAACCATTAATTTATTGCGACTGCTGGCCGACCCGACCCGGGTGCGCTTGTTGCTCCTTTTGGAGCAGGAAGAGCTCTCGGTGGCCGAGTTACAGCAGATACTGGGAATGGGCCAATCGCGCATTTCCAGTCATCTGGCCCAATTGAAGCGTGCGGGTGTCGTCGCCGATCGCAGGGTGGGAAAAAATGTGTATTACGGCGCGAACCATCATACACGGAACTCACAGCGAGAGCGTGTTGAGGAAATTACCCGGTTGCTTGCCCGCGAACTGCCTGAAACATCACGTGATCGCACGAGTTTGAAGCTTGTTCTGCACAAACGTCAGGACAAGACGCGCAAATACTTCGACGAACTCGCCGGCAAATTTGGCCGAAGCTACGTGCCGGGCCGCTCGTGGAAAGCGCTGGCGCATACGCTTATTACTTTGCTTCCGCCGCTGACAGTCGCCGACCTGGGTGCGGGCGAGGGGACCCTTTCACAATTGCTGGCTAAAAACGCGCGCAAGGTTATCGCCGTCGATAATTCGCCAAAGATGGTTGAGTTCGGCGGGCAGCTGGCGAAGAAACATGGCATTAAGAATCTGGAATATCGACTTGGGGACATTGAGGATCCGCCGATTGCCAAAAACAGTGTCGATCTGGCGATTTTGAGCCAGGCATTGCATCATGCCATTCATCCGCAGCGCGCAGTCGCTGCGGCACACCGCATCCTGAAACGCGGTGGCCGGCTGGCGATTCTCGACCTCTTGAATCACCGGTTTGAACGGGCTCGTGAACTTTATGCGGACCACTGGCTGGGCTTCAGCGAAGTGCAGTTGCACCAATTCCTCGAAAAAAGCGGCTTCCGGCAAATTGAAGTGAGCGTTGTATCGCGAGAAACGCAAGGCCAGCACTTTCAAACCGTCCTGGCTACCGGCGTAAAGTGAACGCCGGGGTCAGTTCGTCTGTCAATATTGTCGCCGTTGGTTTATGGTGTCGACTGACAAAGCTATACCCATGACCGGCTTCTTCGAGGAAGTGAAACGGCGCAAGGTGTACCGCGTGGCTGCAGCCTACATCATCGCGGCTGGCGGCATCATACAACTGGCGTCTGCCGCGTTTCCGGCATGGGAATTGCCAAGCTGGGTGCTGCGTCTGGTGATCGTCCTGCTGCTGATGGGCTTTCCAATCGCACTGATCCTTGCCTGGGTGTACGACATCACCGCCCAGGGCGTTCGCGCAACGCCAACGCCGGCAGTGCCTGGAGCGCATCGTCGGCGGAACATAATCACGCTCGTAACGACTGGCGTGATCATTTCCGCCGCCGCCGGTTTTTTTCTTCTGCCGCGTGTCTCGGCCCACAAGTGCGACAAGTCGATTGCAGTGTTGCCGTTTGAAAATCTGAGCGACGAAAAGGACAACGCTTATTTTGCAGACGGAATTCAGGATGACGTACTCACCAATCTCTCGAAGATTGGCGACCTGAAAGTGATCTCACGCACCTCGGTCATGCCGTATCGAGGGAAGGGGTCCAATGTTCGGGAAATCGGGAAGACCCTGGGAGTTGGCGCCATTCTAGAAGGCAGCGTTCGTCGTATCGGCAATCGAGTGCGCGTCAATGTGCAATTGATTAACGCCGACACCGACGAGCACATGTGGGCGGAAGATTACGATCGCGACCTGACCGATGTGTTCGCCATTCAAACGGACCTGGCCCAACAAATCGTACGTGAATTGCAGGCGAAGCTGTCGCCAATGGAGAAAGCGCAAATCGAGCGTAAGCCAACCGAAAACGGCGAAGCCTATCTGGCGTTTGTGCAGGGCCACGAGATATTTTACCGCCCTGATAAATTCCGCAGCAACACAGAAAAGGCTGAGCAACTTTTCGAGAAAGCAACGAAACTCGATCCAAACTTCGCCGCTGCATTTGCTGCCCTGGCATGGGTACACGATTGGATTTATAAGGACTTCGATCCGACGCCTGCGCGAAAAGAAAAAGCGCAAGCCGCAGCGGTGGAAGCGCTGCGTTTGCAGCCGAATCTGCCTGAGGCCCATCTCGCAATGGGTTTTTATCATTACTATTGCGAGCGCGATTATCAGGCAGCGCTCGACCAATTCGCCATTGCGAAGCAGAGTTTACCAAACTCCGCGGAAGTCTATATGGCCATTGGCGCGATTGAGCGTCGCCAAGGCAAATGGAAGGAGTCCACAGCGAATCTGGAGAGAGCCGCTTCCATTAGTCCGAAGGATTCCTGGGTACTGCAAAATCTTGCTGACAATTATTATGCTACCAGGAATTTCGAAGCCGCAGACAAGCTTTTCGATCGTGCCATCGAAGCTTCGCCCAAGTCACTTGGCCCGCGCGCGGAGAAGGCGAAACTTGCGATTGATTGGAAGGGAGATCTTGGCGTAGTGGAGAAAGAGCTGGCCGAAATGTCGACAGGCGTCGATCCAGACGGGCTCGTCACGTTCGCGCGTATGCAGCTTTTTCTGTTGCAACGAAAATTCTCCGATGCTCTCGCTGTTGTACAGCAATTGCCACAAGATGCCTCTCACTTTGATAAACCAAGAGAACTTTTCGAGGGAGTGATCTATACCTTTTTGAACGATAAACAAAGGGCGCTCTCTGCCTTTGAACGCGCTCGACCCATTGCCGAAAAGGCCGTGCGTGAAGGTCCGGATGACGCTTCCCGCCACGTAACTCTTGGCTTGGTTCTCGCCGGCCTGGGTGAGAAGGAGTCGGCCATAGCCGAAGGCAAGCGTGCCGTCGAGCTGCTGCCTGAATCTGAGGATGCGCTCGATGGGCCGAAGATGACCATTGCGCTAGCTCAAATCTACGCCTGGACAGGTGAGAGCGACCAGGCCCTTCAGCTTCTTGACCGTTCACTGAATACGCCGAATGGAGTGACAGTTTCCTTCCTAAGACTCGATCCGATTTGGGAACCGTTGCGAGGCGATCCACGCTTTCAGGCTTTGATCGACAGCCACGAGGCGAAAGTTTAGCGCCGGATTCTCTCTTTTACTGTTCGCGCCCGCCATCCTGCGAACGGCACCAAAAAAGTTAGCAAAGTGAACAAACGCTCTGCGGACTGAACGACGCCCTCTATTTTCGTGTCTATTTTTTCGCCGTGAACTATAGTCTCGGCGAACCGAAATCTCTTGTTATGAGCGGCTTCTTCGAAGAAGTAAAACGGCGCAAGGTTTACCGCGTGGCGGCGGCTTACATCATCGCTGCTGGAGGCATGATACAGTTAGCATCCGCTGCATTTCCAGCGTGGGACTTGCCAAACTGGGCGCTGCGGTTGGTGATCGCCTTGTTGCTCCTCGGTTTTCCGATTGCGCTTGTTCTTGCCTGGGCGTACGACATCACTTCGCAGGGCGTTCGGGTAACCCCGACAACCGCGGCCCCCGGAAGACATCGACGTCGCAATGTAATCATGCTTGTGGCGACTGGCGTGGTCATTTCTGCCGGCGCCGGTTTCTTTCTCCTGCCTCGCGTCTCAGCGCACAAGGTCGACAAGTCGATTGCAGTGCTGCCCTTTGAAAATTTGAGCGATGACAAAGAGAACGCCTATTTTGCGGACGGGATCCAGGATGACGTGCTCACCAATTTGTCGAAGATCGGCGACTTAAAAGTGATTTCACGCACATCGGTGATGCCGTATCGAGGGAAAGCCTCCAATCTTCGTGAAATCGGAAAGGCGCTCGGTGTTGGTACCATTCTAGAAGGCAGCGTCCGCCGCATCGGCAATCGCGTCCGGATCAATGTGCAATTGATTAATGCAGAGAACGACGAGCACATTTGGGCGGAAGATTACGATCGCGAGCTGACTGATGTGTTCGCGATCCAAACCGATCTCGCGCAAAAGATCGCGAATGAACTGCGCGCGAAATTATCGCCAAGCGAAAAGGAGCAGATGGAACACAGGCCCACGGAAAACGGCGAGGCCTATCTCGCGTTCGTCCAGGCGCACAATCTTCAGAACGCTATTGAAGATTTCGAAAAATTGAAACAAAGCGAGCAACTCTACGAACGCGCGATAGAGCTAGACCCGAAATTCGCACTGGCGATTGCTTGTTACTCGCAGCTGGAAAGCTGGATCTTGCATGACCGGGAAAATACGCCAGGGCGACGCGAAAAGGCGCGCACCCTTGCGGAGCGAGCCCTACAACTCCAGCCCGATCTTCCGGAGGCGCACCTGGCGATGGGGTTCTCGTACTATTACGGCGATAATAATTACGACGCGGCGCTGAAAGAATTCGAGATCGCACAGCGCGGATTGCCTAACGAGGCAGAAGTATATCTGGCCATTGGCGCAATCCAGCGCCGGCAGGGCAAATGGAAGGAATCGAATGCTAGTCTCGAAAAGGCGGCCGACTTGAATCCCAAAGACGTCTGGCCGCTGCAAAATCTCGCTTTCAATTACCAGATGCTGCGAGACTTCGATAAGGCTAACAAAACGGTTGACCGCGCGCTGGCTTTGAACCCGACCGCACTTGGTCCTTTGGAGATCAAATCAAAGCTGGCCATCTTTGAGAAAGGAGATTTCAGCGTCGCAGAGAAGGCGTTCGCAGCCGTGAAATCGATCCCGATGAGCGGCGACCAGAAAGCCAAGACTGCCATTGGGCGGATAGACATGCTTCTGTTGGAGCGCAGGTACGCAGAAGCATTACAGGAAGGGGAAAGTCTGCGAGACGACCAGCTCGAACGGTTTCCCGGGACCCTCTTTGGCAAGTATTATCTCATCGGCGCTGCCCGAAAAGCGCTGCGTGATGAATCGGGCGCGCGAGACGCTTTCCTGAAAGCCGAAAGCGTTGCCGAGAAACAACTCCAACAAAGCCCCGACGATGCCGACATGCACGTGTTCCATGCCAAAGTGCTAGCTTGGCTGGGTGAAAAAGATGCCGCGCTGGCCGAAGCGCAACGCGCGATAGAGCTACGCCCCGAAAGCAAAGATGCATTCGGCGGCCCAGAAATTGCAGTCGGGGTTGCTGAAGTTCACACCATCCTTGGCGACAACGATCGCGCAATCGAAATTCTGGATGGATTATTGAGCCGACCAAGCGCTGTCACCGTGCAGGGTCTGAAAGTCAATCCGATTTGGGATTCTCTGCGCGGCGATCCGCATTTTCAGGCGTTAGTGCAAAAATACGCTAGTAAGGCGTAGCCCGGGATAGGATTCGAAATCTGCAAACGCCGCCTGACAAGTGTTCTCTCATATGACTCATGCGTTTAGGTGTGCTCTTCTCTTTCTCGT
>JBKPOB010000029.1:0-6497 GCA_046732875.1 Verrucomicrobiota bacterium | reverse complement strand
CGCCATTGCCGTTCATGGAGCTGAAATACTTCAATGGCCTGGGTGGCTTTACCGAGGATGGAAACGAATTCGTCATTTATCTGGCACCCGATCAGCAAACGCCGCTTCCGTGGATCAACATCATGGCCAATTCGACGTTTGGCGCGCTCGTTTCTGAGTCGGGCGCCGATTTTGTCTGGGGCCGTAATAGCCAGAACGATCGCCTCACGCCCTGGTTTAACGACCCGATCTCCGATCCGCCCGGGACCGCGATTTACATTCGCGATGATGATCTCGGTGTTGTTTGGTCGCCCACGCCCCATCCGATCCGGGAGAAGGATGCCTATCGCGCGCGGCATGGGCAGGGTTACACAACCTTTGAACACAACAGCCATGCGATCGAACAAGTACTGGTCACGTTCGTGCCGGTCGACGGCGCCGGCGGCCTGCCGGTGCGCCTTCAGCGGCTACGTCTTCGCAACAGCTCGTCGGTTCCGCGGAAATTAACGGTCACCTCTTACGCCACGCTTGTCCTTGGATCCGATTACGAGGAAAGCGGCATGCACGTAGTCCCAAAATGGGATCTGCAAAGCCAGAGCCTGTTTGCCCGCAACTCCTACGAGCCGGAGCTCTGCGAACGAATCGCCGTTGCCGCTTCCACCCCGGCGCCCACCGCATTCACCGCTGATCGCACTGGATTCATCGGACGAAACCGTTCGCTGCGCGACCCCGCGGCGATGGAGCACGAGCGATTGACGGGGGACGTTGGCGCCGGTTTGGATCCTTGCGCCGCCTTGCAGGTCATTGTCGAGATCGACCCGGGACAAACCGCCGAAATAACTTTTCTCCTCGGGCAAGCGGATGACGAAGAAAAAGCTCGTGCCCTCGTGAAACGATTTCGCGATCCCGCCAACGTCGAAGTTGCCTTTCAGGAAACCCAGCGTTGGTGGGACCGACTCCTGAGCACGATTGAAGTGGAAATGCCGGAGCTTTCCACGAACTTTCTGCTTAACCGCTGGCTACTTTACCAGACGCTCAGCTGTCGCGTCTGGGGCCGCTCAGCTCTGTATCAATCGAGCGGGGCTTACGGATTCCGCGACCAGTTACAGGACGTGATGGCCCTTGTGTACGCCGCGCCCGAAATTGCGCGTGACCATATTCTGCGCGCTGCCGAGCGACAATTTGTGGAAGGCGATGTCCAGCACTGGTGGCATCCCGAGTCGGGCGCCGGCGTCCGCACGCGGATTAGTGACGATTTTCTCTGGCTTCCATTCGTCACCGCACACTACGTCCGCACGACTGGCGACGCCGCGATCCTCGATCAGATAGTTCCATTCCTCGAAGCCGAACCGTTAGCAGCCCAACAAACAGAAAGCTTATCGATTCCAATCGCTTCTCATACGGAGGGTACACTGCTCGAGCATTGCAGACGAGCCATCGCACGCTCCGCCACGGCTGGTCCGCATGGGTTGCCGCTGATCGGAGGAGGGGATTGGAACGATGGCCTCAACCGCGTTGGACTTGGCGGCAAAGGCGAAAGCGTGTGGCTCGCCTGGTTTGAGATTTGTGTGCTCAATGATTTCATGGAATTGCTCGCACTGCGCGAACTCCACGATGAAGCAAAAGCGTGTCATGCCCGCGTCGCGCTACTCGCCCGGACTGTCAACGCTCGAGCTTGGGACGGAGAATGGTACCGCCGTGGATACTTTGACAATGGTACGCCGTTCGGGTCTAGGAAAAATGCCGAGGGCCGCATCGATTCGCTCCCGCAAACCTGGTCTGCAATTTCCGGCGTAGGAGACTCTAACCGTGTGGAGAGCGCGCTACGATCGGTGGAAGAAAACCTCGTGCGTGAGGCCGACGACTTAATCTTGCTTTTCACTCCTCCTTTCGACAAAACCACCGCCGACGTTGGCTACATCAAGGCGTATCCCCCCGGCGTGCGGGAAAACGGCGGCCAGTACACACATGCCGCCACCTGGGCGGCCATGGCTTTTGCCCGCCAGGGCGATGGCGACAAAGCCGTTCGACTTTTGCGGATGCTGAATCCAGTGGAGCACGCGCGGGACGAGAAGGATTGCGAACGTTATAAGGTTGAGCCGTACGTTATGCCGGGTGACGTTTATTCATTACCCGGCCACGTCGGGCGCGGTGGGTGGACTTGGTACACAGGCGCGGCGGCTTGGACCTATCGCGTGTGGCTCGAAGAAATTCTGGGATTCGAACGCCGCGGCGACACGCTCAAAATCAACCCAGTCATACCGACAGACTGGCCTGGCTTCCGTTTGCGGTATCGTTTCCAGAACACCGTCTATCACATTGCAGTCGAGAATCCGGACCACTGTTCCCAAGGTGTTATCCTGGTGGAATTGGATGGAATCGAGCTAGCCGACAAAATTGTGACTTTACGTGACGATGCGCTGCGTCATGAGGTGCGTGTTGTCCTAGGCACAAAATTACCGGCGTGAAGAGATCAGATCGAAGCACTAAAACGAGAGGAGGCGCGGAGTAAAAAAAGCTTCAACGGAATAGTGTGCGAAGCCGTGCATGAGCCGCTCGCGGTACGGTTCGGCAAACGGATGGCGGCTATTGCACTCCGCTAAGCGCTCCGGGCCAAACGACGAGCACAAAGGCGAGTCCAAAGAGTTATAGGCAGCACCGCGAATGGTTTGAATGGAGACTGTCCTATCCCGTGATGGACAAAAGAGTCGTACGCCAAAATTTACAGATAGAGCATTCCCTTACGGACAAACTCTTGATGAACTCGCGAAAAACAGCTTTCGTATGGGGCAGCGCCGGCATAGCTCAGTTGGTAGAGCAGCTGATTTGTAATCAGCAGGTCGTCGGTTCGAATCCGACTGCCGGCTCTCTTAATTTTGGGTTGCGGATTGCCGATTGCGGCTTCGCTAAAGCGCAGCCGTTTCACCGAGGCGAAGGCTCATGCTCCTGAAATAGGCTTAAAGAAATTGCCTGCTCCCTGTTCGACGTAATGATACTTTAGCGATGTGATGATTGGGGCGGACCGTCGGTATGACTTTGATTTCGCTGTGGCCGGGGGCGGGCCTGCTGGTTCGTCGGCGGCCATCTCGCTCGGGCAACACGGTCATTCCGTTGTTCTCTTTGAGCGCGAGACCTTCCCGCGATTCCATATTGGTGAATCGTTGCTATCCACCGCGAACGATGCGTTCGCAGCTTTGGGCGTGACTAAACAGATCGAGGACGCAAGTTTTCCGGAGAAGTGGGGTGCGCGCCTTTTTACTCATGATGGCCAGAGCGGACGGTACGTCGACTTTACCTGCGTTCGAGAAGTCACGAGACCTCAGACATATCAGGTATGCCGCGAGGAATTTGATCGCATTCTGCTGGAACGGGCTCGCGAAGTGGGTGTCGACGTTCGAGAAGCGTGCAACGTGATTACATGTGAGTTTGGACCAGATGCAGCAATGCTTGACGTCGCATCGCGCGCCGACGGTGCGACCAGTCGTGTGCGTGTGCGAGCTCTGGTTGATGCCACAGGCCGCGGAGGATTGCTCGCTCGAAAATTCAATTTGCGTACCGAGGAGCCCCGGCTCGCGAACATAGCAATATACTCGCACTATACGAACGTGCCGCGACTGAAAGCGGTGCGACCCGATGATATCCGACTTATCGCACGCAACGACGCCGGCTGGTTTTGGCTTATTCCGATTTCAAAAGAGTTAACGAGTGTCGGTGTAGTTCTACCAAAGGCGCTTTACCGCAGATTGGCGAACGGTTCACCAGAGGAGACGCTCAACATCACGATCTCCGATACGCCGATTGTCGCTGAATTAATGCGCGAGGCCCGGCGCGAGTGGCCGGTACGCGTGGAGAAGGATTTCTCGTACAGTGCTTCGGCGTACGCTGGCCACCGCTGGATCCTGGCCGGAGACGCAGGATCATTTCTCGATCCGGTATTCTCGACCGGAGTCTCAATCGCCATGGAATCAGGGATCGAAGCCGCTGCCGAGCTGCACCGCGCTTTTAGGCGAAATGATTTCTCAGCTTCAAGCTTTGCGGCGTTTTCTCGCCGTCAGCGAAAACGATTCGAGACGTTTCGTCGATTTGTGGTGGGATTCTACACACCACAGTTTCGCGACATTTTTTTTAGCCCGGAGCCGCCAACCCTTATTTTTCGATCAGTCGCCACAATGCTTGCGGGTAGGTGGAATGCTAGTTTGTGGACTCGTTTTCTGAATCAGCTGTTCTTCGGCATGATAGCGATCCAGAAGCGCTTTAAGATAACACCCCTGGTTTTCAGGCGCGATCGAGATGCCGGGTATCCCGCCCCTAAAGATCTGACTACGAATGGGGCTTGACCTTTTAGCTAACGTCCGTTGCCCCGCCGAGACCAAGTCACTTGCTTGCAAATTTCTCCACGCCGATGTGAATGCCGATTATTTCAGCGGACGAACCCGAGTTCGCTTACTTCTTCAGCCTCCGGATCGGAAATGGATTGACGCGTCTCGCTTCCAACGAGGCGTTCGAAGAGCGGCGAGGCCATGAGTGTTGTGACCACTGCCATGATCACCAGCGTGGCGAAGAGTCCCTCAGATATGATACCTCGCTGTAACCCGATATTGATCACGATCAATTCCATCAGTCCGCGTGCATTCATTAGCGTGCCGATGCCGAGCGCTTCACGATTCGGAATGCCGGTGGCGCGTGCGGCCACCCAGCACGCCACGCCTTTGCCTAAGACAGCTGCGATCAACACCGCCCCACACATGGCCCAAAGAAAGCTCGTGTTGAGCAACCCGATTTTTGTATTCAATCCCGAGTAGGTGAAAAAGAGCGGGAGGAGCAACGCGACCGTAAACGGCTGAATGCGGCTGACAAGGTCACGCACGACGACTCCACGCGGCATCGCGGCCCCCATGACGAATGCGCCGAATACTGCGTGCAAACCGATAAGGTCGGTGAACCACGCACCCAAGGCCATGAGCGCAAGTCCCACAACCAATCCCGCTTCGGTGAGCGCCCCGTTTTTTGCCAACCAAACTTTGGCACGAAGCAGTAACGGGCGCACGACTAGTAGCGTTAAAGTCACGTAAGCGATGCCACCGGCAATATTCGCTAGAGCGTGGCTCCAATTTTTCTCGAAGCTGGCGAGCACCACCGCGAGGAGGCACCATGCCGTTGCATCGTCGATTGCTCCGGCGCCCAACGCTACAGTTCCCATGATTGTGCCGCTAAGTTTTTTGAAATGAATGATCCGTGCGAGCATCGGAAAGGCGGTGATGCACATGGAGGCGCCAAGGAAGAGCATTGCCTCCGAGCGCGAAGTCGTGCTCGGAAACAACGCCGTGTGATCAAATAGAATCCAAGCCAGGCAGGCACCCAAGATGAAAGGTGTCAGCATTCCGGCCACCGACACGGCGATCGAGCTTGTCAATTTTCTGCGCACGATGTCGACGCGGAATTCCATTCCAACAACAAACATGTAAAGGGCGAGACCGAGTTGTGACGCCGGAAACAAATAACTTTGGGTGTCGCGCATTTTCTGTGCGGGGTCCCACGGAAAAAGCCAATGCTGCGCATCCGGCCAGAGCAAACCAAAGAGCGACGGCCCGAGCAGCACACCAGCTAGCATCTCCGCTACCACTTGCGGTTGGCCAAGGCGCAAAGCAATCGCACCGACCAATCGGCAGAATAAAAGAATAACGGCAAGTTGAATGAAAAACTGAACAGCAAGATGCAGGTTGCTCATTGGACTGACTTACAAAGCGCCGACTTTACCGGAATAGAAGCGAATCGAACAATAGAGAAGAGCCCAAGATTCGACCAGGTCAAAAGCGCCTTGATCCCAAAAAATCCGGAGAGCGATCGGGCCCCATTTCGTGCGTGGTTACCTTTCCATCTGATCAGGCTTATCGTCGTTTTCGGGCGTTAACGCTTGACGGCGATGGCGGTGACTTCGAAGTGCGCGCCGAATAGAAGTTTGCTGCACCCCATGAATGCGCGCGCCGGAAATCCTCGGTGGAAATATGTGCGGTACACCGAATTGAATGTGTCAAAAAGGTCCAGATCTGTGCAGAGAACTTGCACCATGACGAGGTCGTCGATCGTCAATCCCGCGCCTTCGACTGTATGCTTCATCTCTTCCATCAGCAGGCGGGCCTCTTCTTTGGCGGACGCAGGTACGGTTCCTGTCTTAGGATCCGTTCCGACATGGCCTGACACATACAACGTGTTACCAATCAGCACGCAATCACTAAAGGGCAAGGCGCTCCGTTCCGGTGAATGATCTAAAACGATATTCTTACGATCGGTCTGGGCGAAAGTAGACCGGGCAGCAGCGAATAAACACAGAATGATCGCGACAGCGGTGTGCACATTAAATTTCATGACCCTTAGTCGCGTGGGGGTAAGCCCGAAGTCAAGTCCATCAACAGCGCTGCGCGAGCAGACCAAAAGTCGCTTGACCTTGCAAGACCGGAACCGGAAAACTATCCGTTCTTAGAATGGAGCCCTCAATGAATTCATCGACAGTCGACTGC
>JBKPOB010000028.1:0-7423 GCA_046732875.1 Verrucomicrobiota bacterium | reverse complement strand
GGGGATATGGATCACACCACGTACATCCCACTTGCTGGAATCGATGGTTGCCTGAACGTCAGCCGGGACTGGGTTTCCTTTTTCGGCCGCTCCGCGCGGAATCGAGAGGTAATCGGCCAGATTATTCAACCTGGCTTCGAGCGTCCCTGAATAATTGTGCTCGTGCGCCAGATCGATTTTACCCTGTCCACTGAGAGAATCGTTCTTGCGCGTCATCGCCAATTGTTCGATCTCCAGGTCTGTTGCTTTCAAATTCAGTTTGGCGCTCAGGTTGTCGATGGCAGTCTTGAAAAACGTGAGCGATGCACCCTCTACCATGAGGTGGCCACCAAATTTGCGATCGCGAGTGTCCATCGCTCCATCAATCGTGATTTTGCCCGCGAAATCGCCGACGTTCGCGCCAAATAGAGCTGCGAAATCGCCCAGTTGATCGATCGATGCGGAAATGTTGCCGCGAAAATCCGGGCTGAGCCATCCGGACGCGCTTGAGGGAAATGCAGCTTCACCACTTAAAGTGAACTGGTTTGCCTGTTGCTTTATGTAAAGCTGTTGGAGCTGAATCCGGCGGTTGTAGAGAGCCGCGCCGAGCATGATCGCTTCGGCCGTGCGATTGCGCCACGTAAGACCCGTCAGTTCGCTCCAAAGTGATGCGGTGACCCCGTCGGGCTCGGCAAGGTTTCCACGAAAAGTGAAGTTCCCCGCGTGAAGCAAACCGCTAACGCGATCGGCGAATCCAAATGCTTCCGAAGTTTGCTCCAAAGAAATATCGGTAGCCCCACCGGCAATTTTCCAATTGGAATGTTGAGAACGCCATTCGTGCGAAATGTTTCCACGAATTTTTCCGCCAAACGCGTCGGCGTCGAACTGCAATCCCACACGTTGGTTCCACAGCCGCGACAAATCCGCCGTCGCGGACTGCAGGTCGAGACCATGCGTCAGAGTGAGCCCGGCGATTGTCAGGCGATCACCTTCCCAATGAGTTGCACCGCGCAATTGCGAAAACGTCTGGTGAATCCACGGCGAAGCGATCATGACCTCGGCAGCGTTAAAACGACCCGGTTCCGTCTGATACGCTGACAGAAATCCGTTTCGCAACAAAACAAGCGTGGGCCCGTTTTCAATCCGCACTTCCGAGTCGGCAACAGACAAGTTCTCCGGGAGCATTCGGTGCAGTGTTGCCCAGCCACGCCGGGTTATCGCTCGCACGGCCGGATTGCTCCGGCGTAGCTCTCCATGCAATCCGCGGATTGAAAGATTGTGAATGGAGCGACCTCGTTTGTGGAGGAGGATATGTTTGAAATTCAATTCGAACGTCGCATCGGTGATTGTAAGATCAACGCGGAGCGCGTCATCGCGCTCGTTTTTCAGGCGAAGCTGGTGGATCGCAACCGGACGCAGGAACGGTGCATCGACCTTGTCGATGTTAACAGTGAAGCCCTCCTGGCGCGCCCTCCACCAAATCCACCAACGAACACCATGGGAGACGGCGAATGGCGTAAACCAAAGTGCGAGCAACGCCGCGAGTATGAGAAACAAACCAACGAGAAGAAGTCGACTCTTGAAGAGCATCGGTTAGGTGAAGGCTAACGGTTAATAACTGGACATTATCCACCTGCCTTTTCGTTCCTAAAGATCAAGTGCAATGGTTGTGGAGCGTGCAGGCGTTCCTCAATCTGCTGCTGCAACGCGCGCTCGGCTTCGGCCGGCAAGTCACTTTCTGCTGCCTTTTCCCGTGCAAGCTCAGGCAGGATCGATAATTCGCCCTGCATGTCCTCACCTGAAATGCGGTTCCACAATCCATTTTCAAACGTCAGGACGTCCACCTGCTCCTGCTCGATACCAAGGATCCGAGCGTGCGGCAGCTGAACGACGATTTCATTTGGGCGAATATCGATCGACAGGTCGTGCTGTAGATCGAAGCCGGCTTTGACGATGAATGTGCCATGCAGCTTTATCCGCTTCGAACTGCCCACCCACGTATGGAGCAGTTCGTGTTCAACTTCGATGCGTCGTGACAAGACGACGAGCTCGCTCACGGGCGTTGTCTGTTCCATATAGACACGATTGTTAATCGTGATGCGCGGCTGCAAATGCGCGATGTCGATAAAAGCGGCGCGCAGATCCTTGCCGAGCTTCTCGAGTTGGGCGGTGCTTTGCTGTGCTGTGCGAGCCGGCCAGGTTTCGATGCGCCAAAAAATGATTACGGCTCCCACGGCGACGATGAACGCGATCAAAGTGATTGCGAGCGGCCAGGAGATGCGTCCCGAGATTGCTGACTTTGACATTAGCGTTGGACGTTGGGCGTTGGGCGTTTGTTTTGCTCAGCCTCTAATCGAGCACGAGCAGCCGCCTTCGTCTATCTACGGCGTGGCAGGTCACGAGCGAGAGCAAGAAGAAATAGCGGGATTTCGCCCCAAAAAATTACCGCCCCCCACACCCGATAGGCGTGAAGGGCGGCTGTTCCCCCCAGAACAATCTTAAAAACTTCGTGGCTACTAAACGAGCTTCCATCAGATCGCAACAAATTTTATGTGAAAAATTTTCTTGGGTCCTGCTGCATCACAATGGCGAGCGAACGTGAACGCGTGTCGCGTTTCCGTGACGTGACATTGTTACCGAGCCGAGCTTGCGGAAGCGCGCGTCGCAGTTTCTAGTTTTGCATGCGCAACTCCGATGGTGAGCCAGCCTCGCACAGCCTTGCTGGTTCGTTGCTGGTTGCCCATCCCAATATGCTCGATCCGAATTTCCGACGCACTGTGCTTTTCATTTCCGAGCATGACCCAGGCGAGGGCGCTCTGGGCGTCATCATCAATCGCCCTCTCGACAGACAGGTAGCGGATCTGGTGACCGAGACGCCGCCAGAAGGGCTTGCTGAGGTGCCGGTTTTTTTAGGCGGACCCGTCGGAAAAAATCAACTGCTGTTTGCGGCGTTTGAATGGCACCAGAGCGGAGGGCTCAAGCTCAATCACAAGCTTGGTTTAGAGGAAACAAGGGATGCAGGTGACCAAAAAAAAGTGATTACGGTTTGCGCGTTTGTAGGCTATGCGGGTTGGGGAGCGGGACAGCTTGAAAGCGAGATGAAGCAGAGAGCGTGGCTTCTTCAAAAAGCCAATCCGTCGGTGCTTAAACTTGAGCGTCTTCCGAATTTGTGGTTTGAAATCATGCGCGGCCTGGGACCGTGGTATAAAATGCAAGCTGCCGCGCCAGACGATCCGTCGCTGAACTGATGAAGCGCGAGAGGTGAGACGTGAGATGTAATTTGGCTTGATTCCTTCTTCTCACTAATCACTAATCACTTCTCACTCCACATGATCATCGGCGTCCCGAAAGAAATTAAAGAGCAGGAGCAACGCGTTGCTCTGTTGCCATCGGCTGCAAGTCAACTCACGCGGCGTGGTCATTCTGTGGTCGTGCAAAAGAACGCCGGTAGTGGTTCGGGTTATCCGGACGAAGAATACGCCAAAGCCGGTGCCGAGATTGTCGATCAGGCAAAGGAAGTTTTCGCTCGAGCTGACATGGTCGTCAAAGTGAAGGAACCGCTAGAGGCGGAGTTTCCTCTGCTGCGGAAGGGGCAAATTCTCTTCACGTACCTGCATCTGGCTGCGAGCAAATCTCTCACTGAGGCATTGTTGAAATCGGGCGTGACCGCTGTGGCATATGAGACGATTCAGGTCAATCATCGTTTGCCGTTGTTGGAACCGATGAGCGAAATCGCGGGTCGCATGTCGGTAGTGATGGGCGCCAATTTTCTTGCTAAATACAATGGCGGAAGCGGAGTGTTACTTGGCGGAGTGCCCGGAGTTTTGCCTGGACGGGTTGTTGTTGTGGGCGGGGGCACCTCAGGCGTCAATGCCGCACGAATGGCTGCTGGTCTTGGCGCGGACGTAACGATCCTCGATGTCGATTTGGAACGTTTGCGCTATCTCGATCTCTCGATCGTTAGCGCAAACACTCTCTACTCGAGCGAAGCGAACTTGCACGAACTGATGCCCGATTGCGATTTACTTATTGGCGCTGTGCTTTTGCCGGGAGCGAAAGCGCCAAAATTGATCACGCGCGAGATGCTTCGGAAAATGAAGCCGGGCAGCGTGCTGGTCGATATTTCCATCGATCAAGGCGGTTGCGCGGAAACATCCCGACCCACCACGCACCTTGATCCGGTTTACGTCGAGGAACGTGTTACGCATTATTGCGTGGCGAACATGCCTGCAGCCTATGCACGAACCGCGACTCAAGCGCTTACCAATGTCACGTTTCGTTACGTGGAATTGCTCGCCGATCTCGGTCTCGAAGGCGCGTGTAAAAAACAACCAGCGCTCATTGGTGGTATCAACACGCGCAATGGCCGACTCACCTGTAAGGCAGTCGCGGAGGCGCATGGACTCAAATACGAAGCCCCACTTTAATCGACGCTCATCAAACATGTGGTGTTAACGGCGAATCGAATGCGGTCAAAAACCGCCTTGCTCCGATGTATCTGTTAAAGCAATATGCCTCTTCCAATTAACACTATGAAAAAATACATCTGCATTCTGGCCAGTGCCGCGCTTCTTGCGGCGTGCGAGCAAAAGACAGAGACAACTGAACCCGCAGCAAGCCCAGCAGCGACGAGTCCGCCAACTACAACCGAAACAACCAGTCCAGCTTCGACTATGGAATCTTCCACCTCTACCGGTGGAACCGCCGAATCTCCTGCTGAGGCCTCACCTACTCCATAAATTCTCGGCTTTCCTCTTCGCGAAGTCTTCTCCCGAGATCCTGCGGGAGAAGACTTTTGCTGTACGGAGGCGGATTGAATGACGAAGGTCGAATTTCGAACGATGAAGGAAATCCAAATGACGAGGCCCGAAAAAACGAGCGACACAGTTCTTCGTTATTTGAGCTTTGTCATTGATTCGGCATTCATCATTCGGATTTCGTCATTTCCAAAGACGAAAACATGGTGCAGCCAACTTCATTCTCCTTTTCAAAAGCTCACCGCTTAACGCGCGCGTCAGAATACGAGCGTGTTAGACGTCACGGCTTCGTACAGCGCGGCAAACTGCTAATGCTCAGTGTGACGGCCGTCGAGAATTCCGGCCTATCTCGTGTTGGCTTCATCACTTCTCGTCGCCTCGGAAGCGCGGTAGTTCGCAATCGTGTCCGGCGCCGTTTGCGTGAGATTGTGCGCCGGCACCAGCACGATTTGCGACAAGACCTTTGGATCGTGCTTATTGCAACGCGCGACGCTGCGAAGGCGAGCTATCGCGCCTTGGAAGATGAATGGTTGCGTCTCGCGAGACGCGCTTCTATTCTGCTGTGATGCTCAGGCTGCTTCGGTCCATAATTCGCGTTTATCAATGCACACTTTCGCCGCTCCTCGGTTTGCTGTGCGGACCTGATTCGGGTTGCCGGTTTACCCCGACGTGCTCGGCATATTTTCTGGAAGCGGTTGAGACACACGGCGTCTGGCGCGGAAGCTGGCTGGGATTAAAACGTCTCGGACGATGCCAACCGTGGGGCGGATGTGGGTATGATCCGGTCCCAAGTGCCAAAAACGTAGCGTCCAGTTTACCCGCAGCAGTGGGCATTGAGCACATCGAATCCGGTTTGACCATTGGGCCTGGCTCTGCTGAGTAGCCGCTCAAACATCGCTTACGATTTATGGATCGAACTGCATGGATTGTCGTTGCCCTTTGTGTAATCGGACTCGTAGGGTGGCAGATATATATAGCAAAACAGATGTCGCCGCGGCCGGCGCCGGTCAACGTCACATTAGGGCAAGCGTCGCCCACTGCGACCCCGAAACCTTTTGAAGCTTCCCCGACGCCAGCTGTTACGGAAGCCACGCCGCCGAGCGCTGAAACGGTTCCGAGTTTTACTGAGAAGATAGTAACGCTGCGAAATTCGGATGTTGAGTTGCGCCTGACGAATCGCGGCGGCGGTATCAAGGAAGCCGTTCTCCTGAGGCAGATAGCCGAGAAAGGACAGCGGGTTATCCTAAATCCGGGACAAAGCGCGCCAATTGGCGCAATCATTGAGCAGCCATCGGCGCCGACGCTTCCTGAGTTTACCGCATCGACCGAATCAAATTCCGTTGTGCAATTTGAGCGGACAACGGCCGAGCAGGTCGCCATCCGAAAAAAATTCTTTTTCGAAAAATCCCCGGAGAACAAAGACAACTACGTGATCGACATGGATATCGATCTCGAGAACCGGGGGACCAAACCATACCAAACTGCTGGTTATTTTGTGGCGCTTGGGTCGACGGCCCCTATTCATCCCAAGGATTATCCATCGTACACGCGGCTCGTCTGGTGTATCGATGGACGGGCAAAAGGAATCGACGTTGGTTGGTTTGGCAGCAGCGGCGGATTTCTTGGCCTTGGCCAGCGCGCTGCGCGACCTTATTACCAGGAGAATGTCGCCGGTGCCGAATGGGTTGCGGTGAGCAATCAATTTTTCACAACGCTTATGGCGCCGCTAACCGCCAAGGCCACAGGTGTGTGGGGTAAGAGTTTCGATATCGAACGATCGCCAGACCAAAAGTTACTCGGTATCGAGGGAGCGCTTGGCATGCCGGGCTTTCAATTACAACCCGGGCAAACGTATAGCGCGCGTTTTGAAATCTATGCTGGTCCGAAACTTTATCATCGTCTCGCGCAACTTCCGCACAATGAGGCCGAGGTGATGGACTTCGGAATGTTCAAGATCGTCTGCCAGTTTTTGCTGAACTTCATGAACTTGCTCAACAGCTGGCTGCACGACTACGGCCTCGCAATTCTCGCGCTCACCACAATTATCAAGCTCGCGCTCTGGCCAATCCAAAACCGAGCGAACCGATCCATGCGCCAGATGGCCGCGCTTTCGCCAAAAATGCAGGAATTGAGAGACAAGTACAAAGACGATCCGACGCGGATGAACCAGGAGTTGATGAAGCTCTACAAACAGTACGGCATCAATCCGGTCGGCGGCTGTTTGCCCATGATGATTCAAATCCCGATCTTTTTCGGGCTTTTCAAAATGCTGGGCCAAGCGGTGGAATTGCGAAATGCTAAATTTCTCTGGGTAAAAGATCTTTCCCAGCCCGACACCGTAGCGCACCTGCCGCTGCTCGGCTGGCCGGTCAATATCATTCCGCTCTGCATGGCTGCGACGCAGATTTGGCTCATGGCGATGACGCCAAAAACAGGCGATCCCACGCAGCGTCGGATAATGATGTTCATGCCACTGATCTTTTTATTTATCTGCTACAATTTTGCCGCGGCTCTGGCATTGTATTACACAGCACAGAATCTTTTCAGTATCTTGCAATTTTATCAGAATAAACGACAACCCATGCCAACACTGGAAAAAGTTGCGCCGCCAGCGAAACGGAAACGATGATGACGCCAAAGGATCTACTCGATACCATGCTGGGCTATCTCGGTTTTGTTGTGCAAAT
>JBKPOB010000027.1:0-9697 GCA_046732875.1 Verrucomicrobiota bacterium | reverse complement strand
CGACCAAAGTTGCGAGCGCTTCGCCTTCCACATCCTCAGCAATGATGAGGAGCGGACGGCCGGCTTTCGCGACTTTCTCGAGCAACGGAAGCAGATCTTTCAAGCTCGAGATTTTCTTCTCGTGAATGAGGATGTAAGCGTTTTCGAGAACGGCTTCCATCGCCTCCGCGTTGGTCACGAAGTAGGGCGACAGGTAACCTTTGTCGAACTGCATGCCCTCGACCACTTCCAACGTGGTCTCGATTGATTTGGCTTCTTCGACCGTGATCGTGCCGTCCTTGCCAACCTTGTCCATGGCGTCGGCAATGATCTCGCCGATCGTCTTGTCCCAGTTGGCCGAAACGGTCGCGACCTGTGCGATCTCAGTGCGATCACTGACTTTCTTGGAGAGTTTCTTCAGGTCCTCGACGATTGCATCGACACCTTTCATGATGCCGCGCTGCAATGAAGTCGGGTTCGCGCCGGCAGTGACGTTGCGCAGACCTTCGCGGTAAATTGATTCCGCGAGAATCGTCGCAGTCGTTGTGCCGTCACCCGCGACGTCCGAAGTTTTGGAAGCGACTTCGCGGACGAGCTGAGCACCCATATTTTCATACGGATCTTCCAGCTCGATCTCTTTCGCGACCGTCACACCGTCCTTGGTGATCGTCGGGCTGCCGAATTTCTTGTCGAGAATGACGTTGCGACCGCTGGGGCCGAGCGTGGCCTTCACGGCTTTCGCCAGTTTCTCGACACCGCGCAGCAGGGTATGCCGCGCGCTTTCATCGAATTGTAGTTGTTTAGCTGCCATATTGTAAGTTGATAGTTGTTGGTTAGTAGTTGATAGACGGCGTTATCCGATAATGCCGAGGATGTCGTCCTCGCGCATGATCAGATAATTTTCATCGTCGATCTTGATTTCGGTGCCGCCGTATTTTGAGATCAGCACCTTGTCGCCCTTCTTCACCGTGAAATCGACTTTCTTTCCGTTGTCATCGATTTTGCCGGTGCCTAAAGCGACCACTTTTCCCTCTTGTGGTTTTTCCTTGGCGGTGTCGGGGATGATGATCCCGCCCTTTTTTACTTCCTGCTCTTCGAGCGGCTGCACCAGCACCCGGTCTCCGAGAGGTTTTACATTAACTGTTGCCATAAGTTGTTATCACTCCTTTGGTTTGTTGTTGTGCCGGCGGCTCCGAAAATTTCCGGAGTCATCGGCAAATTGTTATTTCTTCTTGTCGTCGTCCACGACTTCGAACTCAGCATCGACAACGTCGCCTTCGGGCTTGGCTGCGCCTTGCTCGGGCCCCGGACGCCCGCCCGTTTCAGGTCCAGGTTGCGGCCCGGGTTGTGGGCCAGCTTGCGCTGACGCTTGCTTGTAAAGGTCAGCGCTGACTTCCTGGAACTTGTTCTGTAGCTCGTCGTAGCTCCGCTTCATTGCATCGGCGTCGTTGCGATTGATCGCATCGCGCACCGCAGCAATGGCGTCTTCGACCTGCTTTTTCTTGTCGCCCGAAATCTTGTCGCCCAGTTCTTTCAACTGCTTCTCGCATTGATAAGCAAGCATGTCGGCATTGTTCTTGATCTCGATCGCTTCCTTCGCCTTCTTGTCCTCCTCGGCGTGTGCCTCAGCTTCACGCTGCATTTTGTCGACCTCCTCTTTCGAAAGTCCGGAGCTGCCCGTGATGGAGATCTTCTGTTCTTTTCCGGTGCCGAGATCTTTCGCGTTCACGTGCAGGATGCCGTTGGCATCGATATCGAATGTCACTTCGATCTGCGGAACGCCGCGCGGCGCCGGTGGAATCCCATCGAGATGGAATGTGCCCAGCGTTTTATTGTCGCGCGAAAGCGGGCGCTCGCCCTGAAGTACTTTGATCTCCACACCCGGCTGATTATCGCTATAGGTCGAAAAGATCTGTGATTTGCGCGTCGGGATCGTGGTGTTGCGCGGAATCATCGGTGTTGCTACGCCGCCTGCGGTTTCAATCGCCAGCGTCAACGGTGTCACGTCGAGCAAGAGCACATCTTTGACTTCGCCCTTGAGGACGCCGCCCTGGATGGCTGCGCCGACTGCAACGACTTCGTCTGGATTCACACCCTTGTGTGGCTCCTTGCCGATTAGGTCGCGCGCGACCTGCTGCACCTTTGGCATGCGGGTCATACCGCCGACGAGCACCAACTCGTTGATGTCCTTTTCAGTGACTTGTGCGTCCTTGAGACATGCTTTCACAGGCGGAACGGTTCTCTGAACCAAATCATCCGTAAGCTGTTCCAGCTTTGAGCGGGTCAGTTTCTTCTGGATGTGCTTCGGTCCGCTAGCGTCCGCCGTAATAAACGGAAGATTGATCTCGTACTCCTGTGAGCTAGACAGCGCGATCTTCGCTTTCTCAGCTTCTTCTTTGATTCGCTGGATCGCGTCCGGCTGCTTGGTGAGATCGATACCGGTGTCCTTCTTAAATTCGCTGACGATCCAATCCATGATCTTGGCATCCCAGTCGTCACCGCCGAGGTGCGTGTCACCGTTGGTCGCTTTCACTTCGAAAACGCCATCACCGATCTCCAGAACGGAGATATCGAACGTGCCACCACCCAAATCGTAAACGGCAATCTCTTCGTCTTTCTTTTTATCGAGTCCGTAAGCGAGCGACGCAGCGGTTGGCTCGTTGATGATGCGTAAAACTTCCAAGCCCGCGATTTTGCCCGAGTCCTTTGTCGCATTGCGCTGCGAGTCGTTGAAATATGCCGGCACAGTAATGACCGCCTGCGTGATTTTTTCGCCGAGCTTCGCTTCCGCGTCGGCCTTCAGCTTCGACAAAATCATTGCCGAAATTTCCGGCGGCGAAAATGTCTTTGGTTGGCCGTTGACTTCGACCTGCACATGCGCGTCGCCATTGGCTGCCTTCACAATTTTGTAAGGCACCCGCTTCTGCTCTTCGTGTACCTCATCGAACTTGCGTCCCATGAAACGCTTGATTGAAAAAACCGTGTTCTGCGGATTGGTTACCGCCTGACGCTTCGCGGCCTGGCCGACCAATCGCTCGCCGCTTTTCGTAAATGCAACAATCGACGGAGTCGTGCGGGCGCCTTCGCTGTTTTCCAAAACTACCGGGTCGCCACCCTCCATCACGGCCATACAGGAGTTAGTGGTGCCCAAATCGATACCTAAAACTTTCGCCATATTTGAAAATTCCTTTCTGATTCGAGTTCGCCGACAAACGGATTCGCCGTGGCGAACTCCAAGTTAAACCTGTAGATTCTCTAGCAAACCTCAGGCCAACGAATGCGCTTCAACTTAAACCATTGTTGACGAGAGAGTACCGTTAATCGAGCCAAGTCGGGCTTCTCTAAACTGCGCCAATTCGGCTCGATTCCAGCTAGCGTAATCGTTGCTCGTGTGCCACCACGACTCTCTCGATCTAAGATCGGCTTGCCGACTCTATCCTATCCCTTCCCCGCTACCTAATCCGGTTCGACACGACTTGCAAGTCTGCAATGGCAAGCGCGTCAGCCGCGGACACAAAGCAGGGTGCAGGCGGCGCGCCCGCCTCTAAAAAATGAGAATAGACAACGCACAAACAAATTTCTTTTTCACGCGCGCAGTTGAAGCGATAAATTTCTGCGATGCGACAGTATCACGATCTGCTCCGATTTGTACTAGAGAAAGGTCAGCCGCGAACAGATCGCACGGGCACGGGAACGTTATCTGTCTTCGGCGCGCAAACACGATTTGATTTACGTCCGGATGGGCCAGGCTTCCCACTGCTCACGACAAAAAAGCTGCACATCAAATCGATCATATACGAGCTGCTCTGGTTTTTGCGCGGCGATACAAACGTTCGTTACCTCAATGAACACGGTGTGACTATCTGGGATGAGTGGGCTGACGAAACCGGCGATCTCGGCCGCGTCTATGGTGCACAATGGCGCGACTGGCGCGGTGCAAACGGCGTTCGAGTGGATCAAATCGACAATCTGATCGCGCAAATCAAATCAAATCCACAGAGCCGCCGACTCATAGTAAGCGCATGGAATCCGGCGGAAATCGACAGGATGGCGCTGCCACCGTGCCATCTCCTGTTCCAGTTTTACGTTCAGGACGGCGAACTCAGCTGCCAGCTTTATCAACGAAGCGCAGATTTGTTCCTTGGGGTGCCGTTCAATATCGCCTCGTACTCACTGTTTACGATGATGGTGGCGCAGGTTACCGGTCTTACACCGGGCGATTTCGTTCATACCTTCGGCGATCTGCATCTTTACAGAAACCATCTCGAACAGGCGCACGAGCAGCTTTCACGGGATTGTCGATCTTTGCCGCGGATAAAACTGAATGCGGCCGTAAAAAATATCCACGATTTCAAGTTTGAAGATTTCGAGCTCGTCGGCTACGACCCGCATCCATCGATCAAAGCGCCAATCGCAGTGTAGATAAACTTTAGGACAGGCCACGCTACCTGCGGGAACAAAGAGCAGGCGGCCGATACGGCTGCCACCACAGAAGGCTGAGTAATCTCGCGCTGCGACTTTCGCGCAGCGCGCGGGTTTAAACGCAATGTGAGGATGGTCGTTGCGCTGTTGATCTTTTTCTGCGCGGCCATTTCAGCGCGTGCGCAGACATCAGTCGAAATCGATTTAGAGGAGCAGACTGCTTACCTGTTACAAAGTGGGCGCGTCGTTCTTGCCTCACCGATTTCGAGCGGCCGTTACGGGCATCTCACTGAGAGGGGTTTGTTCAAGATCCTCGAAAAGGAACGAACTCATTATTCGAGCATGTACGGCAAGATCGTCGATTCCCGCGGGAACACGATCGTTGCTGACGCCGACGCTGACATGGCGGTCCCGCCCGGAGGAAAATTCATTCCGGCGCCGATGCACTACTTCATGCGGTTCACCGGCGCGGACGGGATGCACGCTGGATATCTACCGGGCTATCCAGCGTCGCATGGCTGCGTTCGGATGCCGGAACAGTACGCGATTGCGTTCTTCAACGCGGTTAGCGTTGGCACTCCGGTTACGGTGCACGGAAGGACGCCAACCGGGCGGTACCTTGGGCAATCGGAGCCGACATTTCTGTCGACGCCTGTTAGGTTTCGAGATCCTCGCTTCGCGCCAAGATTTCGCCCGCCTCCGCCACCGTGGTGGTGGCGATAAGGAGAGAATCTTCAACTGAAACGAGCAGCAGACGTTTGCCTAAGGCGGACCGCTACAGAAAGAAAGCGAAGAGCGAGGGTCTTGCGTTACGGTCGCTGTTAGGGCGCCGTCTTATCAACGTTGTTTGCGCTGGCCGTCTTCGGTCCACGCGAGAGATCAACCAAGTCAGCCAGGATGTTGAGCGATTCGTCCCGCTCCGCATCGATCGCCGGTGTTTTGGAATCATCATCGGCGTTAGCTCCGCCGATTAAATCCGAATCAGTATCGGCATCTGCGGCTGCGTTGGGATCAACTTTGGGAGCGGCGCCATTCTTCTTCGCCTCAGCCAGTTTCCCGGGATACATGATTAATTGGAGATTCGGTTTATCAACTGTGTCGAGCGTCACCCGGTAAATGCGCGGCTCCTCCTGATTCCGCGCAAGGCGCTCCTTCGAACGCGTTTCCTTACGCAATTTATCGTCCTGAAGTTCCTTCTTGCGCGCATCTTCGTTCAACGAAATCCGATTCTCATCGAGCTTGTGACGCAAACGATCGATATCCTCCATCACGTAATGAAATTCAGGGTCGTTCTTAACGCGTTCCTCCGAGCGTCGTCGCAGTTGATCGATAAACAAGGAGTGGCTGTCGGACCATTTCGTGTATCTCGCCTTCGCGACCTCGTCATAGGGCAGAGCGTTCTTTAACGCGCCTTCGCCGTATTCCGGAAGATCGCTCAAGCTTGGCAGAACAATATCGGAAGCCACGCCGTGAAGCTGGGTGGAGCCGCCTGCCACTCGATAAAATTTCTGGATCGTTAATTTTAATGCACCATCCTCATCCGAATGACTGCCCAGCAGTGAAGCGAACCTGCCAATAGGAAGAATCGTCTGCACGGTGCCTTTGCCGAACGTGTTTTTGTCGCCAACGATCACAGCCCGACCATAATCCTGCAGAGCGGCCGCGAAAATTTCGCTGGCGGACGCGCTTTGCCGGCTGGTCAAGACGACCATTGGCCCGGAATAGGCGATGCCCGGATCGGGATTAGCCGAGACCCTGATGCTTCCATTATAATCTTTCGTCTGGACGATCGGACCAGATTTCAAGAATAAGCCCGTGAGTGAGAGAGCCTCCTCCAGCGAGCCGCCGCCATTTCGCCGCAGATCGATAACCAAACCGGCGATGTTTTCTTTCTTCAGCCGTTTGAGCAATGCCAGCACATCGCGCGTTGTGCTTTTCTGATGCTTGTCCATGTCGGCGTAAAAAGAAGGCAGGGTCAGCCATCCGAGTTTTATGGGATCGCCGTTCTCGTCTTTTCTGATAATGATGTCGGCGCGGGCTTCCTGGTCTTTCAGTTTAATTTCATCCCGCACCAACTCGACATTTTTCCGCCGCGACGGGTCTGTTGCATCGGCAGGAATCACAAGCAAACGCACATGTGTGCCTTTCTTGCCACGGATCATCTCGACAACCTTGTCCAACCGCATCTCGCGAACATCGACGTAATCAGCCGGGCCCTGCGCTACAGCAGTGATTCGGTCGCCCACCTTGAGTCTGCCGTCGGTTTGCGCCGGCCCGCCCGGAACGAGGCTTTCGATTTTCGCGTAGCCATCTTCCGAACGAAGCATGGCCCCGATGCCTACAAGTGAGAGACCCATGTTAATGCTGAAATTCTTCATGTCCGCCTTGCTCAAGTATTCCGAGTGCGGGTCATATGCTTGGGCGAGCGCATCCAGATAGAGCTTCATTTGTTCGTCCTTGTCCTGCTCGTGGACGTTGCGGGCAAGGCGATCGTAACGGCGGGCAACCAATTGGGGAGCGGGCTCGATAGGATGCTCGCTCAAATGTTCCTGCAGGAGCTCGTTCGCGATCCGCCCGCGCCAGAGTTGATCGGCTTCTCCCTCATCCTTTGGCCACGACGATTTTTGGCGGCTCAGCTCGACAGTCGCATTGCTCTTGAAGTCGATCGGCTGCTTCAACCGCTCTTTTATTTTAGCGACACGATCATCTACGCGTTTGGTGTAGAGAGCGTAGATGTCAAACGCCGGTTTGAGATTTCCGAGAAGAACGTCCCCGGCGATCGAATTGCCATACTTCGCGTTCAGCTCGTCGACATCTTTCTGAGTAAAAAAGAGATGGCTGAAGTCGAGCATCTCCAGATATGTCTGCAGAAATTTTCTCGAAACTTCCTCATTGAGTTTTTGACGGGTGTAATGGCCCTCCTCCAGGAGGCGGCCGACCGACATGGCAACTGTCTCTCTCGACGCCGCGATGGCCGGCGGAGCCGCGATTGTGACTGTTAACAGGATGGCGCAAAGCGCTAACGATCGTTGCAAAGATGATCTCATCGGTGAAAAGAAGGGTTAATGACGTTCGCAGATTTCAGCATGAAGCGCAAGACAACGAGACAAGATCGGCATGCAAGTAGAAATGAGACAATCCGCAGTCGAGAACATTCAAATATTCGTAAGAGCTCCCGGTTTCAGCTGTAGCCAAAGGCCGCTACAATCCAATTCGATGAATTACAAGAAGTTCTGCGGTGGCATTTTTGAAACCAATTGTTACCTGCTTAAGGCCCCAGAGGGCTGGATTCTTTTCGACGCACCGGAAGGTTCCTGTGAATGGGTCAAGTCGCTCGGTATTGATCTTAAACTTTTGCTTCTGACACACGGACACATCGATCATGTACAGGACGTCGCCAAGATTAAGCGGCAGTTTGGTTGTCCAATCGGCTGTCATCCGCTGACTGTGCCGATGATTTCGGACCGGGAATTTTTCCGCAGCTTCGGGTTCGAACTGGAAATTGAGCCAGCGAAACCTGATTTTCTAATTGAGGAAACGCCGAGGCGGGATTTTCTCGGCGCACAATTTCAATTGTTGGAGGTTCCCGGACATTGCCCAGGCAGCATTTGTTTCTTTTTGGCTGACGATCGATTGCTGATTGGCGGTGATGTGCTGTTTGCCGGCAGCATCGGGCGCGGAGATTTGCCGGGCGGAGATATCGATCTGTTAGTGCAAGGGATCAGGAAAAAATTATTTCCGCTCGGCGATGAAGTCACAGTGCTCCCGGGACACGGGCCGCCAGCGCAGATCGGAACCGAGCGTCGGAGTAATCCGTTCGTTGGCTTGGAGCAGTAGCGCCAACAACCTCGCATGCCTTGGGAACTGACTCGAGAAAATGCAGAGCGCGCACGCTCCTTTCGTTACACGCTGAGATCACTAGCCCAGGTCGGCGAGAAAAGAAGAGAGCGGCTTGAGGTCGTCGATCTTCGCCACGATTTCTCGCAGCGAGTGCACAGCCCTTGGAACGTACTGCAGAAAATGCTCGTGTCCCCGGACCAAACCTAGAAAGCCATAAGCACCCAGCGCCTGCATCAGGCGTTGCATCGCGCATAGTCGCAGCGTCTCGTCAGACTGCTCCTCAACTGTCCGCCCATTGTCCGTCTGTTTTTGGCGGTAATAACTAATCAACTCGGATCGCTCTGCTGCTGAAAGCTCGACATACGGATCAAAAAGCAATGATGCCAGATCATATCCAGCCAACCCCGGCCGCATCCCCTGAAAATCAATCAGACTAGCCTGTCGGTTCTGAATAATGATGTTTTGCGATTGAAAATCGCGATGGACCAAGACCCTTGGCAAACTTGCCAGACGTTTTGCAATTTCCCGCAAACTCGGAAGGGCTGCCAGCTCCTTGCGCTTTGATTCGCTAACTTTGAAATGGCGGCCGAGGCAATTGTTGAAAAAGTATCTCTGTTCCCAGCGGTAAAGCGCGGCGTTAAACTCGGCGGGCAAATGTTCCTTCATTTCCACGCACACGGACTCCGGCAGACTGTGAAGCTTGATGATTTCATCGAGCGCTGATTCGTAGAACGCGCGACGGACGAGCCAGGTGTCGTCTCGATAGCTGTAGAGATCCTGCTCTCCCAGGTCCTCGATCCAGATGAGGCCTTCTGATGCATCGTGAAAATAAATTTTGGGGACTCGAATTCCGTGGACGTCGAGAAATTTCGCGATCTCGACATAATGCCGATTTTCGTCGCGCTCCAGATTATATTTAACCAGGATCAGCGTCTGGTTCTCCGAGCAACGAATCCGGTAAAATTTTCGATCCGACCCGCCTTTTTCGATAGGGCGAATTTTTATATCGGTTACATCCAGCAGCGGAAAATGCATCCGTGTTCGCCGGAGAAGAAATTCGGTCCTCATACTAGATGTCGCTATCACGATGAATGCCGCTAACCTTTTTTTGGGAGCGGACAATACAACCGTGAAGCTGACTTTTGGAAGCAATTTGTGCACCCGCCCACAAAATCGTGTCTTCAAGGATGGCTCCCTCGCCCACCTGGCAGTTCTCTCCAACAACAGAGCAGCCGCGCACCTGTGCACTCGGATCGACAATGGCCGAATCCGCGACGCGTTCAGGCCACTCCCGAATTTTGATGTAATCAGGCCCCCAATGTTCTTGAAAAATTGTGCGGTGAACTTCCAAATATTGATTTCGCGAGCCGATGTTGAACCATTTTCCATCGTTCATCACCAAGCCGCCGATCTTGCCGCCCTCGCCGATCCAATCACTGATAATCGGGAAGAAAGA
>JBKPOB010000026.1:0-22764 GCA_046732875.1 Verrucomicrobiota bacterium | reverse complement strand
GCGGCCTTCTTCGTCGGCGCTTACTCGCAGCGCGTGAGCGAAGGGCACGACATTGTGGATATCTTTCGGCGCCGATTTCATTAACACCGGCTTTTCAGCCGTTAATTCACGAGCAACTCGGCGAAAGCCGTTTAAACGGCTTGGCCCATCCCGCGTGATAGCACCGGTCTGAAGATCGGTGTTAATGATACGACGGCATGCGGACATGTTTGCCGATTATCCAAGCGCTTGATTAAGATCTTCAATCAAGTCATCGGCGTTCTCGAGCCCGATCGACAAACGCAGAAGGCCTTCGGGTGAAGTTGTGCCTGGGCCCTCAATCGATGCTCGATGCTCAATCAAGCTTTCCACTCCACCGAGACTAGTCGCGCGAGTAAAGATTTTCGTTTTAGCAGCGACCGACATTGCGGCGTCACGTCCATCCCTGACCTCAAAAGAGAGCATTCCACCAAACAACGACATCTGTTTTGCGGCAATCTCATGTCCGGGATGCGACTTCAACCCGGGATAATAGACGCGTGCCACCTTTCGATGCCGGAAAAGGAAGTCGGCGACTTTCATCGCGTTGCCCGAATGCGCACGCATTCGCCACGGGAGAGTGCGCATACCGCGCAGGATCAGCCAGCAATCAAAAGGCGAGGGGACTGCTCCGCCTTCGTATTGAATGCTGCGGATACGTTGGAACAAATCGCTCTCAACTTTCGCAACGACAATTCCCCCAAGAACGTCACAATGACCGCCGAAATATTTCGTCGTGGAATGCAGGATTAGATCTGCGCCCAGATCGAATGGGCGTTGCAGCACCGGCGCCCAGGTATTATCGCAAACGCAGATTGCACCAGCGCGGTGCACAATTTCCGCTACAGCGGCGAGATCGACAATTTTTAAAAGCGGATTGGACGGAGTTTCCATCCAGGCGAGCTTTGTTTTCGGGAGTAGCGCTTTTTCGACGGCGCTAAGATCGCTCATATCGACGAAGCTGATGTCGAGTCCCCAACGTCGGAAGATTTCTCGCAGCAATCGCGATGTTCCGTAGTACGCGTCAACATGCGCGAGCACATGATCGCCTGGCGCCAGCGCCTGAAAGATTGACATGCTCGCGCCGGTCCCGGAGGCGAAAGCTGCCGCCCCGGCGCCGCCTTCTACCGCGCTGATTCCCTGTTCGAGCGCCTGGCGGTTTGGATTGTTGTTGCGCGTGTACATGAACCCGCGTGAATACGTACCCTCAACGTCTCGCTCGAACGTGGTTGAAAGATGGATCGGCGACGACACCGCACCGGTCGCCGGATCAATGCTGTGGCCCGCGTGGACAGCTAAAGTCTCAATTCTCATCGTGGTTGATTTTTCGAATGGACGCTACGGGTTGCAAATGCGGTTGTCGAACTTATGCTGTTGCGGCTTTCGGGGTTAACTCACGAACGGTTTCGGGGTTGACGGCTCCATTTGCCCAGCGCAAATAGCAACTGCATTTTGGCGACTGACCGGTCTGGCCTGCGAGTTTATTTCATGAGTATCTACGACGACGACGTGTTTCGAATGGCATGTGACCAATTCCGGGTCATTGCCGATTATCTGAGTATCGACAAGAATGATCGCGAACGACTGATGTTTCCGAAGCGGGCCATCGCGGTGACCCTGCCGGTGCACATGGACGACGGCAGCACCAGAACTTTTCAGGGTTACCGCGTTCAACATCATTTGACGCTTGGCCCCACAAAAGGCGGAACTCGTTTCGCTCCGTCGTTATCAATGGGCGAGACTGCGGCGCTGGCGATGTGGATGAGCTGGAAATGCGCGCTGTCTAATCTGCCTTACGGCGGAGCGAAAGGCGGGGTCGCAGTAGACCCTGCGAAATTGTCGCGCACTGAGCTGGAGGCAGTTTCGCGCCGTTACATGCAGGAGATGATTCCGTTTGTCGGACCGCACACCGACATCATGGGCCCTGACATGGGCACCAACGAGCAAGTGATGGCGTGGTTCATGGACACCTACTCAGTTCACCAGGGCTATTCCGTAAGTGAAATCGTCACTGGCAAGCCGGTCGCGATCGGAGGAACGGAAGGGCGACGCGAGGCAACTGGGCGTGGCGTTGTTTATCTAATCGAACGCGCGATGAACATGCTAAAACTCGATCCTGAAAAGTGCACGGCCATTGTGCAAGGGTTCGGCAACGTCGGCTCTGTCGCGGCGCTTTCATTAGCGTACAAGAGCGGCGTCAAAGTGGTCGGCGTCAGCGACGCCCATGCGGCGATTTACAATCCCCAAGGAATAGATATCCAGGCCGCCGAACAGCACATCTTTAAGAAGGGAACTCTGCGGGCATTCGCCCAGGATGATCATGTCGATCCCAACCACCTCCTTACGATGCCGTGCGACATTCTGGTGCCGGCAGCAGTCGATCGCGTAATTAACGGAAAGAATGCTGGACAACTTAAATGCCGCATTCTCGCCGAGGCTGCCAATGGCCCGACTACGCCGGAGGCGGACCTGATTTTGGAAAAGCGCTGGGACGAAGTCTTCGTGATCCCGGATATTTTATGTAACGCAGGCGGCGTAATTGTTTCGTACTTTGAGTGGGTACAAGGCCTGCAATCCTATCTCTGGACGGAAATGGAAGTGACCGACAAGCTTTTCCGCATCCTGGAGCATTCGTTTGCGCAAGTAATCAAACGCGCGAAATCGCATAAGATTTCTCATCGCACTGCGGCCATGGCCATCGGCGTCGAGCGCGTCCTCAAAGCTAAAAAGATGCGCGGACTGTTTCCGTGAGTCTTTCTTGTAGCCACGCCCCTGTAGGGCGTTGCATTGTCCAGGAGGAGAGCGTCCCAGACGGCTCGCAGCGCCGTGGCTACAGCGCGGGAATCTCTATACAACTACAATGAAGTTTTCGCACAGCGAAGAAGATCGCGAGGGAAAACAGCTCGATGTCCTGACCGATGAGGAGAACGGCTTGCGGATCGTTGTTTCCCGTCTGGGTGCGGAATTAATCAGTCTGGCCCGAGTTAACGAGACGGGCCACTGGACCGGGTTCCTTTATCGCGACAACGACATTTCAACGCCCTCACAAGGTTGGGCGAATCATGCGACCGTGATGGGATATTATCTTCACCGGCTCAAAGACGGACACAGTTTGTACCGGGGGCGCGAGATCAAAGGCGGCAATCACGGCTTTCTCCGCTCCAAAATATGGCACTTTACCGGAGCTTCTCTTCAAGGAAGTGGGGCGTCATTGCAATATCGGATAACACCGAATGATTTCTCAGCCGACGAATATCCGTTGAAAGTCAGCGTGAACCTCAGCTACAGAATCGAGGCTAATAAAGTTGGCGTGCTTTTCGAGTTTCGAAACGAGGAGTCTGAGGCGGACACGCATGTTTCTTTTGGACTTCATCCTGGATTCGCAGCGACCTCCTTGGAAAGCTTTCATTTGCAAATGCCCAGAGGCCTTTACCGTCGGTATTTTTCGCCGGGAAATTATCTTTCCGGAGAGACGCGTGACATCGAGTTTGCCGGTGGCGAGATGCCGTTTTCTAAAACCGAATTGCCTGGGTCCGTTATTCTAGAGCTTCTCGATGTCCCGAAGCGTCAATTTTCCTATGTCGATCCGCCCAGCGGCCGCTGGGTCGTCCTCGATATAGCAAGCGTGCCTTACCTGACCTTGTGGTCCGATGGCGGCCCATTCCTTTGCGTCGAACCATGCTGGGGGCTCACGGATCAACATGAACAGCGCGCTTTTGAAAATAAGGAAGGAATTCAAACGATTCCACCCGGCCGTACATTATCTGCCTCGTTTACCATGGCCCCGGAACTTGCCTCCAGCGATTAGCCGGATGAAGGACCACTGACAACCAACTGCGATCACCATGCCGCCCGCTTCACTTCGCGCCCTGCTCGAGCACTCAATGGATTATGCAGGGATGTTTCCACCTTGTAGCCTGGGCCTTGACCAAGCGCTCAGAAATCAGGCCGAATATGTTCGCTCCTCGGACACGTGGCTGCTTGGCGGATTTGTGCTTTCCACTGGGCAATTCGATGCAGTCAGACAACTCCTTTCGCAATTCGATGCTCAACATCCATTGCGCGTTGCTGCGCTTGGGACGAAGTCCGCGAACGCGGATGCTTTTCTTGATACCCTCGAAGAAGCGGATGCGGCGATTCGCTCGTTATCGAGACACAACGTCGATTTAGTATCAATCACTCACCTTGAGATGTTTCTACCGCATGATGTCGATGGCGCGTCGCTTAAGGAGGCAAGATCGATTCTCGGTGATTTTCCAGTCTTCTGGGAAGCGCCGCCCGATAGAGCCGAACAAACCATCGCATTACTCGCCGAATTTAACTCTGATGCTGACGTGGCCAGCTTCGGCTACAAACTTCGCACCGGTGGAATGACTGCGGATGCGTTTCCAACTTCGATGCAGATTGCCACAGCGCTCGTTACCCCGGCTACGCATCAACTGTCGATCAAGTTCACAGCCGGTCTCCATCATCCCCTGCGACAATACCGAGATGAAGTCCAGACAAAGATGCATGGCTTCCTGAATGTGCTGGGCGCCGCAGTACTGGCTGCGGAACATCGATGGGATACGAGTCAAACCGCGATCATGCTCGATGACGAAAATGTGGATTCATTTTCGTTCACTGACGATTTCTTCGCGTGGCGCGAATGGCGGATCGACACCAAACGGCTGCAATATCGCCGTCGATTCGTCGTGTCGTTTGGTAGTTGCAGCTTCGACGAGCCGCGCGAGGATTTGCGCGCGTTGAAATTGCTGTAAGGCGTCTGTGTCAGACGCCATCCTGGTTGGCGTTTCACAGAAACACCCTACAATTCCACGGATGTCACCGAAATCATTCATCGACGTTTCGCCTGAATCGCATTTTCCCATCCAAAATCTTCCGTTCGGCATCTTTCAGCCGAAAGGGGGCAAACCGCGCGCCGGAGTTGCCATTGGCGATTCGATTGTCGACCTTTCTGTTCTCGAAGAACTCGGCCATTTCCGCTCACCGGAATTTCAAGGCCGAAAACCCTTTTCAGAAGACTCCCTAAATGCGTTCCTCGCGCTTGGTCGTCCGGCATGGCGCAAAGCGCGCGCAGTCCTTCAACGGCTTCTCTCGTCCAAAACGCCGATTCTCCGTGACAACGCGAGGCTCCGGGCGCGGGTCTTTCATACGCAAAAGAATGTCACCATGAAATTACCCGTGCGCATTGCGAATTATACCGATTTCTATTCGTCCTATCATCACGCGCACAATATGGGCACAATGTTGCGTGGGCCGGAAAATGCGCTGATGCCAAATTGGAAATGGTTGCCTGTAGCCTATCACGGACGCGCCAGCTCGGTTGTCATCAGCGGCACCGATGTGCGTCGCCCCCAAGGACAGGTCAAACCACCCGATGTCTCGGTACCAACTTTCGGTCCGACAAAGAGCCTCGATTACGAACTTGAAATGGCTTTCTTGATCGGCCCGGGAAATTCGTTAGGCAAACCGGTGCCGATTGATCGCGCGGTCGATCATATCTTCGGCTTGGTTTTAATGAACGATTGGAGCGCGCGCGATATTCAGGCGTGGGAGTACCAGCCGCTCGGCCCGTTCCTGGCGAAGAATTTTTGCACCAGCATCTCACCATGGGTGGTGACACTAGAGGCACTTGAGCCTTTCCGAAGACCTCTTCCGGCGCAGGATCCCAAGCCGATGCCCTACTTGCGGGCAAAGGATGATTTTACGTTCGACATTCAACTCGAAGCGAGCTTGCAAACTTCATCGATGAATGCCGCGCACGTCATCACGCGCACCAATTTTAAAAATCTGTACTGGAGCATTTCCCAGCAACTCGCCCATCACACGATTAACGGCTGTAATCTGCAGCCGGGCGACCTGCTAGCCAGCGGAACCATCAGCGGATCAATTGAAGAATCGCGCGGCTGCATGCTGGAGTTGACCTGGCGCGGCGCGCATCCGTTAAAGCTTCCGAATGGCGACACCCGCAAATGGCTCGAAGACGGAGATACTCTCGCAATTAGTGGCTGGTGCCAAGGTGATGGTTACCGCGTCGGCTTCGGCGAAGCGAACGGGCGCATTATTGGAAGTGACAAGTGAATCGTGACAAGATCGACCTCAAGCCGACTGTTGTCTTTGCGCGGTGGGTTTCGTGGATTGGGCATCCATTGGTTTTCATCACTCTTTCGGTGGGCGTTATCATCGCGTTGCGCCTCGCGAATCGGGCCGGCTTGACACTCTCGCTGACTCTGTTGGCAGCGGTGATTTTGCCGACGGCTCTCTTACTTTTTCGCGGCTTCAGATCAGGACGATGGAGTGATCCGGATGTTTCCATTCGCGCTGAGCGCGTCAAATTTTATCCACGGGCGATTTCAATTTCGGGCGTGACCGTGATTGTATTTTTGCTGTTGCCCGCGCCGGCTTTCGCATTGCGCGGAGCCACAGTGACATTGTTTCTGCTAATCATGGCTGCGCTAATCAATTTTCGGATCAAGCTATCGTTGCACGCGCTTTTTGCTTTCTATAGCGCGATCATTCTGTTTGTGGTCAATCCGGTCGCCGGTGCGATTGCTTTCGGCTTGGCCTTCCTCGTCTTCTGGTCGCGCCTTTATCTGAGGCGTCATGATCTCTCGGAAATGCTCGTCGGCACATCCCTCGGTTTAGTGGGTGGACTTATCACGACCTGGTAGCTTCCCGCGAAGCGTTTGATTTCACCCGAGCGGTAATATGAAAACAAACTTGCTCCTGCTCATCTTCGTCTCGATACCGTTCTTTGCTTTTGCACAAGAACAAACCAGTGCCTACGCTAAAGCGACGTCAGCTGCGATGAGCGCACGAGATCGCAACATCCAAGTCATGCTTCAGATTTTCCGCGCGCTCGAAGAACGCGACCCGACCAGCAAGAATGCGAATGAGCGAGAGGAGGCTCTCTACCAACCCGATGTCGAGTTCCATTGGCCACCGGCGTTGCCATATGGCGGGACATTTCGCGGCGGAGACGCAGCGGTCTGGAGCGCCACATGGAACCCGTTGCAACCGACGGCGGCGGAACGAAGAATGGATCCCCGTGTAGTTGGAGCGGACGACCATCAAGTGGTTATTCTGTACCGCCAGCGAGGGGTCAGTCCCAGTGGCGTGCGATTCGACGGCGAAGTGATCGGCGTGTACGAACTGCGGGACTTCAAATTGGCGCGCGCTCAAATGTTCTACTTCGACGAAGCGGCGCTTGTTCAGTTCTTGGAACGCGCTGCACAGGAACTAAAGCAAAAGAAACCTTGATTGAGCAGACTGCGATCCCCTGATTGCAATTTCAGATTCCTTTTCGACCCAGACAAATAAAGTTTCGCAGCCGAGCTCGAGGACGGCGTCACCGCGTTGAAGTTCGAGCTTCCGAATGGCTCGATCGCGAATTCCTCGCGGGAGCCATAGAACCCATTCGAATATGCGGTACCACGGAGCCAATCGGTCGTAACGCCGCCTCACAAGTTCGGGTGCGTACGGAAGTGCCGCGTTGCGACTAGTCTTAATGCTTTCTGAGCTCACGGCGCGCAACATCTAAGCCCTACACTCACTGGTCCGCGGTTCTCGCGACCGTTCCCGAGCCAACCTGCGCGCGGCTCAGTATCCTCGCGCCACGTAATGGCCACGAATCCAGACTTGCCGACCATTCCGCACTGCCCAATGGCCTGGCTTCCAGACGTAATACACGCGTCCATACCAGTAACCGGGTCCACGGTAGTAGGGTCGATCGCCAACAGCGACCACAACTGAGCCTCCTCCGTAATATGGTCCGGGACCGTAGGAAGGTCCGTATCCTGGGTAGGCAGAATAATATCCTTCACATCCGCTTGCACCAAGCACGGCGGAAACCAGAGCAACCCTGAGTATAAACGGTTTCATCTTCATACAATAATATTCGATTTCGACAGAGTTTTACGCGCCTGTTTTAGCGGCGGCCAAATTGGCGAAAGCTTGTTACAGCAGGTGCCAATCACTGTAGTTGGGATTCACACGACTCCTTGATCGAGCATCGCGTTGGCGACTTTCACAAACCCGGCAATGTTCGCGCCAACGACAAGATTGCCTGGGCGACCGTATTCTTCAGCCGTACCCCATGCGATTCTGTGGATCGTGGACATGATGTGACGCAGACGGGCGTCGACTTCCTCGCGCGGCCATGGAAGGCGCATCGAGTTTTGGCTCATCTCGAGTCCGGAAGTGGCGACGCCTCCCGCATTTGCCGCTTTGCCCGGGCCGAACAGAATCTTTTTCTCGAGAAAAAGATCAACCCCCGCCGGGACGGTCGGCATGTTAGCGGCTTCGGAGACAAGATAACAACCGTCGTCGATCAGCTTCCCGGCGTCGTCTTTCGTAATTTCGTTCTGCGTGGCGCATGGAAAAGCGCAGTCGCACTTGACGCTCCAGGGTCGCTGGCCTGCAACGTAATTGGTCCCGCGGAAACGATCCGCGTATTCCTTGATCCGACGGCGACGCACGTTCTTGAGGTGCATAATCCATTCCAGCTTCTCCTGCGTGATGCCGTTCTTGTCGTAAATGAATCCACCCGAATCGGACATGGTGACGGGCTTTGCGCCGCACTCGATTAATTTCTCGACGGTAAATTGCGCGGCGTTGCCCGCGCCCGAAACGGTGCAAATTTTTCCTTCGATAGTTTGGTCACGCGTCTTGAGCATTTCCTGCGCGAAATAGACTGCGCCATAACCCGTGGCCTCCGGTCTCATGAGCGACCCGCCCCAATTGGGATCCTTGCCGGTTAGCACCCCGGTGAACTCGTTAGCGAGCCGTTTGTATTGCCCGAAAAGATATCCAATCTCACGACCACCCACGCCGATGTCGCCAGCAGGCACGTCGGTATTGGGACCGACATGCCGAAACAATTCGGTCATAAACGATTGGCAAAAGCGCATGACCTCAGTGTCAGATTTTCCCTTTGGGTCGAAATCAGCCCCGCCCTTGCCGCCGCCCATCGGCAGATTCGTGAGCGAATTCTTAAAAACCTGTTCAAACGCGAGGAACTTGATGATGCTGGCGGACACGGTCGGATGAAAACGCAGGCCTCCTTTGTAAGGACCGAGCGCGCTGTTCATCTGCACGCGGAAACCGCGATTGACTTGAATCTGGCCTTTGTCATCGATCCAGGGAACCCGGAACTGAATCATTCGCTCGGGTTCGACAAGGCGATCGAGAATTTTTCCGTCTCGATACTTTTTGTGACGTTCGATCACTGGACGAATCGATTCCAGCACTTCAGTCACCGCCTGAAGAAATTCAGGCTCATTCGGATTACGCTTCTTAACGACTTCGAGAACTTGCTCCACCAAGCCCATAAGGGTGTTATTTCTGCAGGTTATTTCCCTCGTAGGCAAATAAAAACAACTGTGCCTGCCAGAGAGTTGGGATCTCTGACATGTCGCCGTGGTGACCGCTTTGCCTTCCAGTCGCGCCTGCGGTTTCGAGCGACGAATAAAAAAATGCGCGATGCAGGGTTCGAACCTGCGACTTCTTGCGTGTGAAGCAAGCGCTCTACCACTGAGCTAATCGCGCGGCTTTCCAAGAAGCGGACAAAATAAAGCGCACGCGAAGCAGCGCAAGCATCCGCTGGATCTGTAAGCAGCCCCGAAAGCCTTCGGGGTTGCCCTACAACAAATGCCATTCTATCTAAACGCATGTCCGAACATAAAATTACTCTTACCTGGAAACGCGGCGACACGCCGTTCGAGTATCAGAAATATTCGCGCGATCATACTTGGAAATTTGACGGTGGACACGAAATGCAGGCATCGGCTGCTCCCGCTTATCTCGGAAACCCAAAACTCGTCGATCCCGAAGAGGCGTTTGTGGCGTCGCTCTCAAGCTGCCACATGCTGACTTTCCTTGCGATCGCAGCGAAAAAAAAGTTCGTGCTCGATGAGTATGTTGACGAGGCGGTCGGCCACATGGAGAAAAATGCGGCAGGCAGGCTCGCAATCACGCGCGTGACTCTAAACCAGCGATTGAAGTTCTCGGGCGACAAGCAACCCGCTACGCAAGAGATCGAGGAAATGAATCACGCCGCGCACGAGCAATGCTTCATCGCGAATTCCGTGAAGACCGAAGTCACGGTCGAAACGCAGAAGTAACCTCTTTGTTGTAGCGGCGGCTATGTCAGCCGCACAATGAAAGGCGTTTGGCACAAACGCCTCTACAACCATTCCTGATTGTGTAATCTGTGGCCGAAATAATGAGTAGGTCTCCAGACTCTCAGCAGATGGAAAAAATCGTCAGCCTGTGCAAGCGGCGCGGTTTCATTTTCCAATCAAGCGAGATCTATGGTGGGTTGAACGGCCTTTGGGATTACGGGCCCCTCGGCGTTGAGGTAAAGCGTAATCTGAAAAACTACTGGTGGCGCGTGACTGTGCATGAGCGGGACGACGTTGTGGGTATGGACGGATCGATTCTCACGCATCCTGCGGTGCTGAAAGCATCCGGTCATGTCGAAGGTTTCTCGGACCCGATGATCGATTGCCGGACTTGCAAAGCGCATTTGCGGGCTGACCAGCTCGTAGAGAAGAAAGGCGTTAAGCAATGTCCAAATTGCGGCGGCAAAGATTTAACCGCACCGCGTCAGTTCAACTTGATGTTCGAGACACATGTAGGTGCGGCAGCTGACGAAAGTTCCATTGCCTATCTGCGTCCTGAAACAGCACAATCGATCTTCGTTCAATTCAAAAACATCCTCGAAGTCTCGCGCAAGAAACTACCATTCGGCATCGCGCAGATCGGCAAGGCGTTTCGTAACGAAATTAATCCACGGAATTTCACATTTCGCTCACGCGAGTTCGAACAAATGGAGCTCGAATATTTTTGTCGCCCGGAGCAGGGAATGGAATTGCTTGAATACTGGAAGGAAGAACGCCTGAAGTTTTACGAAAACATCGGGATTCCGCGCAGCAAACTTCACGTACTGGCCGTTCCCGATGCAGAGCGCGCCTTCTATTCAAAGGGGACCTACGACATCGAATACGATTTTCCTTTTGGACAACAGGAACTCGAGGGGGTCGCGTACCGGACCGATTACGACTTGTCGCAGCATCAGAAAGCCAGTGGCAAATCTCTCGAATATTTTGACGAAGAAACGAAACAGCGATTTGTGCCCCACGTTGTCGAGCCGAGTGCAGGTGTCGATCGCACAGTGTTGGCGCTAATCTGTGAGGCGTATTCGGAAGACCAGGCGCCAGATGAAAAAGGAAAAATGGAAACGCGCATAGTCCTACGCTTCTATCCGCGGATGGCTCCCGTTAAATGCGGCGTTTTCCCGTTGCTCAAGAACAATCCGCAGCTGGTCGCGAAGGCAAAACAAATTGTCGAGCTTTTGCGACCTCACATGGTTGTCTTTTATGATGAGAGCGGCGCCATCGGCCGGCGGTATCGACGTCAGGATGAAATCGGTACTCCGTTCGGAGTGACCGTCGATTTTGAAACGCTCGGAGAAAGGGATGCTGCGCTCCGCGATACGGTCACGTTGCGCGATCGCGATTCGATGAAACAGGAACGGGTCGCGATTCAAGACCTGCTCGCAGTTTTAGGCGATCGGCTCGACTGATGGATCTCGCGCAATTTCGCGAATACTGTCTTGGCAAAGCGGGCGCAACTGAGAGCACGCCATTTGGACCCGGTGTTCTCGTGTTCAAGGTCAGCGGTAAAATGTTCGCGTTGGCAGCTCTGGACGAGCTGCCAACCACCGTGAACCTGAAATGCGACCCTGATCTGGCGCTCGAGCTACGCGATCGTTATGAGCAAGTCACTCCGGGTTATCATATGAACAAAAGACACTGGAACACTGTGGAGATTGAAAGCGGCATTCCAGATGTCGAGCTACGAAAGATGATCGACCACTCCTACGATCTCGTGGCCAGGAGTTTGCCACAATCTACGGCAAAGGTTGCAGCTCGATCTCGCCCAAACTCAACTGCAGCGCGTCACGGGCGACGTTGAGGAAATTGTCGGCTGCGTCGGTGAGAGCTACGTGTAGCTCGCCGCGATTTGGCGCTGACGCCCGAAATGATTGTCGATCCAATATTTCTTCCACCGCACGCGCGCAATTTTGCGCGGAATCGACGAGCATGATTTGGCGTTTGACCGCTCGCGCAATCGCATTGGTCAGCAGCGGATAATGCGTACAACCAAGCACCAGGGTATCGATTCCGTCAGCAAGCATGGGTTCGAGATATCGCATGATCATTTGGTCCGTCACATCGTCATTGAGCAGTCCTTCTTCAATTAACGGGACAAGCAACGGACATGCGCGACTGCTTACGCGCACATGGTTGTCGGCCGCGCGCAATGCTTTTTCGTACGCGCCGCTGCGAATCGTCGCACGGGTTCCGATCACGCCGATGTGCCGGTTGCGTGTCACCTGCAACGCAGCTCGCGCTCCCGGCTCAATCACACCGATCACGGGCACGGAAAATTTCTTTGTTAGCAACGGCAGCGCGACCGATGAAACCGTGTTACACGCCACAACCAGTGCCTTCGCGTTTTTCTGCATCAAGATTCCCGCCAATTCGACGGCATAGCGCTGCACGGTTTCCGGGCTTTTCGGGCCGTAAGGAACACGCGCCGTGTCGCCGAGGTAAAAAATGTTTTCGTTTGGCAGCAAATCGAGCAATGCCTTCACTACGGTAAGGCCACCGATGCCGGAATCGAAAACGCCAATAGGACGCGCGTCACTCATGCAACGGGAAGGTGGCGGTTAGGGCATGGCGATGCAAGCACGTGGTCGGGGCGCAACCACAGCTCGCTCGCTATGGTGAGGGCGCGCCCTCCATTTGCAAACGCGCCCCGGCTTTGGATGATTGATCGCGATGCCCGAGCTTCCGAAGAGATACGATCCAAAGTCCGTTGAACCGAAATGGTATCGGCATTGGATGGAAAATCGCGATTTCGTTGCGAATCCGAATTCGTCGAAGCCGCCGTTCTCTATCGTGATGCCCCCGCCAAATATTACCGGCGTGCTTACGCTCGGCCACGTGCTTAACAACTCCATCCAGGACATTCTTGCGCGCCGCGCGCGAATGCAGGGCTTCGAAGTCCTTTGGCTGCCGGGCGTGGATCATGCGGGAATCGGTACGCAAACGGCAGTCGAGAAACATCTGCGGCGCACGGAAAACAAAACGCGGCACGACCTCGGCCGTGAGGAATTCCTGCGGCGCGTATTGGAGTGGCAGGATAAACACGGCGGCATCATCATCGAGCAGCTTAAACGCCTGGGCTGTTCCTGCGACTGGTCGCGCGACCGCTACACGCTCGACGACGCTTACGTTGTGGCTGTCCAAAAGGTGTTTGTCGATCTGTATCGAAAGGGGCTGATCTATCGCGGTCGCCGCATGGTCAACTGGGACCCGGCTGCCCAGACTGCGGTGTCGGATGAAGAGGTGATTTCCAAGCCACAGAAAGGGAACCTTTACTTCGTCCGCTACGAAATTGTGGAGGAACCTGGGCGTTTCCTGGAAATCGCAACTACGCGACCCGAGACAATCATGGCTGATACGGGGATGGCTTTTCATCCGGGCGACAAGCGATATGCGAATCTCTTGGGCAAGCATGCGTGGCGTCCGCTCGCGCGTGAGAAAATTCCAATCATCGCGGACGAAGCAATCGATCCGGAATTCGGCACCGGCGTTTTAAAAGTCACGCCTGCGCACGACGCGCTCGATTTCGAAATTGGCCAGCGACATCACCTGCCGATTGTCGATGTGCTACATCCTGACGGGCGCATTAATTGTCGCTCAGTACCGGAGTTGGATGGACTCGATCGATTCGAAGCGCGAGAAAAAGCAGCGGAGTTGCTGCAGGCGAGGGGAGCGCTCGCGAAAACCGCCGCGTATGAAAACAATGTTGGGTTCAGCGATCGCAGCGATGTGCCGATCGAGCCCCGCATCAGCGAACAATGGTTTCTGCGTTACCCAAAGACAAAAGAAGCGCTGGCGGTGGTGCGTGATCACCTGATCCGCTTCTTTCCTCCACATTGGGAGAAGGTTTACGCTCAATGGCTGGAGAACATCCGCGACTGGTGCATCAGCCGACAGGTGTGGTGGGGGCACCGAATACCGGCTTGGTACCGGAAAGAAAAATCCGAAACACGAAATTCGAAATCCGAAATCTACGTGGGCATCGAGCCACCTCCTGAAGCTGAAAACTGGACGCAAGATCAGGACACACTCGATACGTGGTTTTCATCGTGGTTGTGGGCTTATGAGACGATGAATGAAGAAACGCGGAAGAAGTTTTATCCGACCAGTGCGCTCGTGACGGCACCGGACATCATTTTCTTTTGGGTAGCGCGCATGATTATCGCCGGCTTGGAATTCAGGCCGGGCAAATCAGATCACGTTGAAGACAATATTGCGTTCCGCGACGTTTATTTCACCGGCCTCATTCGCGACAAGCTCGGCCGGAAAATGTCGAAGTCCCTGGGTAACTCGCCCGATCCGCTGGAACTCATTGACAAATATGGCGCTGACGGCCTGCGGTTCGGGCTAATGCGCATTGCGCCAAGAGGTCAGGACATTCGTTTCGACGAAAAACAAATCGAAGAAGGCCGAAATTTCGCGACGAAACTTTGGAACGTTGCTCGCTTCCGGCAGATGCATGGCCCCAGCAATGCCGCACCGAAAATCGACAACCAGACGGTTTCGATCTACGCCTTGGAACTGCTGGCGCGCTTAAACAGAACGATCGATGAGATCGAAGCCGCTTATCGCGAATATCAGTTCAACGCCGTCGCACAACGCCTTTATGACTTTGTGTGGAGCGATTATTGCGACTGGTTCGTCGAAGCGGCCAAGACCGAAATCTTCAGCGATGATGACGCAAGGAAGAAATCTGCGTTGGCAGTAATGGACTTTGTCCTTTCCGCAACGTTGCGATTGTTGCATCCCTTCATGCCACACATTACCGAGGAGCTTGGGTCATTGCTGAACCTCGGAGAAGGCTCGATTCAATTTGCTGCGCCACCACAAAAATCCGCCTTAAACCACGTTGCCGATCTTGCAGCCAAACGCCAGCTTGTTTCAGCAATTTACCAAACGATACAAGCGGGGCGAAATCTAAGGGCCGAGTCCAAGCTTCCGTCGAACAGAAAGATACGTTTTATTTTACGCACAGATAATAATTTAATTTCTAGCCACATCCCGACGCTTACACGGTTGTTGCATGCGGAGGAAGTAAAACTGGACCCAAAATATCAAGCACAGGCTGGAAGCCCGGTCGCAGTTACACCGCTAGGCGACATCTTTTTGACCGTTGTTATGGCTGACAGGGCAGGGGAACAACAGCGGCTCGATAAGGAAATTGCGAGAATCGAAACCGAAGTGCGTGCCGTCGAGGAAAGATTGATGAACAAATCCTTCGTCGATCGTGCTCCCGCAACCGTCGTTGAAGAGCATCGCCGGCGCCTGAAGGATTTTAGCGCGCAACTGGCAAAGTTGAAACACGCACGCGAAGCCCTGAATTAAAGATCACTTTCTGCTCGTTGATCTTCGCGCCGCGCTTTTGAAAGAATTCCTTCAACTCGGGCGTGTAGAAAGTCCCATCGTACTCCTGATTAAGCTCGAGCCAGACCCGACCGCGCGGCGTAAGATGTTTTGCCAGATCGTCGAGAAAGAATTCCCATTCCGGTACCTTCCAAAGGCCAGGCATTTTATGGTTGTTAAAGCAAATCATGAACGCGGTGATGAGATCGAATTTCTGTCCGAAATCAGGCAACGGTCGAAAGGCTTCGATCCGTTGGACTACGCGGCGAACGCCGAGCAGGCGTGTAACTTCTCGGAACATGGCCAACCGGTCCATATCAAGGCCGACTCCTGAATGACCGAGCAGCTGGGCTATGTAGAGGAAGTAGCCTGCGCCGCAACCAAGATCGAGGATGCGCTTTGGACGCGCCAAATCGAGTTCGATCTGGCGAATTCGACGAATATTGATTCCAATCCAACGATCGAGATCGAGATACTTTGGCCAGTCTGCGCCGGGATTGGTGACCGCGTAACGCTTGCGAATTTGCTCGAACTTAACAGGATCGATTGTTTCGATGACCCGTTTTTTATTTAGCTGGAACCGACCAGTCCGCAGAAGCCTGAGGGTATGTTTCCTCGCGCTGGCGAGGCTTTGGCCATCTACGAGCTTTCGTATCTTATGTCGAAATCGCACCTAAAGATGAATCACACCTTGTAGCGGAGCGCAACAATTTCAATTAAACTGCAGACAAGAATGAGTATCTGGAAAAAGCTGCTCTGGTTCGCTGTAGCCGCCTTGGGAACATGGGCGGTCGGTATTCTGGCGTTATCTCGCGGCGAACATATTAGCGCGCTCTGGATTGTTACGGCCGGATTTTGCGCGTTGTCGATCAGTTACCGCTTTTACAGCAAATGGCTCGCAGCAAAAGTGCTCGTACTTAATGAGGAGCGCGCTACACCAGCAGTATTACAAAATGACAACAAGGACTACGTACCAACAAACCGATGGATGGTTTTCGGACACCACTTTGCAGCCATCGCAGGTCCGGGGCCGTTGGTTGGTCCCGTACTGGCGGCGCAGTTCGGTTTCCTCCCAGGTACCCTCTGGATCTTGATCGGAGCGACACTCGGCGGCGGCGTCCACGACATGATCATTCTGTTTGCGTCAATTCGCCGCGGCGGCAAAACGCTTGGTCAAATGGTGAGAGAGGAAATCGGTCGCGGCGTCGGTCTGCTCGCTCTGGTCAGTGTCCTGGCGATCATGATTATCTTGCTGGCTGTTCTCGCCCTCGTCGTAGTGCAAGCGCTGGCGGAAAGTCCCTGGGGCGTCTTCACCATCGCGACGACGATTCCGATCGCGCTGATTATGGGAATTGGATTGCGCACGGGCAAGGTGGGCGTGACCGCGGTCACGATTTTCGGCCTGCTCGGTCTCGCCTTTGGTGTGTGGGGCGGCCAATTCCTTGCGCACTTCCCCGCAGTTGAAGGCTGGTTCCGTCACGACCAGAAATGGCTGGCCTGGGCCATTATGATTTATGGTCTTGCGGCGTCGATTCTGCCAGTGTGGATGCTGCTGACCCCGCGCGATTACCTCAGCACATTCTTGAAACTAGGCACAGTCGCCATGCTTGCGGCTGCTGTGATGCTCATCAACCCGACCTTACAAATGCCGTCGATCACAAAATTCATCGATGGCAGCGGCCTTGTCTTTGCGGGTCCTGTGTTTCCCTTTGTGTGTATCACTATCGCCTGCGGCGCAGTCTCCGGGTTCCATTCGCTAATTGCTTCCGGCACCACGCCGAAAATGATTAGGCGCGAAACGCGAATACGCAGCATCGGCTACGGCGCAATGGTGACGGAAATGATGGTAGCACTGATGGCTATGATCGCAGCGTGTGTGCTTCAACCGGGAGAATATTTCGCCATTAACACAAAGGGCACGCCGACCGAAGTCGTTGCAACGGTTTCTGCAGCTGGTTTTCCGGTTACTGAGGCGCAAATGCAGAAGCTCGCGACGAATCTCGGCGAATCCACGATGTTTAATCGCGCGGGCGGAGCGCCCACCTTTGCAGTCGGAATGGCGAACATGTTTGCCCGCGTCTCGGCCAAGCCGACGGCGCTGGCCTTGTGGTATCACTTCGCGATCATGTTCGAAGCGTTGTTCATTCTCACCACGATTGACGCTGGAACGCGCGTAGGGCGATTTCTACTTCAGGATTTTCTGGGTAATCTCTGGCGGCCTTTGGGAAACACGCGTTCGTGGACTGCGAATTTTTTCTCCAGCATTTTGCTTGTAGCGGCGTGGGGCTGGTTTTTGTACGAGGGCGTGATTGATCCTCTTGGCGGGATCAACTCGCTTTGGCCGCTGTTCGGTCTTGCCAATCAATTATTGTCCGTGGTCGCGCTCTGCCTCGGAACAACGCTTTTGATCAAAATGCGAAAGAGCAAATACCTCTTTGTAACTCTGGTGCCCCTTTGCTTCATGTGTGCGGTCACGTTTTCAGCCGGCTATTTGAAAGTCTTCTCGCCCGATCCGCGGCTCGGATTTTTGACCGGCGCTCAATCGCTGTTAAGTCAGGCGGCTGCAATTACTGATCCAGTTAAAGCAGCTGCTTTGGCACGGCAGGCAACTATCTGGCGATTCGATGCGTTTGTGGCCATACTCTTTCTTGTCCTGGTGCTTCTGATCGTTCTGGGCTCGGCCAGGCAATGGTGGCAATTACTGCGTGGAACCAAGCGAGTCGTCCTGCACGAAAGCGAATTTGTGCCGCTCAGTCGCGCGCAGCTCGCACAGTTTTAGATCACTGACAGGCTCTGGCAGAGCGCTAAATCAGCGACGGATATTGAATTGTCACAGCGTTATTCTTGCCCTCGACTTTTATTCTTGATTGCACCTTGGATGGTGACCACGATGAGGCTTCGGGAGCCGGATGATTCCGAGTTCGCAAAGCGAAGCGGTGGCGTTTACGACCACGCATTGGAGCGTGGTGCTGGAGGCGCAAGGCGACTCGTCGGAAGCACAACACGCGCTTGAAACACTTTGTCGTATCTATTGGCGCCCTATCTATAGCTTCGTTAGACGACAAGGAATGGCGCCACAGGAAGCGGAAGATGTCACACAAGGATTCTTTGCCCTATTACTGGAGCGCAGAGATCTGAGTGCTGTTCGTAAAGAAAAGGGGCGACTTCGCTCTTATCTACTCGTGTCAGTCAAAAATTTTCTGGCTGACGAACGGCGCCGCGCGATGGCGATCAAACGTGGAAAAGGGGAGCGCCTCATTCCATTGGATGAATTGCGTGATGAGGAATGGAGCGGCATGGAGCCAGGCGACCCGCTCACTGCCGAGCGGATTTACGAGCGTCGTTGGGCTTCGACGTTGCTGGATAGGGTGTTGAGTCTGTTAGAGGATAAATATCGCGCACGAGGTAACGCCGCGCTGTTCGATTCATTCAATCAATTGTTGGCCGACGAGCCGGGAGCGCCGTCGCAGGCGGACATTGCGGCGCAACTTGGGATGACCGAAAACGCCGTTTCGCAGGCCTTCCATCGGTTTCGGCAGAGCTACCAATCGTTATTGCGCGAGGAGATTGCTCATACCGTTGCAACTCCCGGCGATATCGAAAACGAGTTGCGTTATCTGATTGCTGTGATTCGCGCATAAGAGTCGATAGAATCTTACGCAGTACAAAGATGAGAACATCCGCCGACTCTCAGGCAATGATCAGAGCAATCAGAGTGTGCCGCAAATGCGGCGCGAAAATACTTTCTAACGCGCCGAGAGGGCTTTGCACCGCGTGCGTGCTTGAAACGGCGCTTGGCATTTTTCCTGACGCTGTAGCCGCTGACGATGACGGCGGACCTGAAGGCGTTCAAGCGAACAATGAAACTGCTCGGCCAGAGAGCGCGGCAACCATGTTGGGAGAGTTAGGCGATTATGAGTTGCTGGAAGAAATCGGGCGCGGCGGTCAGGGCATAGTATTTCGCGCAAGACAAAAGAGTCTCAATCGCACAGTCGCATTAAAGGTCATCAGCCTCGGTCAGTGGGCGAGCAAAGCGCATTTGAGGCGCTTTCGCCGCGAAGCCGAAGCCGCGGCGCGTTTGGAACATCCCGGCATCGTTCCCATCCATGAGGTTGGGGAGCGCGATGGCTCCTGCTATTTCAGCATGAAGTTCATCGAAGGTGGTCACATTGACGAAGTAGTCAGGCGCACGCCGATGTCGACGCGCCAGGCGGCGGAATTAATTGCGAAGGTGGCGCGCACCGTGCACTACGCGCATGAGCATGGAATTCTGCATCGCGACATTAAGCCGGGGAACATTCTGCTTGATGCAAAACGCGAACCGCATCTGACCGACTTTGGGCTGGCCCGGCTGGTCGAGACAGAGAGTACCATGACGCGCACGCTGGAAGTTTTAGGGACACCCAGTTATATGGCGCCAGAGCAAGCCGTGGGCAATAACGCGGCCGTCAGCAGCGCAACAGACGTCTACGGACTTGGCGCAGTCCTTTACCAACTACTCACAGGTGATCCGCCTTTTGCCGGGGGAACAACCTACGAGACGATCACGCTTCTCTTAGATACCGAACCGAAGCAACCGCGGCTTTTGAATCCGAAAATCGATCGTGATCTCAGCACAATTTGCCTCAAATGTCTCGAGAAAGATCCAAAGCGGCGTTACTCGTCCGCACTTGCGCTGGCTGAGGATTTGGAGCGCTGGCTAAAGCACGAACCGATTCAGGCGCGGCATAATGGGGTTTTCACGCGTGGAAGAAAGTGGGTGCAACGCAACCCAAGCAGCGCGCTACTTGCCGCCTGCCTGGTCACACTCGCAGCAGCTGCTGGCTGGATCGTTTGGAAAAGCGAATTGATCGGTCATCCGGTAACAACTGGAATCGCCGTTTTACCATTTGAAAATCTGGGCGAGCAAAAAGGACAGACCGCCTTTGCTGATGGTGTTCAGGACGACCTATTGACCAAGCTGGCGAAAATCGGCGATCTCAAGGTCATCAGCCGCAACAGCGTGATGGAATACCGCGGCAAACGCAATGTGCGCCAGATCGGCGATACGCTTCGCGTGTCTCACGTGCTGGAGGGCAGCGCGCGTAGGAGCGGTGATCGTATTCACTTGAATGCGCAATTGATCGACGCGCGCACCGACACACACGTTTGGGCTGAGGAATACGACCGCGATTTGAAGGATTTGTTCGCGATCCAGAGTGAGATAGCGCAAAAAGTTGCGCAGCACCTTCACGCCAAGCTGTCAGCTAGCGAGAAGGCTTCTGTTGAAGAGAAACCGACGCAGGACCTCGTCGCCTATGAGTTTTATGCCCGAGCAATCTCGCTGATCTACAATGTCCAGATACCTGCAGGCCCGGTTGATGCTCCTGAGAAGGCTCTTTCTGAGGCGGTGGACCTACTTAACAAGGCAGTTGTTCGTGATCCCAACTTCTTTCTCGCCTATTGCCAGTTGGCGTTTGTGCACGATTTGATTTATCAGCAGGGGACCGACCACACCCCGGCTCGTTTAGCTTTGGCACAGTCGGCCATAGATTCTGCATTTCGGTTGAGGCCGGATTCGGGGGAAGCGCACCTGGCGCTGGGGTGGCACCTATATTGGGGCTATCGGGATTTTGACCGCGCGCGGGCCGAACTTGCTCTTGCTCAACAGAGTTTAGCCAATAACCCGCAGGTTTACGAGTTAGCTGGATCGATTGACTGCAGTCAGCGGCGTTACGCTGACGCCATACACAATCAGGAGCGCGCATGCGACCTCGACCCTCGAAACCTCCCTTACCTGATTGGGCTCGGAGCGACCTACGCGTTTTTGCACGACTATGGCGAGTGGGCCAAAATTATGGATCGGATCGTTGCGCTTTATCCCGCGGGCAGGCCAGGATGGATTTTTCGCGCTTCCGTCGAACTGTGCCGGCGAGCGGACACCCGGCCTTTGCGTGCTGCAATTGAAAAGATCCTGACCAATGAACCCGGGTCGGAAAAAGATCCATTTGTGGTCGGCCAGCGCTACACTCTTGCTTTGTACGATCGCGACTGGGACGCTGCCGGTAGCCTTGCGGCGGCGCTTTCCCAGAAGAATTCGATGGCGTGGCGCTTTCCTGAACTTGGCCGCGACTTTTGGGTGGGTGTAGTCGCTCGTTTGAAAGGAGACGAAACTTCTGCACGCGCTGCCTTTATGAGAGCACGCGCACAACATGAAGAAGAGCTACGTCTTCACCCGGATGATGCGGTACTACTTGCTGAACTCGGGCTGATCGATGCAGGCTTGGGAAGAAAAGAAGAGGCACTGAACGAAGGGCGTCGCGCGATGGAACTGGACCCCGGCGCCAAAGACGAATTCACTCAGTCAACGATGTGCTTTGCCATCATCTGTGCCTGGACAGGCGAGCGCGACTTGGCGCTTGGTCAACTTGAAGCCTTCATCAAAACTCCCGGTGAGCATACTTACGGCGACTTGCGCTTGAGTCCGATGTGGGATCCTTTGCGCGGCGATCCGCGGTTCGAAAAAATCGTAAACTCGCTTGCCCCGAAATAGTGCCCGGTCTGCCAAGCACGCCGTAGCCTCTCGACCCGCCGTAGCTTTATGCGAAGGCGGGTCGCCTCTCTCGCACCAAAGCGGCACGCTCCGAATAGGATCCAAGCGGAGTCGTAAAGGCACGACCGACGGGAAGAAGCTGCGGCAGATTATCCAATAACGTAAGTCACAGGGGAAGGGTGTCGCATAAGACAGAATGCTACAAATAGCTTGCTACCGCTCTAAACGTCGCGGCATCGTTGGCGAACGGCTATCAGCTAATGCGCAGAAATCCGATTCGGCGACTCGAACCACCGCACTTCATCTCTGCCTCTGTTGCTGGATTATTTGCTCTATTCGCCTGCTCGGTTTCCGCACAGAATCCCTCGTCGACACCTGAAATTCCCACCGAGGCCGAAGCCGAACACGTGATCGTTACCGGCTCAAATATTCCAACCGCCGAAGAAGTAGGGTCAAATCCGGTGGATACCTATCGCCCACAAGACATCGAGAAATTAGGCGCGCGCAACTCAACCGACCTGCTGACCAAGCTGCCGCAGCAGATGGGCTCGACCATTAACCAGAACACCAATGGCGTTGCTGGCGGGGACGGCAGCGTCATACCCAATCTGCGCGGTTTACTGCCCAAAGAAACTCTCGTTCTCATCGATGGAAAGCGCGCTGCGATAATTGGTAGCGGCGGCGGGATTGCCGCAG
>JBKPOB010000025.1:0-6744 GCA_046732875.1 Verrucomicrobiota bacterium | reverse complement strand
GTAGGCGGCAATCACTACACTGATCGGCTCAGCAAAATCTGTTTTCGGTCCGCGTTTGAAACGATAAGCAAGGCAGATGACAACCAGCGTGCGAGCGACCACCAGCGCGGTTGCCACGATCATGAACGCCCAGAGGAATTCCTCGATCGTGTGATAAACGCGAAATCCCGTACTGCTCACGAGGCGCGCCAGCGATTGTCCATTGTTTTGCACGACGGGCATAACCCCATCGCGCGTCGTGCCCAGCAGCGCGCTTAAAGGCACCACCGTGTCGCCCCGCGTATGCAGCCAATCCAAAATACGCGGCAGTGCTTCGACCGTTTGCGAACGGTCACCACCCGCGTCATGCAGCAAAATGACGCTGCCATCGTGCCGTTGTTGTTTTACGCGTTGCACGATGACGTCGGCCCCAGGCTTCGCCCAATCTTGGGGGTCGATGCTTTCCAGAACCACGAGGTAATTGAGGTCTTCGGCAATTTTCAGTGGAGTCAGATCGGTCAGTTGGGTCGGACTCGAATCCGCAGCGTACGGTGGGCGGAACAGCGTAGTGGCGCGGCCTGTTATTGTTTCGAGTAAAAGCTGTGTCGCATTTAGTTCCACCCGGATGTGCTCGGGCCAGCAGAGCGCTAGGTTAGGATGATAATAAGTGTGGTTCCCGATTTCGTGTCCTTCGTTGACAATGCGACGAACGAGTCCCGGGTAACGTTCCGCATTCACTCCCACGAGGAAGAACGCCGCTTTCACGTTTGCCGCTTTGAGGATGTCTAAAATCTGAGGCGTCCATCGCGGATCGGGGCCATCGTCAAAGGTGATTGAAACCTGATGCTCGCTACCAGCGCCTTGATGATAAAGCGTTGGGAATTCCGCAAACTTCACGTATTTCGCGGTGACGTAGCCGTCGGCGTCCACAGCGAGCTTTCGCAATCCGTCGGTCCGCTCCTCGTCAACAGTCACAATCTCGCCGTCACCGACGTCGGTTATTGTGTCCGTCGATTTTATCACTTCTAGGGCCTGCCGCGTCTGATTATCTAATCTGAAATCCCGCGGAACATTCAGCGCGTCCCAAATCGCAGGGTCTTCGCTGCCGAGCCGATAAAGCGCGAACCCGCCGGCCTTTTTATCGCGCACTTCACGCAGTTGATTAAGGAAGGTCACCGCATCCAGGAACCAGACGGCGTGCTCCTTGTCTTCGTCCTGAAAATAAAAATACGGACTGTATCCCGGTCCCTGAACTTCCGCGCTTTCGATTTCCGCGTCGTTCGCGCGGCTCATCGCTTCCGAAAAACTAATCATCTCAGCTTTTTTCGCGCCGATCGTCCAATCGTATCCGTAGCTGCCGATTGCGAAAATCCATTGCTTGGTATCGGAATCTTCCAGAAGGACGTGGACCCATCCCTCAAACCACGAGCGGGACGCGATCGGACCCGGCGGATCGGTGTCCGACGTTTCGTCAAACAACATTGCCACAAAACGATCAACGTTGTCGGAAAGCGCATCGAAATCGATGTAATCCAGCTCCTGGCTCGGCTGAACGCATAGCCAAAGCTCCTTGTTATCGTCATGCAACGCGTCAGCAAACTTGTCGATGAATCCGGTGATGTCCTTCTTGTAAGCCGGGTCGATTTGCTGCCAGTCGACCACTACGCCCGCCGCTTTCGCGTTGCGCAAAACGGAAAGCACACGCCGGATAAACCGGTCCTGTCGTTGCGCCGGTCCGTGCGCGAGATTTTCAATCGCTTCCGGCTGCCAGGCGTCGCCGACGAGGTTTGTCAGCAGCGGCATTAGTGCGATCCCTTTGCTCGCCGTCAGTTTCGACAGCCGCGTGTCTCCGTCGATTTGTAAATCGCCCAAGCCATCGATCACGGTCATCCATTCCGGGCAGAGATGTGTAATCTGTCCTGCGTGTTGTTCGAGTGACGCGTAGCTGTACGGATCGCCGTTCGCATAGAATGCAAGGCGCACTTCGTTATTGGGCGATTTCTTCCCCAAAAGCTTTCGAGGTGAGGGCGCGGGCGCCGCGCCGGCGAGCTTTCTGGCCGCTTGTCGCGCTGCGGCAAATTTCTGCCACAACAACGAACTCGGAGACAACTGATGCGCCGGATTCTGCTTTTGCAACGCCTTCAACTGGCCTTTCAATTGCCGCAAGGAAAACGGCACATTCATTTTCGGCGTAACGAAAAGCGTCTGGACGAAAACGACCATCGCCAGAAAAAATAGTACGCCTGCGATAAGCAGGGTCAGACGCAGGCGCGGCCAGCGCTTTCCTGTGGGATCGGAGAAAACGAACGGTGTGACTTCTTCTGGAGGGAACTGCTGCATGCGGTCCGTATAATCGCTCAAGCGCAAGAATAATAAAATCGGATTCGGTGACTGTAGCGGCGCTCTATGAGCGTCGTCGTCACCTCGGAAAACGATTTATCGGCGGCCACAGACTGCCGCTACAGCTCCTGAGAAATCGTCCTAGAAGAAGAATTCGAACCCGCCGTAGTAGTTTCGTGGCAGCGCGGTCATGATCCCTTCCTCGCGGACTTCGCCCCAGTAACTCTCGTCGAAAAGGTTCCGGATTCCGGCGAAGACTCCGGCTCGCCCCTTCCAGAATCGAAACTCGGCCGTGAGGTCCCAAACATTGTAGGCGGGAATGAAACCTTCGAAGGAATCGCCATCATCACCAAATTCATCGTCAACGAGCGTGCCAAGAAGCGAGATTTTGAAAGTATCCTTGTAGCTGTAGATCGCGCCGGTCTTGACTTGGTAATTTGGAGCGTATGCCGGCGTGTTGCCGCTATTCGGGCCAGAGGTGAATTCGGCGTCCAGCAGAGTGACGTTACCGTAAAGCAAGAGGTTGCCGTACGGACTGGGCGCACCACGGTTAATCAAAGACAGAATGTCCAATTCGGTCGCGGCTTCAAATCCGATGTAACGCGAATCGCCAATGTTTCCGGTGGAGGTAAAACCGTTAGGCAAAATAATATCGCCGACTTGATCTTCGAAAGTGAAAAAGAAACCGCCGACGTCGAAATTGAGATACGGGAACGGCTTTCCGCGAACTCCATATTCAAACTGAAGCGAATTGCCTTCTTTGAGGTCGCCATTTACCACGCTACTTGCTCCCGTTGGGACCAGTTCCCCGTACGTAATTGGGCGGTAGGCTTGCGATACCGTGCCATAAAGTTCAACACGTGGCGGCCCGTAGCCTGTGACGACGGGAGCGGGAGGATTTTTGATCTCCGCACCCTTTCCTCCCGCGACCAGAGGCGCGGAGACGATTGGCGCGCCTTCCACCAACACATAGCCGAGTCCCAATCCAAACAGCGGCACAAAATTGAAATCGGACTGTGAATGCAAGGGATTCGAGACGTTTATTTCTTCATCGACACTTTGTTGCAGGAATTCCAGGCGCATCCCGGGAACGATGGAGAGACGTCCGAAATGGAAGCGGTTCTCGGCAAAGATAGCACCGTCCCACGTTTCACCGGTGTTCAAATTACGAAGTGTGCCGTGCTCTGCGTCCGGCGTTTGACCGCGTTCATCACGACGATCCTGTAAAGCGTGATAAAAATAGATACCGCCGGCAATAGTGGAGACGTCGTTGAACAAATTGTAGTCGTGGCGCACCCGCGCATCGAGACCCTCTGTGTAATCGGACCGCAACTGAATTGCGTCCGTATTCGCATCTGGTCCGCTGGGCAGCGTGCCGAAACCTCCGCCACGCTGACGCTTGCTCCAGCGTGTCAGGTATCCGCCGAATGCCTTGATGTCGAGCTGCGTTCTTTCGGAGAAGAATTTCTGATATTCCAGTGTGGCATAGTAGCGCTCCAGCCGGAATCGATCGAAGAATCGACTGGTCTGAGTGAAACCGTCTTCCACGAAGACAGAGTTTGGCGGATTGACGTCTTCGCGACGACGCATGCCGCCCGGTTCACCATGTTCTTCATCGTAAGCATCGAGCGTGAGAATGAACCGGCTATCGTTCGTCACATCCCATACAAGACGTGGACTGCCGCCGTTAAGATCGTAGTCGCTATTAGCCTCACGGAATCCGTCTTGTTGCCGATGATCGTAATAGAAGTAGTAGCCGAGTGGCCCGACCGTCCCATCCACTTCTGTGTAATTGCGATAGTAGCCATAGCTGCCAAACACGTTCTTGGTGGTGAAATGAAACGGCGCGTCCTGCCGCGGCATTTTCATCACGAAATTGATGGCCCCGCCAGGCTGCGGCCCGAACTGTAATGCCGCGCCTGCGCGAATGAGTTCAATGCGTTCCACCGCATCCAGGATTGGCGTGTAATGCGTTTCAGGAAAACCGAATTGCTCGTTCTTGATCGAAACGCCGTCTTTCAGCACCTGCGTAAACTCGCTGCGCTGCGAATTTAACCCGCGATAACCAAAGTTGATGATTGGCGATTGGGGCTCTTCGCTGACGACGATGCCAGGTGTAGTTGCCATCACCTCCCGGTAGTCATTACCGGCGAAGGTAGGGAATTCTTCCGGTTTGACGAATGACGTTTTCTTGCCGGCATTGATTCGTGTCCCTTCGACTGGTGGCAACGCCGGGTACGGCACCGGATAAGTGTCGAACCAGGTTCCAGTGACGATGACGCTCTCGGCCTCGGCGGTTTCAGTGACGCTCGTTACCGCCAGAGACCGGTTTTCATTTGCATTGGCCCAGGGCGCGTTGTCCGTCTTAACGTCACCCCTCTTGTGCGAGCGGCGGCGACGGGATTTTTCATCGTTGTTGTCGGTCTCGTCACCATCGACATCGTCATTATCGTTTGCGGCAACGGGAGCTGTGAGAGCGTCCTGAGCCAGGCCGGAATCAACAAAACAACAGAACGCGATCCCCGCCAGCGCGGTGCCCAGAGCCAGGGTAGTCTTCGAAAACATGGCCGCGATGAAAGGGGATCGTTCCCGGCGATGCAAGTCTTTTTATTACATTCTTGAAATGTTTCGTGCCGGTTCGGCGGTCGCCTAGCGCACGTCCGAAAACGGATTCTCTCATGAGCGTTGGACGTCGAGCATTGGATGTTAAACATTAACCGCCAACATGCATATCACACCCGATACACTGCTCACCGGGCACGCCGGTATCGCTTCGCGTCTTAAAAAAGGTCCTACCATTCATTCCAGCGCCTGGATTGTCCCAGGCGCAACGGTGACTGGCGACGTGATTCTGGAGGAAGAATCGAGTGTTTGGTACGGCGCAGTGCTTCGTGGCGATATCAATCGCATCGTCATCGGCCCGCGATCGAACATCCAGGACAATGCCGTTGTTCACGTCGACACAAATTACCCAACAACCATGGGCGAACTGGTCACCGTCGGCCACACCGCGATCGTGCACGCGTGCACGATCGACAACGAAGTGCTCGTTGGGATGGGCGCCATCATTCTCGACGATGTGGAAGTAGGGGCACGCTCCATCATTGGCGCAAACGCTCTTGTCACGATCGGGACAAAAATTCCTCCTGGCTCGCTCGTGCTCGGGTCGCCGGCGAAGATCCGTCGCCAATTGAGCCTAGATGAACAAAAAGATATTGCCCGATGGGCATGGAGCTACGTCGAAACAGCTAAGCAATATCGCGAGTTTTATTGAACGACTTGCCGCCACAAAATCGGGAACAATATTCAGTGCATGAAAACTGTTGTCGTCTCCCTCATTGTTATTCTCTTGGCCGTCGTCTTCGGCCAGGCACGGTTATCCGCCGAAGAAATGCAATCTGGAGAGATGCGTCTTTATCCTGCTGCAACTATTGAATGGAAAGCGGGGCCGGCAGCCTTACCTCCTGGTGCAAAGTTGACGGCGCTCGAAGGAGACCCGACGAAAGAGGGTCCGTTCGTAGTGCGTTTCCAGTTTCCTGACGGCTATCACATCCCACCGCATACCCACCCAAAGACTGAACGGGTCACTGTGATTTCGGGTGCTCTTTTTCTTGCGACCGGAGAAGCGCTCGATCGCACAAACGCAAAAAAACTTTCCGCCGGATCGTTCGGATACTGGCCCGCTGGCATGAAACACAGCGCCTGGTCTGAAGGGGAGACTGTCATCCAACTCCATGGGATTGGCCCGTGGCAGATTAACTACGTCAATCCGGCCGACGATCCGAGGAGCGCAAAGAAATCGCACTAACCGGTGGCGCTTCGCGTCCGCGTTCAGCGCCAAAGGCGCTATCTCAGTGTAGCCTGGGGCATCGCCCTAGGAATTCAAATCGCCGTCCAAACCAGCGCTGAAAGCGCGAGTCATAATCGAATCGGCGCCGAACGTGAATCGCACTTTCAGCGCTGGCCGTTTTGAGGTTCCTCGAATCCTGGGGTGTCGCCCCAGGCTCAGGATGAATGCTGCGCCATCGGCGCTAAACAAGTGCGTTTCACAAAAACGCCCTACAACTCCTAGCGAGTTCTTGCGCTTTCTCGCGCAATAATTCTCCAGCGCGCTTCATTTGTTCCTTTTCACTCATTTCCGGACGCGCGAGTTGATAGACCTTATCAAATAATTCGCGCACCCGTTGGTCCCCGTCGAAGCGCCCTACGATTGCGAAAACTTTTTTGCCGAGATTGCGCGCCAGCCTCGCAACGCCAGCGGGCGTTTTTCCCTCCAACGTTTGCGTATCCAAACTCCCCTCGCCCGTAACCACGATATCCGCTTTTTTCATTTTTGATTCGAGCCCGACGGCTTCTGCGACGACATCGAAGCCAGGCCGAATTGTCGCAGCGCAGAAACTCATCAGACCAAATCCAAGTCCACCC
>JBKPOB010000024.1:0-5524 GCA_046732875.1 Verrucomicrobiota bacterium | reverse complement strand
ACGGCTTGTTCACGCAAATACAAAACCAGCAGAAACCCTGCGGTCATCACCAGAGTGCTGATTGCCAGCAACAGAAGAACTCCCGCGATTTTACCGAGCACATATTCAAAGCGGGGCACCGGCTTTGCGAGAATGGTGTTAACCGTACGGTCTTCGATGTCTTGGGGAATCAGTCGCGCAGTCGCAACGATTGCCAGCAGTGATGTAAAGATCGAGATCGCGCCGAGCGAAACATCTTTCAGGATTTGGAATTCCTGTTGAAAAGAGAACTGCGCCATGAAGCTCGAGCTGCCAATCAACAGCAGCGCAAAAACGAGCAGCACATAAAAGACCTTCAGGCGCGTCAGTTCCGTCAGCGTATTGAACGTAATGGCAAGGATTCGTGTGAGAGAGAAGGCGCGATGCGGTATCGCCATCTTTGAATCGTTAAAACGCTGAAGCGTTGAAGCGTTTTCGATGTTTGTCATTTCTGCTTCGTCATTCCTTCGTCCTTCGACATTCGAGCTTCGTCATTTCCTGTCGCCTCGAGAAACAATCTCTCCAGCGTGGTCCTCGATTTTCGACGTTCGATCAGCTTTGCTTTCGACCGGTTAATGACCGATTCGATTTCGTTGATGAGTTGAGCGGACGCGTCGGTGATGACGAGCTCGGTTTGATTTTCAATTGCGATCAGTTCCTGCAGATGCCCTTCGCGCACCAGCACGCCATCGGCGAGAATGCCAACGCGGTCGCAAATTTCCTGCGCCTGCGCGAGCAAATGCGAGGAAAGCAGCACCGTAATTCCGCGGCGCTTCAGATCGAGAATCAAATCGCGAATTTCCCGTGAGCCTGCTGGATCGACCCCAGCAGTCGGTTCATCCAGCACGACCAGTCTCGGATCGTGAATCAGTGCCTGTGCAAGACCAATGCGTTGCAACATGCCTTTGGAATAAGTGCCCAGCCGCCGTTTGCGCGCTTCGGTCAAGCCGACAAGGTCGAGCAATTCATTGATGCGTGCCTTTAGCCGGGCACCGTGAAGCCCGCAAAGACGCCCAAAGAAACGCAGCGTTTCTTCTCCGCTAAGATATTTGTAGAAGTACGGATTTTCCGGTAAAAAACCGACTGCTTCCCGGCTTTCGACGAGACGACTGTCGCGTCCAAAAATTTCCGTGCGCCCGCGCGTTGGGGAAACTAATCCGAGAATTATTTTCAGGGTTGTGCTTTTGCCGGAACCATTCGGCCCGAGCAAGCCGTAAACTTCGCCTCGCTCGATGCGAAGGTTAAGGTTCTTCACAGCGACAATCCCGCGAGCGGGGTGCCAGGGAATTGGAAATGTTTTCGTCAGTCCGTGAACCGCGACTGCTGGACTCGCTTCCGCCCGGCTTCCGCCTTCGCCAGCCTCCGGCCGTGGCGAGTCAGTCATAGCGAATCTCAAAGCCGCGGGCGGTAACTGGTTTCTCCAATTTGTGTTCCGTTTGCTTATGGATCAGCGAGTGAAGCTCGCCTTGCGCAACGTTGTCGAGAAAGGCCCGCACTTCACCTTCCTCTCCGGTAACTTGAAGTTCTACGCGTCCATCCGGCAGGTTGCGAACCCAGCCAGTTACATCAAAGCCCTTGGCCGTATGACGCACGGTCCAGCGAAACCCGACGCCCTGAACATTCCCTTCATAGAAAACCTGGAGCGAAATCATCGACCTGCTGTGAAGCTGCAGATGTTTATTACTTAATGCCAGACGCAGCGCGCACGAACACGCAACATCGGTTTACTTGTAGGAATAAACGAGACAAAAGCTGCTCTGCTCGCCTTCCAACAGATCTACCGAGACAAAGTATTGACCGCTGTTCGGCGGAGCAAAGCCTGCCGCAGCTTTTTCCCCGTTATCGTAGCTTTCCGTAGTCACCTGTTTTCCCGTCTCATCATAGACGCTGACGGCAATTTTCTTTGCCGGGTCCGTGGCAGCGGCAGAGAACCAGTAGTTGTTTCCTGCGTAGAGATTGACTGCGACCAGGGAGTGTTCGTGCGGTTTGACGATCCCACACCAATGTCCGTCTCGAATCTTGAAACCGTCGTTTGAAAATGCCGCCGCAACATCGAGAGCATCTTTGCGCGCCTGCACCTCCGCATCCGTTTCCCCGCGCACAGTGACGGCAACGGCCAGCAGAAAAGCCGATAATGAAATCAACAGGCTACGATTCATTTTGGCGCCTCTTTGCTTTCTATTTCCTCCATTAGCTTGCCGACTGCTTGGTTGACCTTTCGCACCTCTTCGACATTAGGTGCCTTACCTGCCGGGAAGGAAACCAGCTTTTCAATTTTACCGAGCTCTTCATTAACATCTTTGACCAGTGGCTCGTTGCGCAATTCGGGTGAGATTTCGTTGATTTTTGACTGCATGAAATGAACGAGGGCTGGCTGCCGCAGCACCTTGGCGGCGCTTTCGTCATAGTTCTGCACTATCACCGACGTGACCACCTGCGTGCCTCGAATCCAACCACCGAGAGTCACCAGAATCACCAGGTCCTGGTCGGCATGTGATTGCATCGAAGATTTAACTTCGTTCTGCGTCGCTTCCAGTTCTTCCTGCAGCGTGTCCCATTCGTTGTTCTCGGCAAATTCGTTGATGCTGCTACCGCGACTGAGCAGCTTCTCGCTGATCCCGAGCGCTTTTGCGAGTTTGATGATGTCCGACCCGATATTTTTGACCTGCTGACCGTCCTTTGCTTCCACAGCGATAAAGCCATCAGCAATCAACCCCCCCAGGTTAAGGGCGATCTGCGCGCGATTGCTGTACGTCACCGGAATTGGTGCACGATATTGACCCGCCCAATTTGTTTTGCCCGTCTTTCCAAGGGCCGCGAAAAGTTCGCCCGGCATTGGAATAGTAATCGAATCACTCCGGGCCGCTTTTGCCAGTTGGTCAGCGGGAATGCGCCCGGTCTCCGCGCCAAAGGCAGTGACGGTTCCAATTAGCGCAATTACGCCTAATCTGGTCAGACGAATCATCGCTGAGATTATGCGTGTCCGAGCGAAATTGCCAATATGAATCTCGCGCTGCCAAAAGAATGAGCCCCAGGTGCCGGTTCTTTTGCAGTAATCACGAAATAGCTTCTTAGCAGAATCAAAGGGTCGGAAAACGTGATTTGCCTCATCTGCGGAAAGCTGTTCTAGTCCGCGCAGAGTGGTATGGCACGCAGCAGCATCAGCCGAATCCATGCGCGCGAAATCTTAGATTCGCGCGGCAATCCAACCATCGAAGTCGATGTGCGTCTTGAAAGCGGGGCACTTGGGCGCGCGGCGATCCCGAGCGGGGCGAGCACGGGCGAACATGAAGCATGGGAATTGCGCGACGGCAATAAGAGCCGGTTCGGCGGCAAAGGCGTTAAGAAAGCGGTGGCTAACGTTGACGAGAAGATCGCGCCGGCCCTCAAAGGATGGAACGCGTTGGATCAGGCTAAGATTGACAGAAAACTGATCGAACTCGACGGCACGCCTAACAAAAACAACTTGGGCGCAAACGCGCTGCTCGGGGTCTCGCTGGCGGTGGCGCATGCTGCCGCGACCGCGGAAAAGCTGCCGCTGTTTCGATATCTCGGCGGACCTGACGCGCGAGTTTTGCCAGTGCCGATGATGAACATTTTGAATGGAGGCGCGCACTCGGACGCGCCGATCGATTTCCAGGAATTCATGATTATGCCGCGCGGCGCCCCGAGTTTCTTGGAAGCGTTGCGTTATGGCGTCGAGGTTTTTCACGCGCTCAAGTCTGTCCTGAAAGATCGACATCTTTCGACGGCAGTGGGCGATGAAGGTGGATTCGCGCCGCAACTCAGTTCCGCCGAGGACGCTCTCGAATCGATTTCGACAGCTGTCGAAAGGGCAGGCTACAAGTTGGGTGAACAGATATTTATCGCTCTCGATCCCGCTGCCTCCGAATTCTACGATAGCAAAAACGGCGTTTACATTTTCAAGAAATCAGACGGCTCAAAGAAAACCTCCGACGAACTGATCGATTACTACGCGGAACTTTGCGCCCGATTTCCCATTATTTCGATTGAGGACGGTTGTGCCGAAAATGACTGGTCCGGCTGGAAAAAACTCACTGCAAAGCTGGGTAAGAAGATCCAGCTGGTGGGCGACGATCTCTTTGTCACAAACGTAGAATTCTTACGGAGAGGAATTGCCGAGCACGTGGCGAATTCGATTTTGATCAAGGTGAATCAGATCGGCACGCTGACCGAAACGCTGGCGACAATCGATTTGGCAAAGAAAAATCAGTATACAACTGTGATCAGTCATCGCTCAGGGGAAACGGAAGACGCCACGATCGCCGACATCGCGGTCGGGACGAACGCCGGGCAAATCAAGACCGGATCGCTCTCCCGCAGCGATCGGATCGCCAAGTACAACCAGCTGCTGCGAATTGAAGAAGAACTTGGTGACAAAGCGGTATACGGCGTTACAATGCGCTAAGTGGATCAGACTTACGCCGACTTCCGCGCGCGCCGCGAAGCTACTGTGTGGCAGCGATTGAACCGAACTCTCCGGGTTCTCCTGGTCCTGGCGATCTGGCTTATAATCGTGAGCTTGTTTGTTCCGCCGTACAAAAAGTTGATGCAAAGCCGTGCCGAGATCGACAATCTGCAACAACAGGTAAACGAACAACAAAATCTGCTCGCACATCAGACGCGCGAGATCAATCTGCTCAAAACCGATTCAACCTATCTGGAAACGGTTGCGCGCGATCGTCTCGATCTGATGAAAGAAGGCGAAACAATTTTTCGTCTCGAGCCAGCGCGCGCTGCGAAGCCAAAACCCGACAAGCCTACGCGCCGATAGGGTAGCGCACGCGTTTCGCGTGCTGGTTTCGGCGTCGCGCCGAAACAGTCTTTCTCTTGCTCCTGCCAGGAGGAAGAGAGCAACCCAGACGAAAGTTCGCGATCGCGGGGACGCGCTCGCCAGCACGCGAGACGCGCCGCGCTACCCAAGGCAAACAGACCGCAGCACGACGTTTTGCGCACGGCGCTCGTTGGACTATATTTTTCATCATGCCAACTGAAGTCTCCATCCCCGATGCCGAGGATTTGAAATCGCGCGTCCGTGAGCTGCGGAGGTTTCTTTGACGTCGAAAAGCTCCAAAAAGATCTAGCCACAATCGAAGGGCGCATGGCGGGGCCCGATTTCTGGTCGAATCGCGAACGCGCCCAGGCAGACGTCGAGGAAGTTTCGCGCCTCCGCTCGCTGATCAACCCGTTTCAAGAACTGGAACGCGAGATCGAGGATTTCAGCGCGTTGCACGAACTCGCCGCGGAAGAAAGCGATCCCGCGGCCCGCGCTAACGCGGAGAAGGAAGTCGCGACCGAACACGATCGTCTGGCTCATAAGCTCGACGAATTCGAGCTGCGCCAGTTTCTTTCCGGCGAAAACGATCGCGCGAACGCATTTGTCACCATTCACTCCGGCGCGGGTGGCACAGAATCATGCGATTGGGCCGACATGTTGCTACGGATGTACCAGCGCTGGATCGAGCGAAGCGGTTTCAAATCCCAG
>JBKPOB010000023.1:0-12777 GCA_046732875.1 Verrucomicrobiota bacterium | reverse complement strand
GTCCGCCGCCTCAGAGAGAATTTTGATATTTAGACTCATGGAAAAGGAAGGGAAGATTTCTAATTTCCGTTTAAAGATTAAAGACGCGAATCTCTATATGGCCGAACATTTGCGTTCGACAATGTATTTTCCACTGCCGAGCTTTTGGACGCTGGTAAACCGGAAGATCGAGGGACTACGTCACCTGTGAAAACACCATCACTGCTCCAAATTGTCGAGCGGCTCGAACGTCTTGCAGGCAGGTTGCCATCGAAAATCCGAAAACCTGTTCTCAGCGAGCTCACACCACTGAAGCAATTGTTTCTCCAGCAACGTCCACCGCGTTTTCTTTTTGCTGGCTCGGCGGAAGTACCTGCGAGGAAAATCGTCTCGGCCCTTTTTGGTTCGACCGAATTTCTCGCCCCAGCCACTGTGCCGCTTTGCCGCTGGTTCGATATCGGCTTCCCTGAGCGGGGAAAGATCACGGTAATTGATATCCGCGGGGTCGACGAGTCCGCGGCCATTCACGTCCGGGACGAACTCAAATATCGCGCTGCCGATATCATTTTTTTCATTCGCGACAACCAACTCCCGCCGGAGTTGGAAAAACGCGAACTGGCTGACTTAAACAGTTATCTTAGCTGGAATGAGACATTGGAAGCGGACCGCAAGATGATCGAGATCATCCTTCCGGCGTTGGAGACGATCGCTTCGCGCGGTCACAACGGCCTTGGTGCGACACACGACCACCGCGTAGCCGGATCAAGTCTTGCCAGGCGCGGTGTGTTTTTGGAAACGTTGCGGTTGGTTCCTGTAGATAACGGTCAGGGATTTGAACTGCCTCCTGCGGAAACACGGCGTCTTATGTCGATCCTCGCGCGCGAGTTGCCGAATGAAGCGCGGATGGAAATGATCCGAATATCACGAGATCGAGAAGCGCAGCGGGAGGTGGCGCAGCTTTTGGTAAAATCTACGACCGCCGTTTGTACTGCCATCGGCGCACAACCGATTCCGCTCGCCGATCTGCCGATTCTGACCAGCCTGCAACTGATGATGGTTTCTGGAATCATGTATGTAAGTGGACGGGAACGCAGCCTGCGTGCTTCCGCGGAATTCGCCGGCGCTCTCGGTGCGAACGTTGGCGCAGCGATGCTCCTGCGCGAAGGCGCCCGCGCGATCCTGAAATTTTTTCCGGGTTGGGGGAACGTCGTGTGCGGGCTAGTGGCAGGCTCGGGAACGTACGCGATTGGTCGCGCCGCGACTGCGTACTTTATCGAAGGCGTCTCACTGAAGGAGGCGCGTCGCATGTATTTAGCCAGCCGGAAAAAACGCCGCCGCCGGGAATTGGAAGAAGCTCAATGACCAGACGAGAAGGCGTCTCTCGACGCACCCATCACGTCAGGTATGTGGCTAGTATATCTCCCGTGAATAACTTGTGAATAAAATTCCTCCCGCCTGTATATTTTGTTCACACGATTTTGTGAACAAAGAGACTAGTTTTCCCCAGATTTAGCGCCCCCTGCGGGAGGCTTCCCATGAAGCTATCCGAGATACGGAAGACCCTTCAAGAATTGCGCGTCTCGCCAGTCAAGACTCTCGGCCAAAACTTCCTTCACGATCAAAACCTTGCGCAGTGGATTGTCGATCAAGCGCAGATCACTTCAGACGATTACGTGTTGGAAATCGGACCCGGCCTGGGGGCGTTAACAAAATTGATTCTCGAGAAAGGCGCGCGAGTTCTCGCAATCGAGAAAGATACGCGCCTATCTAATTTTTTACGCGAGCATTTCAGTCATGAGCGACTGGAAGTCCTGAACATCGACGCGCTCAAATTTGATGCGCGCGTCTTGTTTGCGCATCGATGCGTGAAATTACTCGGCAATCTTCCGTATAACATTTCGAGCGCACTGCTCTTGAAGTTCCTCGCGCATCCTAGCCCTATCTCACTGTGGTTGTTCACATTACAAAAGGAGATGGCAAGGCGTCTTTCTGCAAAGCCGTCTACTCATGATTACGGGGCTCTTACATTGCGCATCCAATTGCGACACCATGTAAAATATCTGCGCACCGTTTCAGCAACGGTTTTCTTGCCGCGACCTGAAGTTGATTCCGCGGTGGTGCGACTCTTGCCGCGAGACCCGCGGGAATTGCCTCAGCACGATGAAGAGTTGCTTCTGGAATTGATTCGCGTCGGTTTTTCTCAGAGAAGAAAGCAACTCAGAAAGTTGCTTCGCGAGCGAGTCGATAACTGGGACACTTTCGCCCGGCAGCTCAACATCGATTCCAAAACGCGGGCTGAAGAGCTCTCATTACTTCAATGGATCGGCCTGGCGAATTTCATCGCGCCGCCGCCGTGTCCCGATTCTGGTCTAACGAACAATGAGCGTTTTCCAGTCGTCGATAAAAACGACAGAATTTTGCGGGATGCCAGCCGCTCCGAGGTACATGCGAATAACTTGCGCCATCGCGCCGTTCACATCCTGATTTTCAACCCGGCAGGCGAAGTCTATCTGCAGCAACGTTCGCGCTGGAAAGATCGGCATCCTCTGCGATGGGACTCAAGCGCTGCTGGTCACGTAATTGCCGCGGAAAGCTATGACGAAACAGCTGTGCGCGAACTGAAGGAAGAACTGTGCATTAGCGTTCCTCTCAAAAAAATTTCGAAGCTTCCTGCTTCAGAATGTACCGACCAGGAGTTCGTCTGGCTTTATCGCGGCGAAGTTGCCGGCAACTTGTCGCCAAACCGAACAGAGATTGAAACTGGCGCATTCTTTCCTGAGACCATCGTCGATGACTGGGTCGCGGCCAGACCAGAAGACTTTGCACCGGGATTCATTGAATGCTGGAAAGTTTATCGCCTGCCGAGCCGTAGCCTTAGTGGCGGCGGGTCAAAAAAGCTGTAGCAATCGCAGCGTTGCTCACTTAAATCCGACAAACTTTCTCCGAGGCAAACGACGCAGAGCCGATCGCTTGAATTTTCGCGCGGCACGTTTCGCGCCCAGTTTGCCACCATAGACGCTATCGCTAAACATCTTCGTTACGATTTTGTCTCCGCGAAGGAAGTGGACCTGAAAGCCATGCGTCTGTTTCTTCGCGCGCGCTTTTGTGTCGATGCGGCGAATGTTCGCCTCCGAATCAGGATTAGGACGTCGTCTTCGCATGAAGCGAAACTAACTGAACAATCTCAGCAATCAACGAGGCAAACTTGGGGAGCCCGCCTGAGGCGGGTGTGAGAACGCATCGGGAGAAGGCAGATTCCACGAACGCCATTTCTTATCGTAATCGTTGGCGGGCAATAATGCGTAGCAAGGATGCCGTTTTGCTCGCAGCCAGGTGATCAGTTTCACAAGGTTTTCTTGTGCCATCGTCGTGCAGCCAGTAGTCGGCCGATTCACGCCGCGGCGGATATGAAAAAAAATCGCGCTTCCCGCGCCGGGCACCGGTGGATCGGAATTGTGACGAACCTCGACGAGCCAGTGGTAGGCGAAATCGCCCGAGCGCATTTTTTCGTGTGTGTAATTATCCGGGGGATTCTTCGGATCAATGACGATATGCCGATTGTAGTTAGGCGAACGCGGGTCATCACTCCAAATGTCTGCCTCCGTCACCTGATGATATGGATAGTCGCCGCCGGCGGGCAGGTGGGCTTCGTATCCGAAAACCTGACCAATCTCGAAAACGCCAGCGGGTGCGCGACCATCGCGCTCTTTCTTTCGAAGACCCGGTTCATTTTTCCCAGTGAGTCCGGTACCCCAGGCGAGCCCATTTTTGCCAAATAAAACCGGAAACGGTCCAGCCACCGCCGTCCAATCTCCACCGCGCGCACGTTCAAAGAGTCGCAGCTCGCCGCGCATGGAATTCCACGTAGGCGCGATACCCAGGATGAGCTGTGTACAATCGTCTGGAACACCGTCCGCGTGCATCTGACTGCAAGGCAATATCAGCATGCAGCCAGCGAGGAAGCGCGAGGTCCACATAGGAGTTCACAAGGGAACGCATTTTCCTAGCTTCGCCACTTGTTTTGACATCTGCAGTAACCGCGGGCGGCGATTGTTTTGTGGCGGGCCTGTTCATTGCGGCCCCTAAAACTCATCGCTTATGAAAACATTACATTCATTCGAAGCAATGCTGGCCGTTCTGGGTGCGGCCATAGTTTCTTTGTCGGCACAGACTCAGAGCACGACCGTCCAAGTTAGCAAACTCGTCGGCACGAAGGTGAAATCGGCGCAGGGCGAAGAGATCGGCGTTGTCAAAGACGTCATGATCGATCGCAGCACCGGTTGCATGGCCTACACCGTCCTTTCCACCGGCGAGGGTGGAACACGTGCTGCCGGCGGTGGTAAATTCGTTGCAGTTCCGTGGGCAGTTTATTCTCCTGCATCCGACGTAAGCGCTCTTACTGTGACCGTCGATCGAGAGCGAATCTACAGCGCGCCCGTATTCGACTATGCACGCATCGATGAATATTCGAGGCCCGATTACATTACCAACGTTTATAGCTACTATGGTGTAAGCCCTGGAGCGGAAATTGGTGCTGGAGTCTCTCGTACAACCACAACGGGCGTCTCCACTGGAGCAACCACCGGTGCAGGCGCTGGCTCACCTCCACCCGGGGGCGTCTCACCTGCAGCAACGGTTCCGCCTGCCTCTGCAAGGTCGCCCGCCCAGGCAACTTCACCTGCCGGAAGAGCATCGCCCAGTCCGCGTGCGATAGGACCAAGGCCTCACGCGACGGCACCGCGGCGCGAACGTGAAGGTGCCGCGGAGAGCCCTCCGGCTAGAGAAGAGCGCGAGAGAGCCAGATCAGGAAAAACAGAATCTCCGAGCGAGACCAGAGAAGAGGGCACGAAAGCCCGGCCGGAGGAAACAGAATCCCCGAGCGGCGGTGCTGAACTTCAGAGAGAACCCTCTCGGGCCACCCGGGAATCCCCACCCGAAGCGACGAGTCCAAGCGAAAGAACCAGGGAAGGCAGACAATCGCGTCCTCACAGGAAGCCAGAAAGGCCCGAGAGCGCCTCCCCCCCGCCGGAACCTGAGCAGTAATAGTAACGACAACGAGTCGATCAAGCGCTCGAATTCGTCGGTAGCTTAGATTGGGCTCCTGCAGCGGCGTGATTTGCCACGTGTCATCTTTGGGCTTCTACCGCAGCCGTATCAGCCGGCAGATACTTAACACCAATAAGCCAAACCACGCCGGAGAGGAGAATAATTCCGGACACAAAAAGAAATGCCACATGCATATTTGTGTGACCACCGATATATCCCAGGAGCCAGAACGCCTGCACATCGCCCAATGCGTGGATGACAAAGATGTTTGCGGCAAACGCCGTCGCGCGCACTGCAGGCAGCGATACGTTGGCCAACGCGGTGTTGGAGGGACCTGTGTTTAAAAACAGGAAAAAAATCGCCAAGAACATCGTGACCCAAGCCGCAGGAAAAGGAATGTAAAGGCTCAGGACGAAAATCGGACACGCGATCAACATTCCGATTCCCGAAACCCAGAAATAGGAACCTGCGAATCGCGGACGCAACTTGTCGGCGGTGATACCGCCCAAAAGCGTGGAGACCAGGCCCGCGACTACAGTAATCAAACCAAAGATAGTCATGCCCACGTCAGGACTTTGATTGCGATAACGGAGATACGCCGGCACCCAGAAACCCAAACCGCCCGTTACAAAAGTCATCAACGTCATTGCGATGCAGTTGATGAGATACGAGCGTGTGTGGAACAAGTTCAGGTAGTCACGAATGCCGCGGCGCGGTGCCTTTTGTACCAGATGATCTGCGGTGACGCGTGGATCGCGTTGCCAGAAGCACAGCAGACCCAGCAGCAAACCTGGCGGGGCAACTAGATAAAATGCCCAGCGCCACCCCAGATGAGCGCCGATCAATCCCCCAATCACATAGCCGAGCGCGCTGCCGACTGGAATTGCGGCGCAAAAAATCGCCATGATCCGACCCCGTGTTTCGATCGAGAAAAGATCGGACAAGATCGTCGGCGCCGCCGGCCCATAACCGCCTTCGCCAATTCCAACAAAGATACGAGTAGCAAACAATATCCCGAACGTCGCGGCTAGACCTGACGCGCCGCTAGCCAGGCTCCACAAAATGACGGCAATACCAACGATGACCCAACGCGAAATCCGATCCGCCAGAAATCCCAGAACCGGTGCGCTGAACATGTAAGTCACGAAAAATGCGACGCCAAGCAGACCGGTCTTTGTCATCCGGTTTACATCTTCAGGTGCGAAAAAGGTTGCGCGAATATCAGGCTCGAGTGCGGCGAGGATCTGACGGTCGATGTAGTTGAAAAGATTGATGGCCAGGAGCAGAAAGAGAGCGCTGCTTGCGCCACTGATCGTTTTTTTCTCGCCAGGTTGCATTGCAATTGCGGGATTGCAGTTTGCCCGGAGCAGAATGTAAATCAATAACGATGCCTTCCATGTCCGTTGCAAAACGCGCTCTCTATTTTTTTGGTCGCCTGCTGGTGCACGGCTTTTATCGGGTCACTGCGCTGGGACTGGAAAACATTCCGCCGGGCGGGTTCCTGCTTTTGCCTAACCACATCACCTGGGTTGATGCCATCGTTCTGCAGCTCGCCTGCTCGCGGCCGATTCGGTACGTCATCGACCAGGAACATTATCATAACCCTGTCCTTCACCCGCTTCTGCACATGTTGGGTTGTATTCCAATCAATACTCGCAATTCGCGTTCTGCCATTCGTGCTGCCGCGGAAAAAATCGCTGAGGGCGAGATCGTCTGTCTTTTTCCCGAGGGTCAGTTGGAACGCACAGGAGTCCTTTTGCGTTTGCAGCGCGGTTACGAATTGATCGCGCGCCATGCTAACGCGCAGGTCGTTCCGGTTTGGCTCGATCAACTTTGGGGTTCAATCTTCTCATTCCAGGGCGGACGATTTTTCACGAAATTTCCCAAACGTATCCCGTACCCTGTAACGATCGCCTTTGGCAAACCGCTCAAAGCCGAGGTGGCTGATAATGCGACAGTCCGCGAGGAATTGCTTAAGCTCGGCGAATTTTGTTTCAGTCGCCGTCCTTCATTGAACCGACATCTTGCCGAAGAATGCGTGCGCGGACTGAAACGCAGACGCTTCGTAACGGCGGTGATCGATGGAATCGATCATAGCCAGCTCAGTCGCGCAAAGCTGCTCGGCGCGGCAGCGGCATTGAGTCGCTATCTGCGGAAGGAATTTTCCGACGATCGAATCGCCATTGTTTTGCCTGCCAGCAAAGCATCGATGGTGGCGAACCTGGCCGTAACGCTGGCGAACAAGGTTCCTGTCGATCTTAATTTCACGGTGGGACGGGCTGCGAATGAATCGTGCTGCAAGCGCGCGAACCTGCGGGTCGCAATTTCAGCAACGCAATTCATGGAGCGCATTAACGATTTTCCGTGGCCGGAGCGCGTTTTGAAATTAGACGAGTTGATGCCGCGAATGAAAGGCCAGATCGTTTTCTGGTGGATCCTGTCGATCGTGGTTCCGGCGGGCCTACTTCTGCGTGTTTTGCAAATTCCAAAGGAAGGCGGGCACAGGGAAGCAGTGTTGCTTTTTACCAGTGGAACCACTGGGGAACCAAAGGGCGTTGTAATCAGCCACCGCAACGTTGTCGGGAACGTCTCTCAGTTCCGCGCGCTGCTGGACGCCAGGAAGACCGACGCGATCCTCGCGTCCCTTCCATTCTTTCACACCTTTGGATCGACCGTCACGCTCTGGTATCCGCTCATCGAAGGCGTGCGAATTGTCACGTATCCCAATCCGTTGGAAGCGGCAAAGAACACCGCGCTGATCGAACAATACCAACTCACGTTCCTCCTTGTGACTCCTACCTTTCTGCGCATGTATCTGCGCAAGGCCGAGCCGCAGCAACTTCGCAGCTTGCGCCTCATCATCACTGGCGCTGAAAAATTGCCGCTCGACCTAGCCGTTCATTTCGAGAAGCGCTTCGACAAAAAAGTGTACGAAGGCTACGGGCTTACCGAGACCGCGCCGGTAGTGAGCACAAATCTGCCTGATCCCGAACCGAAAAGGCCTGGAGAACATGTGCAATCATCCAGCCGTTTGGGATCGGTTGGCAGGATGGCGCCAGGAATCGCCGCGGAGATTCGCGAACCGGAAACAGATCGAGAACTTTCGCTGTACGAGACTGGAATGCTTTGGCTATGCGGGCCGAACATTTTCGAAGGTTACCTGCACGATCCGAAGCAAACCGCGGAAGTCCTTCATGATGGCTGGTTGAAAACAGGGGATATCGGCCGGTTCGACGAGGATGGATTCCTTTATATCGAAGGGCGACTCTCGCGCTTTTCAAAAATCGGCGGCGAGATGGTGCCGCACGAAACAATCGAGAGCAAAATTGTCGATCTCCTTGGTTTGTCTGGGAGAGACGAACGTCCGCTAGCCGTCATGGGAATTCAGGACGAGGCAAAAGGCGAAGCGCTAGTCCTGCTTAGCGCGGTAGATATCGATCTCGCACAGTTGCGCAGCAAGCTTCACGAAGCAGGCGTGCCAAACTTGTGGATTCCCAAACAGGTCCAGCGTGTTGAAGCAATCCCAGTCCTTGCCTCGGGTAAACTTGATTTGAAAAAATGCCAAGGACTCGCAATTCAAGGATAGCGCGACCGCAGCCTCCTCGCCGCGGCAAGGGCGCCAGTTTCAGTTGGTAGGGCGCGACCGCCGGGCGCGCCAAGCTCGAATGCAGCGCCATTAATTGTGTAAACTATTTGTCGGGAGACCGGCTAAAAATGTCTTGAGCAGTTCGTCGAAGCGATCCGGCTGATCGATGAATACTGCGTGCGCGGTATCGTCGATCTTTTCGAAACGCGCATGCGCAATCTGGTTCGCAGCCACCTGCTGCCGCGATAGCTCATCGGATTTCGCTGAGGCGATAATCAGCGTTGGACAATCAATTTTCTTCAGGGCCGGCGCGCGATTCACACCAAACATGTCGGCAACGAGCATTCCAACACCGACATCAGGCGGCGTTTTCATCCCGGTGCTGACCAGCCATTTCATCGTGTCATCGCTCTGCGGTTTGCTGATGATTGCTCTCATCATGCCGCCTAAATATTCCGGTTGGTGCGCTTGATAAACGGCAAACATTTTGAATTGCTCCGCCGTTTCTTGCGGGCGCGCAGCCATGCCATCCGTGCCATCGGAAATGGCCGCATCCACCAACACTATTCCCGCGAGATCTTTGGTGCCGTACCGCTCGACATAAGCGGCGACGTCCTGAACGCCTTGCGACCATCCAATCAGAACAGGTCGCCGCACACCGAGGCGCTCCAGCAACGCATGTAAATCCTGTGCGCGCGTTTCCGGTGTGTTTCCGCTTGTCGTCTTCGTTGATTCGGCCTGCGAACGAGGATCGAATGCAATGACTCGATTGGTTTTTGCGAAGGTATCGATTTGACGTTTCCAAATATCCGCACCTGTGCTCCAGCCCGGAATAAAAACCAGCGCAGCCGCGTCGCCCGCCTGACCCGCTTCGATCACTCGCAGAGAGACGCCATCGGCCACAGTCACCATGCGCGACGATCCCGGCTTCGATTCCGCGCGTCCCTGCGTCGAGCCGACGCAGCTGAGGACGATCAGAAAAAGAATTCGTCTGAAAAATAACATCGCGGAATCACGAATCACGGACGAGCGGCCGGATCTTCTTCTTTCAATCGCCAGGGAGAAATTTTACCGAAAAGATCGCGCGTCGCGCCTGCGATATCCTCGGCTTTCGATACGCCGCTGTCGATAAGCGCGCGTCCAGTGCTTGCCCAAATTTTCTTCACCACCAAGGCGCCGTTTTCGCGCACGATCCGACCAAGATGTTGAACAGCCGCAGCTGTAGCGGATTTGCGGATAAGGTCGGGCGGACATTTTGATGTGAGTTCGCAATAGCGTCGCGCAACTTCGCCCACCCGCAGCGTGAGGAACGCGTTCGCAGCGCCATTGGAAACACATTTCACCAGAAGAGCCGATATGCCGCTCAAGCCCGGGATTCCGCCTTTGAGCGCCGGCACCACAGAAACAGCAAGCGGCGCTACCATCTCTCCAAGGTCAAGCGATTCCAGTCCGCTCGCGACGAACGCTGTGCCGGCAACGTTCGCGTACAGCCGCGCTAATTCGCGAGGCGAAGGACGCTGGACGTAGATGCGAGCGATGCGTCCAACCATCTGAATTTGAGTGAACAGGACAATGAGTCCGTCGAGCCTGCCATTTTGCATCAATGCCGTGCTAAGAAAGACTGTACTTGCCGTCCTGCGAACTACTGAGTCCGCTTGGGCCGATAGATGCCCAATTGCCTTTTCGATCTCTTCCTTTGTAACGACAGGCAAATCGCGTGTTCGAGGATTTGTGGCGAGACGCGCACGGAGCGCCTGCAAATAGGCGTCGTATTTTGGACCGAAATCCTCCTCCGGCGGGCCAAGCGCGGGAGGAAATCTTGTGTATGCGATCGCGTAGTAGAGCGCGAACAATCCGACAGCCAGGCAAACACCCCAGAATACAATTGTGCCGGCGATCGGATGGATCCTGTCGGCCAACGAAACCAAGCTGGCGACGCCTGCAATGATTAACAAGACCAAGCAGCCGGTTATCGTCACAATGACGAAAACCACCATTCTTCCGGAATTCTGGGCTTCGGCGGCGGCTCTCACCTATTTTCGTTACTGTGCACTCAGCGCAGCGGCCTTCAATCGAAAGCTGATATCTCAATTTCGGATTCGCGTCGTGGGCAATCGCACACGAAGGTAAAGCCTGTGCAGATCTCTTGCCGCACTCTTGCATTTCTAGGCCTCGCGATTTTCACGCTCTCCGGTCACTTCGCGCGTGGTGACGAAAAGCCAATGATGAAGGCCGTTGTCGCGCATCAGTACGGCGCACCTGAGGTCTTGAAATTCGAAGAGGTACCGCGACCTGAGCCGAGCCCGGACGAAGCGCTCATCCGCGTAGTCGCGAGCAGCGTCAATCCTGCCGACCCTCTGACGCTCAGCGGCAAATACGCTCGCGAATTTGGGACGCACTTGCCATTGATTCCAGGTTACGACATCGCCGGTGTCGTGGAGAAGACCGGCGCAAACGTCACAAAGCTCAAAGCCGGTGACGCCGTTTACGGGTACCCGACTTTCGGCGGCGGCTGGGCGGATTACGTTACGGTCAAAGAAGGGGAGGTGGCTGCGAAACCCAAGTCTCTGAACTTTGTGGAATCCGCTGCCGTGCCGATGGGCGCCTTGACCGCGTGGCAGGCGCTCGTGGACGTGGCGAAGCTCCGCGCGGGGCAAACCGTTCTCATTCACGGCGGCTCAGGCGGTGTGGGTAGTTTCGCGATTCAGATCGCGAAAGCACGCGGAGCCCGCGTCATTGCAACCGCTTCGACTGCGAACCAGGATCTCCTGAAGCAGCTTGGCGCAGACGTGGCAGTAGATTATACGAAGACCAAATTTGAGGATGTCGCGAAGGACGTAGACGTTGTGCTCGATCCCGTGGGCAAAGAAACACTGGCCCGTTCCTACGGCGTGGTGAAGAAGGGCGGCATCGTTATGTCACTGGTTGCGCGGCCCGACCCCGTAGAGCTCGAGAAACGCGGGGCTCGCGGTGCGGGCATCTCTGTCCATCCCGATGCCGAAGACCTCACGGAGATCGCGCAACTAATCGACGCCGGGAAAATCAAACCAATCGTGACGCAGGTTCTGCCGCTGAGCGAAGCGATCGCGGCGCAACAACAAGCTGCGACGCATCACACGCGCGGAAAAGTTGTGCTCCGAATCGCAGACCAGCCGACAGGTTGATGTCGACCGCGGACATTTGAAGTTCGTCCGCCATGAAGAAGACGTTCCTGGCAATTTCTTCAGCCGGTCCGAATGCCGATCCATTGAAAAGTACGCGTGAGCAGCCTTTTTGGGACGAACACGTCGCGTTTATCGACCGGCTCGTTGCGGAAAGGTTCCTTTCGATGGGCGGCCCCCTGGTCGATGAACGCGAGATTCCGCATGGCGCGCTTTTGATCGTCAACGCTCAAGACGAAAATGAAGTGCGAGAGAAATTGAGAAACGACCCGTGGTTTGCGAAAGGCATCTTGAAACTGGAGAGCGTAAAGCGTTGGGAAATCTTCGTTGATCAGAGGAAGTAAGATCTTTCCTTCTTATTAACATCGCCGTGAATTAGGTCGTGAAAATCTGCGAATCTGCGGATCCCCCTACGGCCAGACAGTCTCCGTCGCTATTTCCCGGATTGGTGCGATACTCTTAGATGTCTAAACGATCTGGTATTTCTTTCGTACGTCGTGCGCCGGATAACCTTACCGAAGAGTTGATCGCTGTGCTTTCGTCGAAGGCCTCTTTCGAATTCAAGCCGTTATTCGAAATTGTCTTGGTCAATCTGCGGGAGCGAAATGCAGCCAGCGGCGGCGAAGAGATGCTGCGCTTGCGTGCTTATGAAAGGCTTCAGGGCCTTGTGAACCAAGGCGCGGTCCACCGAGAAGTGACAGGAGTCACGAAGAAATACAAAGGCGTCGCTTCGCGAATGGTCATTCTGCGCGCTGAGATGAAAGCTTTGCGCGCTGCCTACAACCAGCGCGTTCGCGCCAAGGCTGCCGCGCGGACTTAACTGCGCTCGAACAGCTACAACGCGCCATGGCGAACCTTCTCGTCGATCGCCAGGTAATCGTTTCGCGGCGGACTGAAGGTATCGAGCACGCGTGTCGGTAACACGGTTTCCACACCTGTCTCTTATACACATCTGACGCTGCCGACGAAAATAATCCGGTGTAGATGGCGGTGGTGGGGGGTGCG
>JBKPOB010000022.1:0-67083 GCA_046732875.1 Verrucomicrobiota bacterium | reverse complement strand
AAAAACCAGAGTATTCGGCGTGTGCCGGGGACCGCAGTCTATATGTCAGGTAATCGATTCGGAACGCCGCTCGCTTTGCTTCACAATCTCAAGCATAACAAAGTGCTGCACGAGCAAGTTGTATTGCTCACCGTCCGAACTGAAGAAATTCCCTATCTGGCCAACCGCAAAGATCGCGTCACGCTGGAAAATTTGGATGAGGGCTTCTGGCGCGCACAGATCCATTTTGGATTTATGGAGAAACCCAATGTCCCTGTCGCGTTGGACAGCGTTAAACAGATTGGCCTTCGTTTTGATCCCATGCGCACCACGTATTTCATTGGCCGGGAAACAGTCCTTGCCACGCGCAAAGTGGGTCTCTCCTCGTGGCGCGGCTCTCTCTTCGCCTGGATGACGCGCAATGCCGGCGATGTTACCTCGTACTTCTGTCTGCCACCAAACGGTGTGGTCGAATTAGGCGCTCGCGTCGAAGTTTGACTCCTCCCTCGAGTAAGCGAAACAGAATTCGTGGGCAGGCCTGGCACGGCTGAGAAAGAGCTTGCCAGTGAACAAGCGCGCAATGGAGAGTCTCCGTATAAGCGATGGCGGAGCTGGTAGAGGATATTGTTCTCGACACAAGAGCGGGCGTACATCGTCCGCGAAATGTTGATTGGAAGCGAGCGGCCGCACTGCTGTACGGCGATTGGGGTACGAGCAAGGCGTACGTCCTCGGGCTGGCGTTTGTCGCGGCTGGTTTCGCATCGTTCCCGATCATTCTCGCGATGTGCGCGCTCACAGCAATCGTTGGTTTCAATTACATAATCGTCTGTGCCCATTTTCCTGATGGCGGCGGGGTCTATTCTGCCGCACGCCAGCAGAGCCGTTTTCTCGCTTCGGTTGGCGCGCTCTTGTTGATTGCGAATTTCATCGTTACCGCTGCTCTGAGCGGATGGGCGGGCGTCACCTATCTAGGTGTTCCAAGCCGATACGCGCCGGTGGCCGCGATGGCAGTGATCTTGGTGCTGGGAGTCATCAATTATTTCGGCCCAAAACACAGTGGCAGCGTCTCAATCTGGCTGGCCGTGCCAGCGGTGATCGTAGTTATTGCCACTATCGCATTTAGCGTGCGGTATCTGAATCTCACGCATCTCGAGCCCCGTCACACCGATCTCGAGACGGTCTGGGTGCAGTTCGTTGGAGTGATCCTTGCTTTGAGCGGTGTGGAGGCGGTCGCCAACCTTACTGGTGTGATGAAACTGGATCCGAACGCCACGCCGACTGCACCGAAGGTCACACAGACCTCTATAAAAGCGATCTTGCCAGTAGCGATCGAAGTAGTCGGCGGCACTGCACTGCTCGGCTGGGCGATGCTGTCGTTGCCCAAATCGTACGCACCAGAGTTGACGGCGCACAAGGAGGACATGCTGCGCTTTGTCGGACAGTATTATGCTACACTTGTCGGCGGGACGTGGTTTGGTGACGTCTTTTCTATTTTCGTCGGCGCCGTATTCGGCCTTCTACTGATCAGCGCTGTTAACACGGCAATCGTTGCATTGATTGGCGTGATATACATGATGGCCCAGGACGGCGAGATGCCGCGACAATTCGCGCGACTTAACAAGCACGGTGTGCCGCACATTCCACTCATTGCCGCCGTCGCGATTCCGATTCTTGTGCTCGGGATCACGAAACAATTCGAGGCATTGGCGGGCCTGTATGCCATAGGCGTTGTGGGCGCCATTTCTGTCAATCTCGGCGCCTGCACATTTAACAGGAAGCTTGATCTGCGAGTGCACGAGCGTTTGATCATGGGTGCAACCTTCGTTGTTCTCGCCTTGGTCGAGCTGACGATTGCAAAAACGAAACCCGACGCGCTCTTTTTTGCAGTTTGCGTATTGGGCATAGGACTCGGATTCCGCACTTATTCGCATCAGATTGCTGGCTTAAGAACACTTACCGTCACGCGCAAGGTGGCCGAGATGGTCACGCCAGATCTCGCGGCGACCATGGAAACGCGGCTCCAAGAAGGCCACAAAATCATGGTCGCTGCACGCGGCATCACGCCTGTGCTCAGCTTCGCGATGGACGAGGCACAACTCCGCAGAGCTACGTTGTACGTTTTGTACGTAAAAGAGATTGCGGTCTTTTATGCCCGTGGCCCGACTGTGTCGAGGCGCCCTAAATGGCAGGATGATCCTGAGGCGGCCGCGATCATGTCGGCGATGCTCAAACTCGGCGCCGAACGGGGAATTTGTGTGCTGCCTGTCTATGCTGTAAGCGAGGACACGGCTTCGACCATTCTCGATCTCTCCGCCACGATGGGGGTAGATTATCTCATTATCGGCGCGTCACAACGTACCGCCATGACCAAACTGCTCCGCGGCAGCGTAGCTACAAATGTCGCGTCGCAATTACCCGATTCGATCCATCTTTTGATTTTTGGTTGAAACGCTCCCAGGAGGCCTTTCATAATTTTTGCAAGGCCAAGACTACCTATTTTCCGATTCCAAAAAACGCTTCCAGGGCGCGAGTACCCAGAGCTTTCCAAATCTTGATCACTTCATAAGTAATAATGGTGGTAAAAGTCACGGCTAGCCAGACGCAGACTGCTTCAATCGGCAGACCGGACCATGCCCCGATCTGCAGTCCGAGCAGGATATTTTCGCGATATTCCCACCAGCCGTAGGGCAAAGCCAGTGTCACCTCCCAAAGCAGGCTGATCAGGAGAAGCAGAAAAAACGTGAAGCTGAACGCACGCCAGTTAATGAACCGTTGAGCCGTGTAAAAAAAGCCAGCTGACGGAATGAGCGAAGCGCAGACGAGATAAGTAAAATACCACGGAAATCCTTCGGATGTGCCGGAGATGAACTTTCGGTACACAATTGCGGCTGCGATCAAGACGACACCAAGGACGACGGAAGCAAAATGAAAACGAATGATGCGCGGTATATCCCTGGCCGCCTCCTTATAGTCAGGGATGTTGTAAGCGGCCATCCAATATTCGTCGCACCAAATATAACTCAGCAGGACGAGCGTGAACCCTGTCAGATAGAAAACGAATTCCTCAATTGGAATAGCTTCGCCTATCGCAGGTACGTTGAAGCCCAGTGTGGCCGCTTTGTTTGGAAAGACGAAGAACGCGTTGCCAAAGAGGAGATCCAGCGCGAATCCGAGTGGCGTGAGCACCGCGATCGTCCGCCAAAATGCTTTTCGTGGGAACTTTAGATCAGGCCGAGAGGCAAACCACCATGCCAGGGCTGCGATGGGGACGACGAACAATCCCAGGCTCCAGCTGTATCCGAGCGGCGTCGGATTGTCCGAAGTTACCTGCAAAACGGCTGGATGAATGACGGTTCGTAATGCAATGACACCCGGAACAATGAGTGCTGCCGCAATGGCAAATACGACGTAGAAAGATTTGCTGCGCTCTCGCATTTAGACGACAGCGTAAACAGAACAGTTTTAAGTTTTAAGACTTAAGTTTTAGGTTCAGCGCGTTATCTTCTTGTTAACTCCAAAATCTTAAGACTGCCTTTTGAATTCCAGCGCCAACGTTGATGACTGTCTCGATTTAATGCGAAAGCTGATCGAGTATCGTCAGCAAAAGGCTTTGCATCATCAACTCATGAAAGCGGCCGAGTATTCTATGCTTGGTGTCGACGCGATTGTGATGCTTTACCATTTCGCCAAAGTCAGCGTGGGGGACATTCTTGAGGTCGGCTCATACATAGGCGGGGCGACGATCGCCATGGCCATGGGCGTGCGCGATTCAGGCGCGGAAAAGAAAATGATCGGCATTGAGCGAGGCTGCCGGGTCGATCACCCGCGGGTTGGCACAAAAGACAGTTTCAAGGATCTGAGGAAAAATCTGAAACGCTTTGGGTTCCTCGATCAGGTTACTTTGATCAATGGCCGGTCTTTCGATCCGAACACGATTGCCATGGTGCGGCAAACCTTCGGACCGCGTCAAATTGGGCTATTCGTTTTTGATGCCGACGCCAATGTCCGTCGCGATATCAACTACTACAGTGATCAATTTGCCGACCGCTGCTGGATGGTAATCGACGATTACCTGGGCAACGCGAACAAAAGCGCACGTCTGCGGATGCAAGTGGACGAGTTGGTCAGTGCCGGGCGATTGGAGCCGCTGGGCTTTTATGGTTTCGGAACGTGGATCGGCCGCTGGCTGGGGTAGCTTTGTCATGTCGAGCGAAGTCGAGACATCCCGCGAAGTTACCCGAGGGTTATGCCACGGGGTTTGATTCGCTCGCTTCCCGCTCGCTCAGCTGCAGCCTTCCCGTCTATGTCGCGGCTTCCCCAGCCACTCCATTCTCGACTTCGCTCGGAATGACGTTTATTGGAGGGCTCGTAATGAAAGCGGTTCCGAAAGTCCTCATCGCCGACGCAATTTCGCAGCGTGGAGTAGATGAGCTTTCTAGCGATGGTGCGATTGAAGCTGCAGTCAAAACCGGATTAAGCGAAAAGGAACTCGTCGATCTTATTCCAGACTTTAGTGCGCTTGTTGTACGCAGCCAGACAAAAGTCACCGCCGATATTTTGAATGCAGGCACGAAGTTGCGCGTGGTTGGGCGCGCTGGCGTGGGGGTGGACAACGTCGACGTTGAGACGGCTACACGCCGCGGCATCATTGTGCTGAATGCGCCCGGTGGAAATACAGTTTCCACGGCTGAGCATGCGTTTTCGCTGTTGCTTTCGGCGGCACGCAAGATTCCGCAAGCCGACGCAAACGTTCGTAGCAAGAGTTGGGACAAAAAGAATTTCGAAGGTGTCGAGCTTTACAACAAAACACTGGGTGTAATTGGAATGGGCCGGATCGGCAGCGAACTCAGCCGGCGCGCCATTGCTTTCGGAATGCGTGTGATTGCTTATGATCCGTATCTTTCCGCCACGCGCGCTCGCAGTCTGCAAGTGGAGCTGGTGGACGAGCTCGATGATCTGCTCACAAGCGCAGATTTCATCTCGCTGCACACGCCGCTTACTGCGGAAACACGGCACATTCTCGATGCAGGACGACTACGGAGAACCAAACGCGGCGTTCGCATCATCAATTGCGCGCGAGGCGGCTTAATCGACGAAGACGCGCTCGTGCAAGCGTTGCAAGACGGGCACGTCGCTGCTGCGGCGCTGGATGTTTTTGAAGTCGAGCCGCTCCCAGCCGATTCGCCTGTGCGCGGCGCGCCCAATCTTGTTCTTACCCCACATCTCGGCGCGTCCACAGCCGAAGCGCAGGAGAGTGTCGGGATTGAAATCGCTCACTCGATTCGCGCCGCACTGCTCGAAGGCACCATTCGCAATGCAGTCAACATGCCCAGTCTCGATGCGAAAACCCTCGCAATCGTTGGGCCACATCTGCGCTTTGGTGAAAAATTAGGGCGGTTTCTATCGCAGCTGGCGCCAAAGCGCGTTGAAGCTCTCAACATCAATTACAGCGGCAAAGTCAACGAAGTTGATACAACGGCGATCACGCGCTCGATATTGAAAGGCTTCCTGCAAATAGCCGGCGGCAGTGAAGTCAACGAAGTCAACGCGCCCACTTTCGCCGAAACCCTTGGTTTGAAAGTCAGCGAATCGCGTCTGAGCGCCCCCGGAGATTATACAGACATGCTCGAATTATCCGCTGCCGGCGAAGGGAAAACCGTGTCGGTCGGCGGCGCGTTTTTCGGCGCCACTCCACGAATCATAAGCATCAACAGTCGTCCAGTGGAAGCGCGACCGCATGGTGTGGTACTGGTATTGGAAAACACGGACCGTCCTGGAATGGTTGGACGAATTGGCACGTTGCTCGGTGGTCATGGCGTGAACATCGCGACCATGTCACTCAGTCGAAATCAGGCCGGTGGCACAGCACTGACAGTGTTGAATCTCGACACTGCACCGAGTGAAGAGTTGCTGAAAGAAATTCGTGCGAGCGAAGATATTCTCTCTGCGCAGGTCATCGAGTTGTAAGAAGGAGCGACGCCTCCCCAGTAGTCGAAGAGGTATGACGACTCCGACGGAGCACGGGTGAATTGTCAGTCCATGTTCAGACGAATGGTACGCTTGTACGCACAGGGATCGCCTCTCGCTTCGCAAGGGAGAGGCGAAACAAGCAGCTAGAACTGACAACCGAGCCAATGTTCCCTGCGTCATTTCTTAAGTCTTGCCTCGTGGTTGCGAATCCGATAAAACCCGATCCATTATGGACTTTAGCGCTCACTCTATTCTTTGGGTTCTGGTAATCGGTCTTGTCGTCGGCGCCATCGCGAAATTGTTGATGCCAGGCAAAGACCCTGGTGGCTGCATCATTACAATTCTTCTGGGCATCGCCGGTGCGTTCGTCGGTACCTGGATCGGTCGCATTTTTGCCGGAGAAAATTATGTCGCCGGGTGGATCATGTCAGTTGTTGGCGCCATGATCCTGCTGCTGTTGTATCGATTGTTTTTCAGACGCGGCGCGTAGTTTGCCGGGCGGCTGCTCGCCCAGAGATTCATAGATTTTCGCACACGCTACTCCTGGCAGAGTTTGCGTTTACACGCCCTGCGGTCTGGCGTTCCTTTTCACAAATCACTTATTACTTCTCACGTTTCACTCTCCGCTCGTGGCTGCGCCTACAAAAGTTCGAACCATCATTGCGTTCGCAGCTCTTTATCTCGTATGGGGCTCGACTTATCTGAGCATCCGCTTCGCCATAGAGAGCATACCGCCGTTTCTAATGGCTGGAGCGCGATTCCTGCTGGCGGGAATGATTATGTTCGCAATCGCGTGGTCGCAGGGTGCGTATAAATCGAGCTGGGCGAACTGGCGCGTGTCGTTGGTCGTCGGTGCGTGTTTGCTGCTCGCAGGGAATGGCGGTGTCACCATTGCAGAACAATATATCGATACAGGATTGGCGGCGCTGATTGTGGCGATTGTCCCGATTTACATTGTTATTCTCGGCTGGGCGACGGGAACTGCACCCAGGCCGGCGCCGATTGTCTGGCTTGGTCTGGTCGGCGGTTTTGCAGGCGTCGGCATCTTGCTCGGGCCAGCTCTGCATTTTCCTTCAAACGGTGGACGAAACCCTGCGATTGGAATGTCGATCCTTCTGGTTTCGTCCTTCATCTGGTCGGCAGGATCACTCTATTCGCGCAGCGCGAAGCACGCGGCTTCTCCGTTTCTGACGGCCGCTCAACAAATGCTTTGCGGGGGACTGCTCCTTTTGTTCGCTGGCCTTGTAACTGGCGAGCTGCGAAGTTTTCATCTGCGCTCAATCTCGACCTTGTCTCTCGCTTCATTCATTTATCTGATAATCATTGGAGCTGTGGTTGGATACACCGCCTACATTTGGCTGCTTCGTCATTGTGAGCCGGCAAAGGTTGCTACTTACGCGTATGTGAATCCGATTGTAGCGGTCTTGTTAGGCGCCGGTTTCGCCGGAGAAAAATTGAGCATGCGTGTTCTAATTGCCGCAGCGCTGATTATCGGCTCAGTCGCGATTGTAATTACGATGCAGCAACTAAGACCAAAAGCCGAGCCAGCAATTGGTTCAGCGATCGAACCCGCAGATTGAGCGCACTCATGAACACCGAAAAGAGGCCCCGTGATCCGAAAAATCGAGACCAAACCGTCGAAGTTGTTAAGCGCAATTGGCAGGCGGAGGTTGAGACGGCGCAAACCTATCGCGACCTGGCGGACCGCGAGCGCGACGAGAAACGCAAAGCCGTTCTTTTGCGCATGGCCGAAGCCGAAGAGCGCCATGCACAGCGCTGGGAGAAAAAACTCCGAGACCTCGGCGCGGAACCGCCTGTGCTGAAGGATACGATCAAGCGCCGCCTAAGCCGTTGGTGGAACAAAATTGCCGGCGCCGACATCGCCATTCGCCGAATGGAAGCGACGGAAGAACGGCAGGAAGCCGAATTTCATGAACAAGCCGAGCGCGCTTTCGCCGGTGAACATGATGTGCAGGAATTTCTTCGGAAAAGCGCGCTCGAAGAAAAAGCTCACGCGCGAGCGCTCAGCGCCATGGCGCCTCCAGTTAGCCCGCGCACTGCGCTCGACAAAATCCTGAAGCGCGAACGCTGGCATGGGCGAGGCGGTAGTTGGGTCGCCGACGCGATTTACGGCGCCAACGACGGATTGGGCGCAGTATTTGGAATTGTTTCAGGCGTAGCTGGCGCGACGAACAATCAGCAACATTATATTTTGATTTCAGGACTTGCAGGCATGCTTGCGTCCACTCTCTCGATGGGCGCGGGAGCCTACCTGGCCGCAAAGAGCGAAGCAGAAGTCTATGAAGCCGAAATCTCACGCGAACGTGCCGAAGTTGAAGAAAATCCGGAGGAAGAAATCGAAGAGATGTCGCTCTTCTATCAATTGCAAGGCTTCACTTCCGAAGAATCACAGAAAATGGCAGAGCGGCTCGCCCAGCAGCCCGAACAGTTTGTCCAGGCGATGGCCCAGAGTGAGCTCGGCTTGTCCGAGCATCGGTTTCCGAATCAATGGACTGCTGCAATCTCGGCTGCGATTTCCACGGCAATTGGCGCTTTTGTTCCCATAATTCCGTTCTTTTTCTCCGGCGGCATGACAGCGGTAATTATTTCGTTCGCCATCAGTTTGGTCGCGCACTTTCTCGTGGGCGCATTGAAATCGCTGATCACGATTCGCTCGTGGTGGGCGTCCGGTCTGGAAATGACCTGGATCGGCGTCATCGTTGCAGTCGTCACTTATGGACTGGGACTTGCGTTCGGTTCGTTAGGCTAATCCTTTCTCGATTTATAGCGCCGCATTAGGCGTAGCGGCGACGTGGAGTCGTCCCGAAAATGGAACAGCTGGTTCCCAATCATGGAACAGCAGCACCGAGCGTTTGGATCCGTCGCAGCCGCATTGTCATCATGATGAGTAGATTACGTGACAGTGTTTTTGTGGCACGCCGCTTGCATAAGGAGTTGCATGAACCATCAAACGCTTATGGAAAATCAATTCGAATCTACGTATGCTCTGTTGGTACGCTCGCAGGAGAAAGGCCGCGGAGTTCTTGAAGCAGTGCTTTATGTCGCTTTCGTGTTGAGCGCCGTCCTGGTGATCTGGGGATTTGCGCAGAGCCCAGTTAGAATACAGGCAGTCGGGCTCGACCGTGGCGCTGTTAGCGAAGCGACTAGTACGCAGGCGATCTCACAAAGTTAATTGTGACGAAGGTTTTCAATGTGATTCTGAGCGAAGCGAAGAATCTCTGATCGTGTCTGGACCGCTCCCTACGGAAAAAATCAGAGATGTTTCGCTTTGCTCAAAATGACGGCGCCGTTTAAGAGATGAATTGCTAGCGATGTGAAACAGTATATTCGATACGCTTTCCGTATAGTCGCTTCACGTCGATGAGATTGACATACCGCCGGAAACGCGGTTGAGAGTTAGCTCGTGACAAGGAATCGCAATCGCGGCCGGAAACTCCGCTGCGCCGTCAGAAAATGAGCCGGATTCTCATTGCGGATGATCAGCGCGACGTGCTCGAAGCACTACGCATATTGCTTAAGGGCGAAGGATACCAAACGGAAGCAGTCACATCGCTGGCGGGCATCTTCAACTCGCTGGAAAAGAAGGAGTATGCGCTGTTGCTGATGGATCTGAACTACGCACGCGATACAACGTCGGGCGAGGAGGGCTTATCCGCCATTCCTAGAATCCGGCAGATCGACAATACGCTGCCAATTGTTGTGATGACCGCCTGGGCAACGGTTGAGTTGGCCGTAGAAGCAATGAAACGCGGCGCGCGCGATTTTGTGACCAAACCGTGGGACAATCAGCGGTTACTGGCAATCGTAAGGACGCAGCTTGAGCTCGCTTCGGCGCTCCGCCGCGAACGAAAGCTTGAAGCGCAAAACGAACTTCTGCGCGGCACCATGCCAAATCTGATCGCGCAGTCTCCCTCGATGCGGCCTGTCGTCGAAATGATTTCACGCGTTGCGCCGTCTGATGCCAACGTTCTGATCACCGGCGAAAACGGCACTGGGAAAAGCCTGATTGCACGGGCGATCCATGCTGTTTCGCCGCGGGCATCGCATGCAATGATCACCGTAAATATGGGCGGCTTATCGGAGACGCTCTTTGAGAGCGAACTGTTCGGTCACGTCAAAGGCGCCTTCACTGACGCAAAGGCGGATCGCACAGGTCGATTCGAACTTGCGGATGAGAGCACGCTTTTCATGGACGAGATCGCAAACATCCCGCTTGCTCAACAGGCAAAGTTGTTACGAGTCATCGAAACGGGAGATTTTGAACGAGTCGGTTCATCGAAAACTCTGCACGCGAACGTGCGCATCATCTCGGCAACGAATTCAAATCTTGAGAACGAAGTGACAGCGGGCCGGTTTAGGCAGGACCTCCTGTTTCGCTTGAATACGATCCAGATTGGGTTGCCACCTTTGCGAGAGCGACGGGATGACATCATGCCGCTCGCTAATGCCTTTCTCGCTCAACACGCAGAACATTATCGAAAGCAAATTGTCGGTTTCGAAGAGACAGCTCGAGAACGGCTGCTACAGCATCGCTTCCCGGGAAATGTTCGAGAGCTTGATCATATCGTCGAACGCGCTGTGCTTATGACGCAAGATCGACAAATCTGCGCAGGCGATCTGGGCCTGACGAATGGCGGCGGTGAATCGCGCGATCTCGAAGAAATGAGTCTCGAAGAAGTAGAAGCATTCCTGATCAAGAAAGCGCTGGCCCGAAACGATGGCAACGCGCGAAAAGCCGCGGAGGCACTCGGGTTAAGCAGGAGTGCATTCTATCGTCGTCTGCAGCAATATGGTTTATGATTGGGGAGCGCACGCGCCCTCGCGTGCTGGCGATGGCGCCCTCGCCATCGCGAACTTGTCCGTACGCCTAAACCCGGCGCTGCGATTACATGTGACGCTTTTCGGCGAGGGCGCTGAAAAGTGCACGCGAGGCGCGTGCGCTCCCCGGAATACATGAACCGCGCATCAAAACCTCGCCATCGGATTTCCTACGAAGGAAAAATTACCTGGCTCACGTTTGCCGCAGCTCTGCCTGCAATCCTTGTTGCGCTCGCTCTTCTTTGGTTGGGTGATTACAGCGCTAAACTGCAGTGGACGCTGACGATTCTCATCGTTGGTTGCTTCCTTGCGTTCATTTCCAGTACGCGCGAACACACGATTCGGCCCTTGCAAACCATGTCCAATTTGCTCGCGGCATTGCGCGAGGGCGATTACTCGATCCGTGCGAGGGGAGCCCGCGCGGGCAATGCGTTGGGCGAAGTCCTCCTCGAAATTAATTCGCTCGGTGAAACATTGCGCCTCCAACGTCTGGGCGCCTTTGAAGCAACCGCGCTCTTGCGCACCATCATGAGTGAAATCGACGTGGCAGTTTTCACATTTGATCCCAACCGGCGTTTGCGGCTCGTCAATCGCGCCGGCGAAACTTTACTTGGTCAGCCGATGGACAAGTTGTTAGGCAGAACGGCTGGCGAACTGTCTCTCGGCCCGTGTCTTGAAGCAAACGAGGACGAACCGCTTACATTGAATTTCCCCGGGGCATCAGGCCGTTGGGGGATACGGCGAAGCACATTTCGTGAGGAGGGCTTACCACATGAATTGCTGGTGTTGACCGACCTTAGTCGCACGCTGCGCGAAGAAGAGCGTCGCGCGTGGCAGCGACTTGTGCGTGTCCTCGGCCATGAAATGAATAACTCGCTGGCACCCATCAAATCGCTCGCCGCCAGCTTGGAATCGCTCGTGCGGCGCGACCCTCTTCCCCCGGATTGGAAAGATGACGCGAGTGCCGGATTGAATTCTATCGCCGCCCGTGCCGATTCACTCAGCCGTTTTCTGCAAGCCTACACGCGCCTGACAAAGCTTCCGCCGCCCCAAAAACAAGAGGTCGATCTTGGCAAATTGGTTCAGCGCGTCGTGGACTTGGAACCAAGGCTCAACGTGAAAGTCATGCCGGGTGCTCCAACGGCGATTCGTGCAGACGCAGCGCAGATTGAACAGGCGTTAATCAATCTTGTGCACAACGCCGTTGATGCCGCGCTCGAAACACACGGCAAAGTCGCGATCGGGTGGCGCGAGAAGGAAGATGCAGTCGAGATCTTTGTTCAAGACGAAGGGCCTGGGATTATGAATCCCGCGAATCTTTTCGTGCCGTTTTTCACCACGAAGCCCGAAGGTTCTGGAATCGGTTTGCCCCTGAGTCGCCAAATCGCCGAGGCACATGGAGGATCGTTGGCGCTAATGAATAGCGAAGGTGGCAAAGGTGCGGAAGCTTTGCTGCGCCTGCCGAAGTAGCTTTTGGAGGCTCGGATGTCAGGCTGCCAGCCCGCGTGGCGATTTGCCAGGTTGGCAGCCTGGCGGCCGAGTCAGCCAAGCTGGCGGACATCCAATCCCAAAAACGGGACGAGGCCGTCCCAGAAGCGAAGCGCGTCACGCCATGCATTTTCAGATCGACAATTGCTAGTCACTAATCACCAGTCACTTATCACTTTCTTTCCGACTTGGCACGAACATTGCAATAACTGCTGCCAAACAAACCGAAAGGAAATATGAAGCCGATCTCAAAAATTGCTGGCAAGAGCAACAGGTTCCCGATAGTTGACTGCAATTATCGTCCGATGACTCTTGACGGGTATCGGGCGCGATGCGTCAGAACCGAGGCGCCGCATTTTCAGAATATCAGCGGTGAATATTTTCAGAATGAAGCGCGACACGATTTTCTCCTAGAAGCAGTTTGCTTCATACTCATCATCGTCACAGCCGTCGCTCCGTTGGTAAGTGCGGCAACTGCGATGGTCGACCTCTGTCGGGCATTCGCTCAGCTTTAATTCAGCCGTGGTTCCTCAACAAAAACCAAAGGAAGAAACGATCGTGCGGCCGGCCGGATTCACGTCGAATCTTTCCTCTATGGACGTACCGCGCGTAGGTGTAGCGGCGAAGAAGCGCAAGCGCCGCATCATCATAATCGCTGCCTCCGCGCTTGGGTTGATTCTCGCGACCATCGCAATCTCGCGGTTAAAACCAGCAGTCCCGAGCATCGATCGCTCTACAGTCTGGATCGACACCGTTAAACGCGGGCCAATGGTGCGACAGGTACGCGGGCTCGGCACACTAGTGCCAGAGGATATTCGCTGGATCCCTACAAACACGGAAGGGATGGTAGAAAAAATAAATATCTGGCCGGGCACACCTGTGGATCCGGATTCCGTGATTTTGGAATTAAGCAGCCCGGAATTGGAGCAAACCGCTCATGACGCAGAGTCAAAAGCGACCGCAGCGGAGGCGGACCTAACGAGTGTTCGCGCGACGTTGCAACGCGAATTACTCGATCAGGAATCGAAAACAACCGCGGCGCACGCCGCATACGAGCAGGCGAAGATGGAACGAGCAACGAACGATCAGCTGGCAAAGAACGGGTTGATCGCCGAGCTCGACTACAAGAAGTCGAAGATTAAGGAAGAAGAATGCCAGAAGAGCGATGAGATCGAGCAAAAGCGCCTGGCATTTGCGCGCGATTCGATCGAGCCGCAACTGGCCTCAAGACAAGCCGCAGTCGATCAAGCAAAACAATTGGCGAAATTGAGGCTCGACCAGGTTGAAGCGTTGCATGTGAAAGCCGGAATGTCCGGCGTGTTACAACAATTGCCGGTGCAAATCGGCCAGAGACTCAAGATAGGGGACAATCTCGCGCGCGTGGCCGATCCAACGAAATTAAAAGCGCAGGTCAAGATCGCCGAGACGCAGGCGAAAGATATTCAGATTAATCAAAGCGCTGTGATCGATACCCGCAACGGCACCGTCAATGGTCACGTCACGCGAGTTGATCCCGCAGTAGAGCAGGGAACGGTTAATGTCGAAGTTAAATTCGATGAGCCGCTGCCAAAAGGTGCGCGGCCCGATCTTAGTGTGGACGGAACAATCGAGCTCGAGCGTCTCGATGACGTCGTTTATGTGGGTCGGCCAGCATTCGGTCAGGAGAACAATACCGTCGGAATGTTCAAGCTCATCAATGGCAGCGCGGATGCTGTGCGCACACCCGTTAAACTTGGCAAGAGCTCGGTCAACACGATTGAGATTCTAAGCGGCCTCCAACCGGGAGATCAGGTGATTCTCTCCGATACCAGCGCGTGGGATGGACACGAACGCATTCGACTGAATTGATTGGTGATTTCTGATTGCCGATTGCTGATTATCCCGACATGAACCCACAAGAACTTAAAGAACGAACAAAACAATTTGCGCTTCGCGTGATGCGACTCGTCGATGTCCTGCCAAACACTCCGAAGGGGCGCGCGATTGCCAGCCAACTCGTGCGAAGCGGGACGAGCGTGGCCGCAAATTATCGTGGCACCTGCCGGGCGAGATCGCGTGCCGAATTCATCTCGAAGATTGGTGTCGTCGAAGAGGAAGCAGATGAAACTGCCCTTTGGTTGGAGCTGGTCATCGTAGATGGAATCCTGCCCGAGAGGAAAGTCACCCCGCTTTTGAACGAGGCGAACGAGTTAGTCGCCATCGCAGCAGCCTCATCTATTTCGGCTTCGCGGAATACGCAGAGTCGCGGGAGAAAACAATCAGCAATCAAAAATCAAAAATCAGCAATCAAATCATGAACAACGGATCAGATCCTCTTATACGACTAAACAGCGTGACAAAGGTGTTTCTCACTGACGAGGTAGAAACCCATGCGTTATCCGGTATTCACCTCGACATTCGGCCTGGTGAATATGTTTCCATTGCCGGGCCATCGGGTTGCGGTAAGACGACCTTGCTGTCGATTCTCGGGCTGCTCGATACCCCTTCTGATGGCAGCTACTCGCTAAAGGGACACGAGGTTGCCAATCTTTCGTTCGCAGACCGCGCACGCATTCGTAATCGTGAAATCGGTTTCATCTTTCAAAGCTTCAATCTGATAGGCGATCTGAGTGTCTTTGAGAACGTCGAGTTACCGCTGACTTATCGCGGAATGGCCGCCAGCGAGCGCAAGTCATTTGTAACTCAAGCTCTGGAACGCGTGGGCATGGCGCATCGCGCAAAACACCTGCCAAGTCAGCTCTCCGGCGGCCAACAACAACGCGTGGCTGTCGCCCGGGCCCTGGCGGGCAGACCAGCCATTCTGCTGGCCGACGAACCCACGGGCAATCTCGATTCGCGTAACGGCGAAGCAGTGATGCAGTTGCTCAAGGAATTGCACCAGAACGGCGCTACCATTTGCATGGTCACGCATGACGAGCGCTTCGCTCAGCATGCCGATCGCACCGTGCATTTGTTTGACGGCCGCGTCGTCGAAGACCGAATCGCCGCATAGAAAGGGCAGGGATGAGCGATCTAAGATTTGCGCTTCGCCAACTCCGCAAATCTCCTGGATTCACTTTTCTCGCGGTGCTCACGTTGGCGCTCGGGATCGGCATGAACACCGCCATCTTTAGTTTGATGCACGATCTCTTCCTGCGTCGCCTGCCTTTTCACCAGCCTGAAGGCGTGGTTCGGATCTATGGTGAAGCGAAAGATCGCGACCTCAAGGAGCTGCCCTTTTCCGTCCCGAAGTTTTGGCATTATCGCGACGGCCAGACCGCTTTTTCCAGCATCGCAGCGGATCGCGGCAACGGTTTTATCCTGACTGAAATAGGCGAGCCCGTCCAATTGTTCGGCCGCAATGTGACGGCTAATTATTTCGATCTGCTGGGCGTTCATCCGATCCTCGGCCGTAGTTTTCTGTCAGAGGAAGAATCGAAAGGGGATGTTGTGATGGTAACGGAAAACTTCTGGCGCAAGCGCCTGAGTTCCGATCCGAATGTGCTGGGTCGCAGCATCACACTGAACGGTGTGCCCAATACAATCATAGGTGTACTGCCTGCTCTGCCGATTTCATGGTTCGGCCGAGACACTGAAATCTTCGCCAACAAAGTCTTCGAACCTGCTGACATCAGTAAGGATCGAGTGGCGAGGGGCGTCAGTTTCATGCGGGTTCTCGCGCGATTGAAGCCGGGCGAAACCATTCAACAGGCGCAGGCGACAATGCCCGCACTCGAGCAAGGCTATCGTGAGGCGCGACCAGAAAATCCCGACAACAGCTGGGCGTCAGTGTTGGTGCCGATCGCACAAGACGTGACGGGAGATTTGCGTCCCGCGTTCATGACTCTTCTGGCTGCAGTGAGCGCCGTCTTACTCATTGCGTGCAGCAATGTCGCAAACTTATTGCTGGTGCGTTTTACCGGACGCCGGCGCGAGATTGCCTTGCGGATGGCCCTGGGAGGCCGGCGCAGTAGCATTGTCCGGTTGTTCGTGCTCGAGAGCACTTTGGTCAGCGTTATTGCTGGCGCAGCCGGATTGTTCCTGGCGCTTTGGACAGTTTCGGTTGTTCCGCACATGGCCGGACAAAACGTTCCGCTGGAAAGCGGCGTATCATTACATCTGCCGGTGCTCGCTTTCGCGCTGGTGTTATCGCTCATTACAGGTCTGCTCATGGGTCTCTACCCGGCCTGGCAAAGTTCGCGCGCCGATCTCGTCGAAGGACTCAAGGAAGGGGGCGGTGGAACGACCGGCAGTCATCGGCAACATCGTCTCCGTCGCGGTTTGGTCGCAGCGCAGGTCGGACTTTCGGTGGCATTAGTGGCGAGCGCGGCGATGCTGATCTCAAGTTTCGTTCGGCTTAGCCGGCAGGAATCCGGATTTCGGTCGGAACGCATCTGGGCGGGTGGCCTTGCGCTGCCGCCAGCTCGATATCCCGATCCTGCTTCACAAGCTCGTTTTGTCCAACGCCTGACCTCGGAATTAAAAAACGAGCCTGGCGTGGAAGTCGTATCCGTTACCGGCGCGGTGCCGTTGTCTGGAGACATATCAAGAGCGCCTTATGCGCGCGCTGATGGAAACCCGATCCCGCTTACCCAGCGACCGCTCGGGCTCACTCGCAGTGTTTCGCCTGATTATTTCCGCACGCTCAGCGTCCCGCTTCTTTCCGGACGAGACTTTAGCGAGCACGATGGCGTCGATCAGCCATTAGTCGTAATTTTGAGCAAGGCGACTGCGAAAAAGCTTTTCCCTAACGAGGATCCATTGGGACATCGCATTCTTTTTGGCACAGACAACGGCACCGGCGCGCCGGCTGAAGTTGTTGGCGTAGTCGGGGACGTGCGATCTGCAGACCTGGCCAAACCGAACGATGTCGAATTTTACCGACCGTGGGCGCAACGCAGCAGTCCGTTTTTGAATGTCCTGGTACGGAGCACGACCAAGCCCGAAGCAACGACCGGAATTGTGCGACTTGGTTTGAAGAAAATCGACGATGGCTTGCCAATCATCCAACCGAATACGCTCGAAGCCATCGTTAGTGAATCACTTGGCGACCGGCGTTTGACGATGATGTTACTCGGCGTTTTCGCCGGTATCGCCTTGCTTCTTGCAGTAGTTGGAATTTATGGCGCTGTCGCTTACACCGTCGAGCAGCGTACCAGCGAGATTGGAGTGCGCATGGCCCTTGGCGCGCAGGCAATCGATGTGCTTCGTTTGGTTGTTCGGCAGGGAATGCATCCCGTCATTCTCGGATTGATTATTGGTTTAGCAGGAACATTTGCCGTGGGGCGACTACTCGCGGCACAGCTCTATCAGATTTCGCCACACGATCCACTTTTGCTCAGCGCCGCCGCAATGGTGTTGGCCGTGGCCGCCCTTTTGGCGTGTTTGCTTCCGGCGCGCCGGGCCACGCGTATCGATCCGATTCAAGCACTGCGCACCGAGTGACCCAGTTTCTACCTGATCCTATGAACCGATTTAAGCTTCGTTTTTCGCGACCTGTTACAACTGACGCGCCCGAAAAGAACCGGTTCGTCCGCTTTCGTGATGGATGGTCGACAGCAAAATAACCCCAACTAGTAAATCGCTATGTTTTTAGAATCGTTCCTTCAGGATGTGCGCGTTGGGCTTCGTGTCTTGTTCAAGGAGAAATCGTTTTGTTTTCTGGCCGTGCTCGTTCTCGGGCTCGGCATTGGCGGCGCTACGACGCAATTTACGGTAGTCAACGCGGTTGCCCTGCGGGGGTTTTCATTTCCGCATCCAGAGCAATTGATGAGCGTCGGGTTGATCGATCCAAAAGCGAGCGATCAAAGTAATAATTTCGGCTTCGGCATTACTCCGGCGGCGCAGGATTACGAAGATTTGCGCAATGCACGGCGCTCATTCGCCCAGATGGCGGCTTATCTCAATTTCTCGACCATCAACTTAACCTACAAAAACAATCCGCAACGTTACACTGGTTGTTACGTCACAGAAGATTTCTTCAAGATCCTCGGTGTGTCGCCGATCATGGGCCGTGATTTCACTGCCGACGACGACAAGCCCGGTGCTGAAAAGGTCGCTCTTTTAAGCCACGAGATTTGGCAGCGCGACTTTAACGGCGATCGCAACGTCGTTGGCCAGGCCGTGCGAATCAATGGCAAAGCCGCCACGATCATTGGCGTGATGCCGCCCAATTTCAAATTCCCAGTCGCCGAGGAAATCTGGGTGCCATATTATAATGAGTATCCATTGAAACCGCGTGGGGAGTTGCTGCTGGGCGGCAATAATCAGGCACCCGCGATCATGGGCCGGCTCAAACCCGGCGTGACTCTCGATCAGGCGAACGCGGAGTTTATCGGGCTGGCTCGCCGCCTCGCCGAGGAAAATCCGAAAACAAACCAAAACCTGACCTCCGCCAGCGTCAGGCCGCTTGTCCACGCCCTCACGGGTGTGCAGTTCCGGCAACAAGTTTGGGGGATGCTGGCCGCGGTCATCTTCATCTTGCTCATTGCCTGCGTGAACGTGATGAATATGCAATTTGGTCGGGCCGCCCTGCGTACAAAAGAGATAGCAATTCGCGGCGCGCTCGGCGCCACGCGTTGGCGAATTGTGCGGCAAATGTTAACTGAAAGTTTTGTCGTAGCTGTTTTGGGCGCAGTCGTCGGCATCCTGATTGCGCGATGGGGAGTGGATTGGTTGATTCGGGCGAACAACGCCCTGCCGTTTCCGCTGCCATATTGGATCCAGTTTAAGATCGACGCCCCGGTTCTGGTATTTACCGTCGCCATTACTTTGGTAGCCACGATGGTTTCCGGTTTTGTCCCGGCATTGTTGAGCGCTCGCGCAAACACTGCAGCGCTAATGAAGGAAAGCGCGCGGGGGAATAGTGGCCGTCTTGTAAACACGATCACCCGCATTCTGGTTGTCGGACAGATCGCGTTGACCGCAGCGCTGTTGATTGCCGCTACATTGCAAATCAAATCGATTCGGAACCAGATATCGCTCAATTACGGTTACGATGAGGCTGCTATTTACACCGCGCGCATTGGTTTAATGGAAGGCGCGTATCCGACACAAGACTCGCGCCGCGAGTTCTTCCGCCGCGCAGCTCGTGTGCTACGTGCCAACCCGCAGTTCGATTCCGTCGCTTTAACCAGCCGGTTTCGGATGACCTTTGACGGATTCGGTCAATATGAAGTGGACGGACAAAGCTATGTGACGGATCGGGACCGGCCTACGGCAAACTTCGAGTCGGTGTCGGACAATTATTTTTCCGCGCTCGGATTGAAAATTTTGGAAGGCAGAGACTTCACGATAGATGACGCCGACGCCAAACAACCGGTGGCGATCGTCAATTCCAGCTTCGCCCGAAAATACTGGGGAAACCAGAGCGCAATTGGCCATCAGGTTCGCATTTTCAATCCTGGCCAGCCGCAACAGTGGCGCACCATCGTCGGAATCGTGCCGGACACACTCATGCAAGGTCCATTCAATCAGCAGATAGACACGGCAGGTTTGTACCTCCCGTTGCTAGGGGCTGAGCCGGTCACGCAATTCTGTTCAATCATTGTTCGTCCTCAGCCCGGCCAGCGCGCTGATACGCTTGGTCCGGTGTTAAGCAAAGCCGTCGCGGAGCTCGATGGGAATCTGCCGATTTATTTTCCCGGAACTCCCGCGCGCCTTCACGATGAAATTCTGGGAGGCAACCGCATCGTTGCAGCGTTGTTCGGCATTTTCGGCGGGGTCGCATTCATTCTCTCGGCGGTCGGACTTTACGGCGTGATGAGTTTTTCTGTGAATCAACGGATGCAGGAATTCGGCATTCGCATGGCGTTAGGCGCCGACGCGCGCCGAATTTTCCAAATGGTCATGACCCAGGGCGCATGGCAATTGCTCATTGGTCTTGCACTCGGCGCCGGTGCCGCGGCGTTGCTGCTGGGAATATTCGTCGCTGGGGCGTTGCGGAATCTTCTTTTTAAGGTCAACGCACTTGATCCATCCGTTTATGTCGCAGTTGCAGGAGTGCTGACATTGGTCACGGCCGCCTCCTGCTTCGCTCCGGCGCGCCGGGCCACGCGTGTCGATCCGATTCAGGCACTACGCACCGAGTAAGATGAATGATCTAAGATTTGCTTTCCGCCAGCTCCGCAAATCGCCGGGGTTCACTCTGATAGCTGTACTGACGCTTGCACTCGGCATCGGGCTGAACACCGCGATTTTCAGTCTGATAAACGATTTGTTTCTACGCGGGCTACCATTCAAGGAGCCGTCGCGCGTGGTTCACCTCTACGGTGGCGACAAAGCGCGCGACCTTACGGACATTGGCGTGTCCGCTCCGCGGTTTATGCATTATCGCGAAGGGCAGACATTATTCGACGGACTGGCAGCTGAAAATTTCTTTGCCTTCACGCTTACTGGCCTAGGCGATCCGGTCCAGATTTTTGGAGGCAGATTAACATCAAATTATTTCGATCTTCTTGGCGTCCGACCGATTCGCGGACGCAACTTCTTACCTCAGGAAGAAGAAGGAGCCGATGTTGCCCTGGTCACGGAGAATTTTTGGCAGAAACGGCTCGGCGGCGATCCGAATGTGATCGGGCGCAGCATCACGCTTGACGGTACCGTCCACACAATCGTCGGAGTTTTGCCAAACATGCCGGTCACGTGGTTCGGGGCGAACCCGATCGTCGAAGTGTGGACCACAAAGCCCTTCCAGCTTCCGGGATTCAGTTATGAACGGATGATGCGCGGTTCGAGTTTTCTCCGCGTGATCGGGCGAATGAAGCCGAGCGTGACTATGACGCAGGTTGTGGCAGCGCTGCCTTCACTCGATCAAAGTTATCGCACTGAGTATCCGAACAAGATCGACAGTGGATTCAGCACAACGCTCCGCCCGCTTCCCCAAGACGTGACCCAAAACTTTCGTGCTGGTTTCGCGACCCTTTTTGCGGCGGTCGCTTTCGTTCTGTTGATCGCGTGCAGCAACGTGGCCAACCTGCTGCTCGTACGTTTCAGCGGGCGGCGACGCGAGATCGCACTGCGCATGGCGATCGGCGCTTCTCGCGCCGGCATCGTGCGGTTGTTTGTTTTCGAAAGCTTGCTCGTGAGTGTGATCGCGGGCGCAGTAGGCGCCTTTGTCGCCTGGCGTTTGGTCCCGTTGGTTCCGCGGATGGCGTCAAATTTTTTGCCGCTGGAAGCCAATAGCGCGACGAGCTTGTCGCTTCCAGTGCTCATCTTCACCCTTGGCTTATCGATCTTGACCGGCCCGTTGATGGGGATTTATCCAGCGCTTCAGGCTTCACGCGCCGATTTAGTCGATGGCTTGAAGGAAGGTGGACGCGGGAGTAGCGGCAGTGTGCGTCAACAGCGCTTCCGCAAACTTCTGGTCGGTGCACAAGTCGCACTCTCGGTAACTTTGCTGGCAGGCGCGGCACTGCTTATCACCAGCTTCATTCGTCTGAGTCAGCAGAACGTTGGCTTCCGTTCCCAGCACCTTTGGACGGGAGCGATAACATTGCCTGTATCACAATATGCTGACGCTGCTTCGCGTCAGCGTTTCGCCGAACAAACTTTAAATGAGTTGCGCAATGTTCGCGGGCTAGAGAGCGCCACTATCAGCGGCGACATTCCATTGAATGGTGGCAATCGAACGCTTTACGCGCGTGCCGATCGCGACGTTCCGCCCATCGAAAACCGTGCCAGTGCACCAAGCCACGACATAGCGCCTGATTACTTTAAGACGTGGGGTGTTCCTCTTCTGGCCGGACGCGAATTCAACGAACACGACACGGCTGACGGACAAAAGGTTTGTCTGATCAGTCAGACCGGTGCGAAGAAGGTTTATCCGAACGAGAATCCGATCGGCAAGACGCTGCTTGTGTCGAGTCTGGGCGTGCCGTACGAAATCGTCGGAATCGTCGGGGACGTTCGCTCCATCAGAGTGAATGAAGCTCCTGGCATGGAATTTTATCTGCCGTGGGCGCAGGAGAATTTTCCGTTCGCTAATGTCACTGTTCGCAGCAATCTCAACGTTGATGCCGTCACGAAGCTCGTACAAAACGCGTTGAGCAAAGTTAATCCAGGCTTGGCGATCGCGGTGCCACAAGGCATGGACGAGGTTGTGGCTCGAGCGCTGGGCCAGGCGCGGCTGATGACCTGGCTGCTCGGGATCTTTGCCGGCGTCGCCTTGCTGCTCGCAAGTATCGGAATTTACGGCGCCGTGGCTTACACGGTCGAACAGCGCACGGGCGAAATTGGCGTACGCATGGCCCTGGGAGCGCAAACTCGGGATGTTCTGCGTCTGGTCATTGGTCAGGGAATGGCTCCTGTTTTGTTGGGACTCGTCATCGGAATGGTGGCTGCGCTTGCGTTGGGTCGTTTACTTACGACGCAGCTTTACGAGGTTTCCCCGCACAATCCGGCCCTTCTTGCGATCACAGCGGTCACTCTCGGGGCCGTGGCTTTGCTTGCATGTTTCCTACCCGCGCGGCGCGCAACGTTCGTAAACCCAATCGAAGCATTGCGCACCGAGTGATATGAACGATCTAAAGTTTGCTCTGCGCCAGCTCCGCAAATCGCCCGGTTTTACCTTAGTAGCTGTCCTGACGCTTGCGCTCGGCATTGGGCTGAACACGACGATCTTTAGTCTAATCAACGATCTGTTTCTGCGCCGGCTGCCGTTCAAGGAACCGGCGCGCATTGTTCGCCTCGACAACGGCGACAAGGCGCGCGATTTGGCGGATGTCGGAATTTCGGCGCCACGCTACCAACTTTATCGCGACGGTCAGACGCTTTTTGACGGTCTCGCCGCGGAGAATTCCGCCACCCAGAATTCTTCTCCGTTCACGCTGACCGGACTTGGCGACCCTGTCCAAATTTTTGGCGGCCGATTGACCTCCAACTATTTCGATTTGCTGGGCGTTCGCCCAATTCTTGGTCGCAATTTTCTGCCGGAAGAGCAGGAAAGCGCAGACGTCGCATTGGTCACGGAAAATTTCTGGCAAAAACGAATGGGCGGCGATCCAAACGTGATCGGTCGAAGCATCACGCTCGATGGGACGCCGCACACCATCGTTGGCGTTCTGCCAAACATGCCCGCGGCCTGGTTTGGTGCAAACCCGGTCGCGGAAGTTTGGACGACGAAACCATTTCAGCTTCCCGGCTTCAGTCATGAGCAGTTGATGCGCGGTTCCTTCTTTCTGCGAGTTGTCGGACGATTGAAACCAGGGGTAACCGTTCAACAAGCGCGCGCCGCACTGCCATCGTTGGAAGAAAGTTATCGTGCCCAATATCCGAACAACATCGACAGCGCATTGGTCACGACGCTGCGCGCTTTGCCTGAAGATGTGACCCGGAATTTCCGCGCGGGCTTCGCTACACTTTTCGCGGCAGTGAGTTTCGTCTTGTTGATCGCCTGCAGTAACGTCGCCAACCTATTGCTCGTTCGTTTCAGTGGACGCCGGCGCGAGATCGCGTTGCGAATGGCGATCGGCGCTTCACGCATCAGTATCGCGCGCTTGTTCGTTTTCGAAAGTTTGCTTGTCAGCATAATCGCGGGCGCGGTCGGCGCTTTCGTCGCGTGGCAATTGGTGCCGCTGGTTCCGCGAATAGCCTCCAATTTTCTTCCGTTGGAAGCGGACCACGCAACGAGCTTGTCGATACCAGTGCTCGTGTTTACGATCGGATTGTCGATCTGCACCGGCTTGTTGATGGGGATTTATCCGGCGCTCCAGGCTTCACACGTCGATTTGATTGATGGCTTGAAAGAAGGCGGCCGCGGCACGAGCGGCAGTGTGCGGCAACAACGCTTCCGAAAAATCCTCGTCGGCGCGCAGGTAGCGCTCTCAGTCACGTTGCTGGCCGGCGCGGCACTGCTCATCGCGAGTTTCATACGCTTGAGTCAGCAGAACCTTGGCTTCCGTTCCCGGAATCTTTGGACGGGTGCGATTACACTGCCGACCTCCCAGTACCCCGACCGCCCGTCGCGTCAACGCTTTGTTGAACAAACACTCCATGAGTTGCGCAGTGTTCCGGGCCTCGAGAGCGCGGCTATCAGCGGCGATATTCCTTTGGTTGGTTTCAGTCGTTATCTGTATGCGCGGGGCGATCGTGATGTTCCGCCAGTCGAGGATCGCGCGATTGCGCCCGGTCACGAGATTACTCCCGGATATTTCAATACCTGGGGAGTGCCGCTCCTGGCTGGCCGTGACTTCAATGAGCACGACACCGCCGACGGACAGAAAGTTTGTCTGATCAGTCAGGCCGGTGCGAAACAAGCTTTCCCAAGTGAGAATCCGATCGGAAAGACGTTATTCCTGGGCAACGCGCGGTGGGAAATTGTCGGAATTGTTGGCGATGTGCGCTCAGTGCGAGTGGCCGAGCCGCCGGGCATGGAATTTTATCGGCCGTGGGCGCAATATAATTTTCCGTACGTTAATATCACCGTGCGCACCAACCTCAAAGTGGATGCGGTGACCAAGCTGGTGCAATCCGCGCTCACGAAAGTGAATCCAGGTCTGGCGATTGCCGTGCCGCAAACCATGGACGCGGTGGTCGCGAAAGCGCTCGGCCAGGCGCGTTTGATGATGTGGTTGCTTGGGATTTTCGCCGGCGTCGCCTTGCTCCTTGCCAGCATCGGCATTTACGGCGCGGTCGCTTACACGGTTGAACAACGCACTGGAGAAATTGGAGTTCGCATAGCGCTGGGCGCGCAAACCCGAGATGTCTTGCGCTTAATTGTGAACCAGGGAATGAAACCGGTCCTTGTCGGACTAGGCATCGGAATTGGATCGGCCCTCGCGCTCGGCCGCTTAATTGCTTCGCAGCTTTATCAGGTTTCGGCGCACAATCCGGCCCTGCTGATCGGCTCAACGCTTTTGCTCGCGATGACAGCGTTGGTTGCATGTTTGCTTCCGGCGCGACGGGCCACGCATGTTGACCCAATTCAAGCCCTCCGCACCGAATGATATGAATGATTTGAAATTTGCTTTGCGCCAGCTCCGCAAATCGCCTGCCTTCACGTTGATTGCAGTGTTGACGCTTGCACTCGGCATCGGACTCAACACCGCGATCTTCAGTTTGATCAACGATCTTTTCTTGCGTGGGTTGCCGTTCAAAGAGCCATCGCGCGTTGTCCATATGTTCGCCGGCGACAAATCGCGAAACCTCGTCGATATCGCCATCTCCGCGCCCCGCTTTCAACATTACCGTGAGGGACAAAGGCTTTTTGACGGTTTCGCCGGCGAGAATTTATTCCTTTTCACACTTACCGGAGTTGGCGATCCCGTTCAGGTTTTTGGCGGGAGAATTACTGCGAACTACTTCGATGTGCTTGGCGTCCGGCCAATTCTCGGCCGTAATTTTCGGTCCGAGGAAGAGGAGGGCGCGGATGTCGCGCTAGTCACTAAAAGTTTTTGGCAGAAGCGGCTCGGCGGCGATCCGAATGTGATCGGACGTAACATCACACTCGACGGAATGTCGCACACGATTGTTGGCGTCTTACCAAACATGCCGATGCAATGGTTTGGAGCGAATCCCATCGCCGAAGTTTGGACGACTAAACCATTTCAACTTCCGGGGTTTTCGTACGAACGCATGATGCGGGGCACTGGGTTTTTGCGGGTCATTGGCCGAATGAAGCCGGGACTCATGCTCGAACAGGTGCGCGCTGCCCTACCATCGCTCGAGCAGGATTACCGCGCGAATTACCCGAACAAGATCGACAGCACGGCCGGCACATCAGTCAAGACGCTCCCACAGGATGTGACAGAAAATATTCGCGCTGGCTTTGCGACACTTTTTGCTGCGGTTTGTTTTGTGTTGCTCATCGCATGCAGCAACGTCGCGAATCTTTTGTTGGTGCGTTTTAGCAGCCGTCGTCGGGAGATCGCGCTCCGAATGGCGGTCGGCGCGTCGCGCAGCAGCATCGTGAGGCTTTTCGTTTTGGAGAGTCTACTAGTGAGCCTCTTCGCCGGCGCGCTCGGCGCGTTCGTGGCTTGGCGGCTCGTGCCGCTCGTTCCTAAGATGGCGTCTAATTTTCTTCCGCTTGAAGGAAACACAGCCAGCAGTCTCTCCCTGTCAGTGCTCGGATTCACCATAGCATTGTCCGTGTTGACCGGTTTGCTGATGGGAATTTATCCGGCACTTCAAGGCTCCAACGCGGATTTGATTGGCGGTTTAAAGGAAGGCGGCCGCGGTACGAGTGGAAGCATTCGGCAACAGCGATTCCGAAAAATTCTTGTCGGCGCACAAGTTGCACTTTCCGTGACATTGTTCGCCGGAGCGGCGTTGCTCATCACAAGTTTTATCCGGCTGACCCAGCAGAATCTCGGGTTTCGCCCGAATAGTCTTTGGACCGGGGCGATCGTTGTGCCGGCAGCGCAATATCCGGACGGAGCGTCGCGTGAACGTTTTGCCGAGCAAATCCTCGCTGCGTTGCATGACGTACCAGGCATCGAGAACGCGACTGTCAGCGGCGATATTCCTCTCGCTGGTGGGAATCGCACACTTTACGCCCGTGCGGATCGCGATGTGTTGCCACTCGAAAAGCGAGAGAGTTCGCCAAGTCACGACATTATGCCGGGATATCTCAAGACTTGGGGCATTCCTCTCATCGCTGGACGTGATTTTGATGAACACGATCTCGCCGAAGGCCGAAACGTCTGCCTCATCAGCCAGACAGGGGCAAAGAAGGTTTTTCCGAATGAAAGCCCCATCGGCAAAACGTTGCTGGTTACCAGCAGCAGCACGCCTGCGGAAATTGTCGGCATCGTTGGCGACGTGCGTTCGCAACGGATCGCTGAACTGCCCGACATGGAATTTTACCGGCCATGGGCCCAGGAAAACTTTCCATTCTTAAATATCGCAGTGCGCAGCAACCTTAAACTCGATGCGATCACGAGACTGGTGCAGTCGGCGGTCACTAAAGTAGATCCCGGTATTGCGATTGCGGTGCCACAGATGATGGACACCGTCGTCGCCCAAGCACGCGGGCAAGCGCGATTGATGATGTGGTTGCTGGGAATTTTCGCCGGTGTCGCATTATTGCTCGCGAGCATCGGAATTTACGGAGCAGTCGCGTACAGTGTTGAACAACGGACAGGCGAAATCGGCGTACGCATGGCGCTCGGTGCGCAAACGGCGGATGTGCTGCGCCTTATCGTTCGGCAGGGAATGGCTCCTGTCTTACTAGGACTCATCATCGGAATGGTGGCGGCCCTGGCGTTAGGTCGTTTACTCACTACGCAGCTTTACCAGGTTTCGCCCCATAACCCGGCGCTGCTTGCTACCGCAGCGCTCACTCTGGGGGCGGTGGCATTGCTTGCATGTTTCCTGCCTGCGCGGCGCGCGACATTCGTAAACCCAATCGAGGCGCTTCGAGCAGAATGAAACGAACGGCACGCCATGTTTAAAGAACTCCGATTTGCGTCGCGTCAACTGGTCAAGCATCCGACGTTTACCATCGTAGCCGTCTTTACGCTTGCACTCGGCATCGGGGCGAACACAGCCATCTTCAGCATCGTTAACGCCGTTCTGCTCCGGCCGCTGCCGTATCCGGATGCTGACCGGATCATGGTCTTGAACGAGTCCTCCGGGCCGGGACAGAATTATTCGGTCGCGCTACCCGATTATTTCGACTGGCAAAACGGCAACACCGTTTTCGAACATCTTGCCGCCACTCATAAGGAATCGCGTAACCTGAGCGGCATTCCCGGGCGCGACCCGGAACGTATTTCGTGCGCTTCAGTCACACGAAACTTTTTTAACGTGATTGGATTGTCGCCGCAGATCGGCCGGACATTCAGCGAAGACGAAGATAAAGTCGGCGCGCCGCCGGTCGTCGTCATTAGCGATCGTCTTTGGCAGCGCGCCTTCAATCGCGATCCCAAGATACTGGGCCAGGCGATCACGCTCCACGATTCGAGCTTCACGGTCATTGGAGTGATGCCGCCGGCAATGACCTCGCCACAAGATACCGATGCGTGGTTGTCGATGATGCGGAGGAGCATCAATGGGATATGGATGATGCGAACGATCCATCCAATGATTTACGTTTGGGGCAAGCTCCAGCCTGGCGTAACTGTCGAGCAAGCGCGCACGGAAATGAAGGGAATCGCGGCGCGTTTGGAGAAAACGTACCCGGAAACAAACCGCGGAGAAACAGCGGTCGTTACGCCGTTGCTTGATAATCTGGTCGGCAAGTATCGGACGAATCTTGGATTGTTGCTGGGAGCTGTCGGTGTCGTTTTGCTCATCGCGTGTGGCAATCTCGCGAATTTGTTCGCCGCGCGAGGTGCTGCGCGAGCTCGCGAATTCGCGATTCATGCTGCGGTCGGAGCGACCCGCGGGCAAATCATTAAGAAGCTTTTGATCGAAAGCTTTTTAGTCGCGTTTCTTGGTGGAGCGCTTGGCTTTTTATTTGCGGTTTGGGTTCGCAGCGGGCTGATCGCGCTAAGTCCGGGGGATGTTTCCCGGTTTCAAGAGGTTTCCTTTGATTTGCGGGTCTTGGGATTCACGTTTCTGGTCGCACTGCTAACCACCGTGCTTTTCGGGCTATGGCCGGCGTGGCAGGCCTCGCATGCGGATGTTCAGCTTGCGTTGAAAGACGGGTCTTCGGGCAGTGGCGATCCACCATCGGCAAAGCGTGCACGGGATTGGCTGGTGATAAGCGAAATTGCCCTGACACTCAGTTTGCTGGTTGCGGCCGGCCTGGTTCTAAAAAGTTTTTCGCGACTGCAGTCGCTCTCGTTAGGTTACGAGCCGCGCGCGCTGTTTACTGCGCGGTTCGAGTTGCCGTGGCGGACATATAACGATCGCGGCAAGATTGACAGATTCGCCAAAGCACTACTGGACAAAGTGCGTTCGTTGCCCGGTGTGCAAAATGCTGCCGTCAGCTCGAACGGGCCCCTCATGGGCGGCTGGCAAACTGGCTTTTGGCGCGAAGAGAACCCGCGGCCGCAACCTTCGGACATGTTGAACAGCGATCTCGAAGTGGTCGGCGGCGATTATTTTCAAACTTTCAAAGTGCCGCTGCTTCGCGGCCGCACTTTCAACGAGCGGGACACGAAGGATTCGCCGCGCGTCATCATTATCGATCAGGCAATGGCCGAGCAATATTTCCCAGGCGAAAACCCGATCGGCAAACGCCTTGGCGTTGATGCAGGCAACGACGGAGAGGGCTACGCAATGAGCGAAATCGTCGGTGTGGTTGCGCGAGTGCGGTTTCATGCGGTCGATGAAATGGCACCGCTGCCGGTGATTTATTGTTCGTTAGGCCAGGCCCAGCGAACAAGTCTCACCCTCTTCGTAAGATCGGCATTGTCCCCCGCGGCGCTCAAGCGCTCGATTCGCTATGCAGTGGCTTCAGTTGATTCTTCGCTGCCGGTTTTCGATGCCCGGCCGATGAACGATCGCGTCCGCGAAACATGGGGCGCGCAACGTCTGTTGAGTTTTCTCTTCTCCGCTTTCGCCGGGCTCGCGCTGGCGCTGGCAACGACCGGTCTTTACGGATTGCTCGCTTATACCACGCTCAAACGCGTCCGTGAAATCGGTATTCGCCTCGCGCTTGGCGCGCGCCCGGCACAAATCCGCGCCCTCGTTCTTTCGCATGGGGTACAACTGCTTTTGATCGGCACCGCCATAGGTCTGGTCGTGGCTTTTGCGCTGTCCCGCGCCTTGCAGAGCGTGCTATTTGAAGTCGAAGCCATTGATCTGAAAATTTATTTCGGCGTCGCGCTTCTTCTCTTTGGGGCCACGCTTTTGGCCTCCTGGATCCCCGCTCGTCGCGCAACCTTGGTAAACCCAATCGAGGCGCTTCGGACCGAATGAATCAATTGCTGATTTCTGAGTGCTGATTGCTGATTATTTCAGAATGAAAACGCCGCCACCGCACGAAATAATTCGTTAGGCCATGCCCAGTTTCCTCCAAGACTTCCGTTACGGCTTGCGCTTGTTAGGCAAGAACCTCGGCTCGTCGATTGTCATTATCCTGATCCTCGCTATCGGCATCGGCGCAAGCAGCGCGCTGTACAGCATCATCGACGGCGCGTGGATCCATCCGTTTCCCTATAAATACGAGGGCCAGTTTATTGCATTGCGGGCGGAGTATCCGCGTCGCGATCTGACCTCATGGTTCTTTTCGGCTCCGGAATATTTCGAGCTGCGCCGACTCAATCATGTCTTCACCGAGACGACGGCTTTGCGGCATCTCGATATGACGATCGAGGAAGGCGATGCGGCGGAGCGCGTCTCAGTGGCTGAAGCGACTGCAAGCCTCTTTCGCCTAACGAATATGCCGACGCTGCTTGGGCGGACGTTCACAGTCGAGGACGATCGTCTGGGTGCTGAGAAAGTCGCGGTGATCAGCTATCGGCTATGGCAGCGCCGGTATCACGCTTCGCCAGATATTGTTGGCAGACAGATCCGGATGAACGGGCAGTTCTACAACGTGATCGGGGTGATGCCACCGCGCTATCTCTTCTGGGGATCAGACGTGTGGGTACCCATCGGCTTGAACCCGGCGGAGTCGGATCGTGCGACGCGACGTCTTTGGATCGCGGGCGTGCTTCGGCCCGGTCTGCCGCTGGAGCGCGCGACGGCGGAGTTGCAAAGCTGGGCCGCGCAGATCGAGAAGGAACATGTCGCAACAAATCCCGAGTACAGCGGGCTGCGCCTCTGGGCGGAGGATGTTGGGGAAGCGGTGATCGGCACACTCCGACCCGCGTTGTTAATCCTCAGTGCCGCGATCGGACTCGTCCTCCTCATGTCGTGCGCGAACGTGGCCAACCTGCTTCTCGCCCGCGCCAGCGCCCGCACGCACGAAATCGCCACGCGCATGGCCCTCGGCGCCAGCCGCGCGCGCATCGTACGGCAACTACTCGCTGAAGCGCTCGTTTTCCCGCTGCTTGGTGGCTCGTTAGGCTTGCTGTTTGCAACCTGGTGCGTGCCGGTGCTGATGTCGCTGATTCCGCCATCCTACATCGCGGAAGAAGCGATCGTCGCGGTCAACTACAAGGTCCTACTCTTTACGATTGCCGTATCACTCGTTCTTGGTCTGCTCGTCGGCCTTTCGCCTGCGCTACAATCGTCGCGTCCAAATTTTAATGAAGCGCTCAAGGAGAGCGGGCGCGGCACAGCGGGTGGTCGCCGCGGAAGCCGCATTCGCAATCTCCTGATTGTCACGGAGATCGCCCTTGCCGTGGTTGTCCTGAGCGGCACCGGCTTGATGATCAAGAGTTATCAGCGCCTCACGAGTCTGCGCTTCGGCCTGCGGCCGGAAAATCTGGTCACGATGCGTGTCTCGTTGCCGGAGGTGCGTTATCCCGATGCGGCAAAGCTGACTGCGTTCTACGAACAATTGCTCTCTCGCCTCACCACTGCGCCCGGCGTGGAAGGCAGCGCCGCAGTCTCGACGCGCCCGATGGCTGAGCGAAGCGCGGCACGAGATCTCGTGATCGAAGGAAACGCGCCGCAATCAGCCGGCAAATTGCTCAACGCGAGCTACCGCGTCGTCACGTCGGAATACCATCGCCTCATGGGAGTGCCGCTGTTGCAGGGGCGCTTCCTCGCGCCTGACGACAATGAACGCACGCGGCGTGTCGCGGTCATCAGCAGAACGATGGCCGCGAACTACTGGCCTGATTCTGATCCAATTGGGCAACGGTTCAAGCTCGGCAGCCTGAGCTCTGAAACAGCAACTTCCCCGAACGACACGAATGATTGGATCACAGTGGTAGGCGTGGTCGCCGATGTCGCGCAGGGATTATCGCTCAGTCATCGGGACCGACCGGAGTTCTATCTCTCATACCGTCAGTACCCTAACGAAACGCGCGACATGGCGCTGATCGTGCACGCGCGAAGAAATGTTTCCGCGATCGTGCCGCTGGTGCGCAAGGAAGTCGCCGCGCTCGATCCGCAGCTGGCCGTGTTCGATGTCCTCACCTACGACGAGATCATCGCGCGCGTCTTCGGGCCGAAACGCCTCGCGCTCGTCCTTCTCGCGATGTTTGCCGGGATCGCGCTGCTGCTTGTCACCATCGGGCTCTACGCGATCATTGCGTATTCCGTTAGCCAACGGCAGCAGGAAATCGGCATTCGCATTTCCGTCGGCGCACAAGACCGGCATGTCCTGCAACTGATCGTTGGTCAGGGCGTTCGATTGGCCCTCGCCGGCATCATTGCCGGGATGGTCGCTGCGCTTCTTCTCACGCGCCTGATGTCGAGCCTGCTCTTCGGCGTTACGGCGAGTGATCCATTCATTTTCGCCACAGTTTGCCTCGTCCTCGCGCTGCTTGCGATTGCCGCTTCGTTAATTCCAGCGCGCCGCGCCTGCCGCGTGAATCCGATCGCCGCGCTCCACTCCGAATAGCCCGAACAACTAATATGGAAACAACTCTTCACGATCTGCGCTACGCATTTCGAATGCTACTGAAGCAGCCAGGGTTCGCGTTCGTCGCCGTTCTCGTACTTGCGCTCGGTATCGGGGCAAACACTGCGATTTTCAGCGTTGTTAACGCGGTTCTGTTGCGCCCGTTGCCTTATCCACATTCAGAACAACTGGTGCTGCTCCGCGAGAGATTGCTCGGGCCGTCCGGTTTCGAATCAGGTTCGGTGAGTTACATGAATTATCTCGACTGGCGCGCAGCGCAGCGCAGTTTCACGGATCTCGCACTCGTCAGGCGAGAAGGTGTGAATGTATCGGGCGCCGACAGCAGCGCGCCTCCCGAACGCGCCACGGCGGCGCGCGTCACCGCAAATTATCTGTCGATTTTGCAAGTCCCGCCGCGACTCGGGCGCGATTTTGTCGAAAAGGATGATGTGCCGGGCGCCGCTAAGGTCGCCCTCATCAGTGAGCGACTCTGGCGATTGCGCTTCGGTGCCTTGCCGCTCGCGCTCGGACAGCGGTTAAACATCGATGGTGTGCCGCGAGAAATTATCGGAGTTGTTCCCGAACGCGTTCGTTTTCCGCGCGATTGCGACGTCATGCTTCCGCTGGCGGATTTGCGTGCCGATCACGATTTTCTTTCACGCGGAGATCACCAGGCGTTTTCCTGTCTCGGTCGATTGAAACCCGGCGCGACGCTGACGCAGGCGATCGCGGAGCTCGACACGATCGCCGCCGATCTCGCCCGGCGTTATCCTGATTCGAATGCGGGGCGGCAGGTTTCCGCGAAGCCGTTACTCGAGTTTGCGATCGGCGAATATCGACATCTTCTCTATTTGCTCCTCGCGGCGGTCGGCTGCGTCCTTCTCATCGCATGCGCGAATGTCGCGAATCTCCAACTCGCCCGGGGACTTTCCCGGCGCAAAGAACTCGCTGTGCGCGCAGCGCTTGGTGCGAGCCGCTGGCGTTTGGTGCGGCAAGTCTTAGTCGAAACCGGAGTGATCGCATTGTTAGGCGGATGCTGCGCTGTGCCCATCGCGCTTTGGAGTCTCGATACGATCCGAGCGATCTCGCCGCCGAATATTTCGCGTTTTCAAGAAACGAACATTGACCCGACGGTTTTGCTTTTCACGACCGGCGTTGCCGTCGTGGCGGCATTTCTCGCCGGCATTTGGCCTGCGTCGCGCATTTCAAATAATATCTCGATGGCGAACGAGCTTCACGATAACGGCGGGCGCGGAAGCGACGGCGTTCAACACCAGCGCGCGCGTTCCGTTCTCGTCGTTGCCCAGGTTGCCCTTGCCGTGATCTTGCTCGCAGCGGCGGGATTAACGCTGAAAAGTTTCTGGCGCGCCGAGCAAGTCCCGCTCGGGTTCAACCCGCGCGGTCTCTTAGTCACGAGCATCGCGTTGCCTGCAGCGCGCTACGATTCGCAAGACAAAATCGTGCGCTTTTATGATCAGCTCATCGAGAAAGTAAAAGCGTGGCCCGGCATCAGCAGCGCCGCCGTTTGCCATAACGCACCGTTCGATACCGGCGAGTGGGACAGCTCATTTCACATTACCGGGACGCCGCCCGACCCGCCTGGCCAGGAACCGATCAGCGAAATGACGATCATTTCGCCGGATTATTTTCGTGCGCTCGAAATGTCGATCTTACGCGGACGAACTTTTTCCAATGAGGACATCGCCAATCATCCACGCGTGATGATTATCGACGAGCTGGCGGCGCAGCGATTTTTCCCGAAGCAGGATCCGATTGGGAAACAGATCGACGATCCGGTAACGATTGGTGAGCCTAACCAACCCGGAGTTCCGGTGACGATCGTCGGCGTGGTATCGCACACGCGCAACAACGCGCCGGGCGACAAGATCGATCTCCGCAATTTGCCGATGATGTATTTCAGCGCCGCGCAATTTCCTAACAAACAGGAAAACCTCATCGTGCGCGCAGCGTCCGGGCGCGACCCGCATTCGCTGGTGAATGTCGTCAAACAAGCAGTGGCTGCGATCGATCCCGAGCAGGCCGTGGCCGATGTCGCCACGATGGAAGAAAACATTGGCGCAAGCCTGGCTTCGCATCGCCTAACGATGGCGATGCTTGGAGTCTTTGCTGGTTTGGCGCTGGGGCTTGCCAGTGTCGGGTTGTATGGCGTGATGGCTCTGGTGGTGACACAACGCACACGCGAGCTGGGCATTCGTTTTGCCCTCGGTGCCAGCCGCGGTGATGTCCTGCGGCTTGTCCTCGGTCAAGGGGCTGTTCTCGTCGGAATCGGACTCGCCGCGGGATTGCTCGGGGCCTTTGTCACCAGCCGTGCGTTGAGGAGTGTCCTCTACAACGTCACACCGTTGGATCCCGCAGCGCTCATCAGCGCTCTGGTGACGCTTTTACTGGTGGCGCTCGGCGCCTGCTTTTTGCCCGCGCGGCGTGCCAGCCGAGTGGATCCCATCGAAGCACTGCGAATGGAATGAAACGAATTTTTGATTTTTGATTTTTGATTGCTGATTGGCGAAAATCTATGCTAAACGATCTCCGATACGCGCTTCGCCAGCTTGCTAAATCCCCGGGCTTTACTGTTGTGGCGGTCTTGACACTCGCGCTTGCTATCGGCGCAAGCACCGCCGTTCTGAGTCTGGTCAATGCCCTGCTGGTTCGGCCGTTGCCCTATCGAATGCCGCAGCAGCTGGTCCTCCTCCTGCAGCACTTCAAATCTCAAAATCTGGAACGCATTCCGGTATCCCCGGCTGAGTTTGTCGATTATGAGACGCGCGCACACGGCTTTGAGAAGCTGGGCGCGTTTGGTTACACAAGTTTCAACCTAGGCGGCGAAGATCGACCCGAACGGATTGCAGGAGCGACTGTCACTGCAGGCGTGTTGCCGTTACTCGGCGTTTTACCGATCAAGGGTCGACTCTTCGAAGCGGAAGAATGCACGCTAGGCCGCGATGATGTCGCAATCATCAGCGAACGCCTGTGGAAACGCCGGTTCAACAGCGATCCGCAAATTATCGGGACGAAGCTGCTTCTCAACGGTAAAATTTTCACTGTCGTTGGCGTGATGCCGGCCAGTTTCGATTTTCCGCTTCAGCTCTTCAATCTGGGCAACGGCGGGCAATTTACTGAACGCGCCGAGATTTGGAAGCCACTCGCGTTCACAGATGAACAAATGAAAGCGCGCTATTCGCGAAGTTTCTACGTTGTTGCGCGATTAGCGGCGGGTACTTCAGTCGCGCAGGCACAGGCGGAGATCGAGACCATCAACGCCGAGATGCGCCGCGAGCATCCAAACAACTATACACAGGGCAACAGTTTTGGTGGCGACGTGTTGTCGCTGCATGGCCTGGCTGTGGGCGGGATGCGTCCGGCGCTGTTCGTCTTGCTCGCCGCAATCTTCCTCGTTCTGCTGATCGCCTGTGCGAATCTCACTACGATGTTGCTTGCGCGCGCCACCGCTCGCGAACGCGAAATAGCTGTCCGGGTGGCGCTCGGTGCCGGTCCACTGCAATTACTCAAACAAGTTTTCACTGAGAGCGGGCTGCTGGCGGTGATTGGCGGCGCGGTCGGGGTTCTCCTCGCTTTGTGGGGAGTTAAATCACTGAAGGCAATCGGCGCGCAAACGGTGCCGCGGCTGGGCGAAGTGAATGTCGATCTGAGCGTGTTGGTTGTGACGCTGGTGATTTGCGTCGGAACCGGAATCATTTTCGGTCTGGCTCCTGGTCTGGCCAGCGCGCGACCAGAGTTGACTGAAGCACTCAAAGAAGGCGGGCGCGGGTCAATGCAAGGCAGTCGACGGAATCGTTTGCGCAATGGACTCGTTATCGCCGAGGTCGCGCTCGCACTGGTTCTGCTCAGCGGCGCCGGCCTTTTGATTAAAAGTTTCGCGAGGCTGCAAAACGTGAATCCCGGTTTCAATCCGCGCAATGCAATGACGTTCGAAATCTCGCTGCCGAAGGTTCAGTACACCGACGATTCGTCGATCGTCCGCTTCAATAATGAAGCGCAACGCCGAATCGCTGCGCTGCCGGGAGTGCAGGCTGCGGGGTTCAGCACGATCCTGCCGCTTGCCGGCACGAACAGTGATTGGTCTTTTGTGATTGAAGGCCAGCCTTCGAACGATAACAGCCCAAGTCCCGACGAAGAGAAGCGTCAAGTGTCCCCCCAATATTTTCGCGCACTCGAAACGCCCTTGATTAGGGGCCGCTTATTTACCGATGCGGACAACGCAGATGCGCCGCGCGTAATCATCGTTAATCAGGCCTTCGCGAAAAAATTCTGGCGGAATCAGGACGCGTTGGGAAAGCGGATTGTAATGGGAGGAATGTCTGAAAATCCGAAATGGATTACGATCATCGGAGTTGTGGGGGACATCCGCCATTTCGGATTGGATGTCGATCCTAAACCGGAGATGTACGTTCCATTCGCTCAGGAGCCGTACTTCACCACAATCTACGTAGTCAGGAGTAACCAGGACGCACAAAGTTTGCTTCCAGCGATTCGGCGTGAAATTCAGGCGGTAGACCCGGCGGTGCCTCTCGCGAATGTTCGCACATTCGAGAACGTGATCGCCGATTCAGTCGCGCCGCGGCGGCTTTCTGTCGTTTTGCTCGGAGTATTCGCCTGTGTCGCGGTCGTGCTTGCGAGCGTCGGAATCTATGGAGTCATATCATTTCTTGTCGTCCAGCGGACGCATGAAATCGGCGTACGAATGGCGCTTGGCGCGCAGCGCCGCGATGTCCTGAAACTAATCCTCGGCCGCTCGCTCAAGCTCGTTATCGCTGGAACCGCCATCGGACTCATCGTCGCGGTATTGAGCACAAGCGCCTTGCGTGCACTGCTCTACAACGTAAGCGTATTCGATCCGGAGACTTTTATTCTTATGACCTGTGGCCTCGCGACTCTCGCGCTGCTCGCCAGCTGCATTCCCGCCATTCGCGCGACACGCGCCGATCCAGTGATCGCGCTAGATCACAACGCTTGATCATGATCAAACTCAAAAATCTGGAACGCTGTTATCCCCTGGCAAAGGAAAAGTTCTTTTACGTCTTGCGCGACATCAGCCTGGAGGTGGAGGAAGGCGACTTCGTCTCCGTAATGGGGCCTTCCGGCGCGGGTAAATCCACGCTGCTGCACATCCTCGGCATGCACGATCACGGTTGGTCCGGTGAATATTTTTTGGGTGCTACCGCGGTGCATCATTTGAAGCCGAAGGAGCGTGCCACGCTGCGGAACGAGCAGATCGGATTCGTGTTCCAGCAATATCATTTGCTCGACGACCTCACCGTTTACGAGAACCTCGATATCCCGTTGTCGTACCGTCACTACAAAAAAAGCGAACGTGCCGCAATGGTGGCGGACATGCTCGACCGTTTCCAAATCGTCGGTAAAAAAGATTTATATCCGAGTCAGCTTTCCGGCGGACAACAGCAACTTGTGGGCGTCGCGCGCGCGATCATCGCCGAACCAAAACTTCTGCTGGCCGACGAACCGACTGGGAACCTGCACTCCAGCCAGGGTGAAGAGATCATGGAACTCTTCTGTAAGTTGAACGAGCAAGGCATGACCATCGTGCAGGTCACGCACTCCGAGAAGAATGCATCGTACGGCAAACGCGTCATTCAACTGCGCGACGGCTGGATTGTGAAAGGGGAATAATGATCGCCGATTTGAAATACGCGGTGCGAATGTTGGTGAAGACGCCGGTTTTCACCTTCATTGCCGTCTCAACGCTCGCGCTCGGCATTGGCGCGAACATCGCCGTGTTCAGCGCCCTCAATGCGCTGTTTTTCCGTCCACTTCCAATACAGCAACCGGAAGCCGTAGTTTGCGGCTACGCGATTCGTGAAGGCCGCGATCCTTATCTGACCTCAGCACTGGAGTACAACGCATATCGCGAACAAAGCCGTTCTTTCACGGTTAACGGAATTGCAACTCCCCGTTCATTCAATTTCGCTAGTGGGGGTGAACCCGAGCGGTTGCCTGGCGCAGCCGTAACGGTTGATTACCTAACGACTTTAAGCGTCAAATTATTTGCCGGACGAACTTTTCTTGAAGAAGAAGATCGACCCGGCGGCCCGAGGGTTGCGCTGATTAGTTATGAGCTTTGGCAACGCCGGTTCGGTGGCGATCCAAAATTAGTTGGGCAATCGCTGACACTGGATGATGACAGCTACATGGTCGTCGGTATTTTTCCCTCTGGATTTAATATGCCGTTTGCGGCAGACATCTGGGTCCCGCTCCAGAGTGACATTAATTCCGCTTCACTGGATCAACGCGCGCAGCCAGCCTACGATGTAGTGGCAAGATTGAAGCCGGGCGTGCCCCTCCGGACCGCGGAGGCGGAATTGAAACAAATTACGGCGCGTCTGGCCGTTGAGTATCCACAAATCAGGCAAGGCTGGAGCTACAAGCTCATTTCGCTGCGGCAAAACTTGATGGGCGACCTAGAAGGTCGCACCAGGAAGGCGCTCTTCGCATTGGTGACCGCTGTCGTATTTCTATTGCTAATCTGTTGCGCGAACCTGACAAATCTTTTGCTCGCACGAGGCGTCGCGCGAGAAGGCGAAATCAGCATCCGCTTCGCATTAGGCGCGGGACGTGCCCGGATCGTTCGTCAACTGCTCACCGAAAGTCTGCTTCTCGCTCTGCTCGGCGGCGCCGCGGGTACGCTGCTGGCGGGATGGATTGTTCCGCTGCTCGGCAAATTAAGTCCAGTTAAAGTTGTCTCGCTGGCGGGTTTCTTGCGCGACTTCCGAATCGATTCCCGCGTGCTTATCTTTTCTTTCTTCCTCTCACTCCTGACTGCTGCGGTCTTTGGTTCCATTCCCGCAATTAAGTTGATGCGGTCACGTCATCTGATCACGGTTATTAAACAAAAAGAGCAACGCGCGGGTGGGGCATCCGGTGGACGATTGCTGGACATTCTGGTGACGGCGGAGATCGCGATGGCAGCAATGTTGCTCATAGCTGGAGGTTTGATTGTGCAAAGTTTTCAAAGCCTCCAGCGCATTAAATTAGGTTTTATCCCGGATGACTTGCTTCTGGTTGAGATGCAGCTTCCGCCGAGCAAGTATCGTGATCAGAGCGGGCGCATCGCATTTGCACAGCAACTACTTGAGCGAGTGAGGAGCCTGCCCGGCATCGTCTCTGCCGGAACGACAACAAATTTTCCATTACAACTGTACGACGCCGCATCCAGCTTTACCGTCGAGGGCGCGCCAGCGCTAGCTCCCGGTTCAGCGCCGATGACGATGCACCGTCTGGTTAGCCCTGGATATCTCAAAACGATTGGAGCCACACTCTTGCAGGGCCGCGACCTGAGCGAACAAGACACCGCGCAAAGTATACCTGTGGTTGTTGTCAGTGAGGAATTAGCGCGACAAGCCTGGCCAAACCAAGATCCAATCGGCAAACGGATTAGACGCGGTCGGGCAGATGAGACAAATAGTCCGTGGCTGACTGTTGTTGGAGTAGTCGCGAACGTCAAAGAGGACCGGTTCGGCTTCCGGACGGATCGGCCAGTGTGGTATCTGGGTTATGCTCAGGAAATCAATCATCCATTGATCCGCCCGTTGATCCTGGCCGTACGAACAAACGGCAATCCGGCAAATTTCACCGGTGCGATTCGCGGTGCGATTCACGCTCTCGATCCAAATCAGGCGATCTCAAGTGTGACAATAATGAAAGCGTATTTGGCCGAGGTATTAATGAGAGATCGCTTCAGCGCGCTTCTCATGGGAACACTCGCCATGCTCGGACTAGTATTGGCGACATTGGGTCTTTATGGAGTCATGGCATATTCGGTCGCCCGGCGAACGGGTGAAATTGGACTACGCATGGCGCTTGGTGCGGCCTCGCGCGATATCTTTCGTCTGGTTCTCGGTCATGCTCTCGCATTGATCGGGTGCGGCTTGGTGATTGGATTGCTGGGCGGTTTCGCCACGGCACGAGGCCTGTCTGCAACGCTCTACCAAATTAGTCCCACCGACCCGTTCACGTTTACGGCAGTTGCAATACTGCTCGCCAGCGTAGCACTATTAGCCTGTTATCTACCAGCGCGGTGGGCTACGCACGTCGATCCAATGGAGGCGCTGCGTTACAAGTGATTGGTCATCGAGTCGAAATGATTGCCGATCTAAAATTCGCTCTGCGCCAACTCCGCAAATCGCCTGCGTTCACATTGATCGCCGTGCTTACATTGGCGCTTGGGATCGGTGCGAACACCGCGATCTTTAGCGTCGTCAATGCGGTGTTGCTCAAGCCGCTGCCTTTTCCCAATGCTGGTGAGGTCGTCGCGCTCGGGGGGCACAACACACGCGATTCGGGTCGAGTCGGGCGCTTGGACACAATTTCGTTTCCGGAGTTCTTCGATTTGCGGTCGCGCAATCGCAGCTTCGTACAATTGGCAGCTTATCGCGACAAAGGTTTTGCATTCTCAAATGGTGCGGAAGTGCAAAACCTTCGCGGCCAGCGCGTGACGGGAAATTTTTTCGATACGCTGCGAATCGAACCCGCTCTTGGTCGGAGTTTCCAACTCGATGATGAAAAGGCCGACGGTGGTCCACGTGGTTTGAGCGTGATCTTGAGCAATGAATTTTGGCGGCGCCAATTCAACGCTGATCCCAGCGTGCTCGGCCGCCGATTAACACTGGACCGACAATCATTCACGATCATCGGCGTCATGCCGGCCGGCTTTCAGTATCCGATTCAGACCGAGCCGACGGACATTTATGTTACGACCGCGGTAGACACCGTTCCGCTTGGCGGTCGACCACCAACTACCGAGCAGCGGGACAACCGGTTATTGCGTTGCGTGGGGCGTCTGCGGCCGAACATCAGCGTCGAACAGGGAAGCACCGAGATGCACGCCCTGGCCGAGACGATCAAGAAAGAGAACCCAGCCACAAACTCGGATTGGGACTTAACCGTGCGCCCATTGGCGGATTACCTGGTCAGGGATGTTCGCGTCGCGCTCTGGATTCTTTCCGGTGCTGTCGTGTGCGTCCTTTTGATCGCGACTGTCAATGTTGCGAATCTTTTGCTGGCACGAGCTTCGTCGCGTGCTCGAGAGATTGCGGTGCGTATTGCCATCGGCGCTGGACGCGGTCGCGTTATCCGGCAGTTGCTGAGCGAAAGCGTGCTCCTCGCGACGATCGGTGGTGCGCTTGGTTTGGTGATCGCCCTTTGGGGGACGCAGGGCCTCGTGGCCCTCGTGCCGAAACAGGTTCCGCGCGCTGAAAATATCCAGCTTGATACGCGGGTTCTTTTTTTCACACTCGGGATTTCAGTTGTCACGGGGATTATCTTTGGTCTTGCACCGGCAATTCAAGCGACACGGGTTGAATTGAATCAGTCTCTCAAAGCGAATGCGGGCGGCTCGATTGGCGGCGGTCAAAGAGCGCGTCTGGGCCGTGCACTCGTAGTGGTCGAAATTGCGCTCGCGCTTGTCCTTCTCGTCAGTGCCGGATTGCTTCTGGAAAGTTTTGCCCGTTTGGGCAAAGTCCAGTCCGGATTGCGAACGGAACAGCTGTTGACTGCGCGTGTAACACTGCCGCCGGTCGCGTACTCAAACGCAAGGGCGATTGCCAGATTCTACGAACAACTTATCGCACGCACGCGCGTTTTGCCTGGCGTGCTAGCCGCCAGCGCGGTGCTTCCCTTACCGTTGAGCGGCGCAATCAGCACAACACAATTCGATCTTCCCGAACATCCGCTGCCGCAAAGAGAGCAGCCGCTTTCGATTACTCGCCTGATTGGTTGCGATTATTTCAAAACCGTGGGCATGCCGCTCCTGCGCGGCCGGTCCTTCGCCGACAGTGATCAGCTCGATTCGAAACCCGTAGCAATCGTCAACGAGCGTTTCGTAGAGAAATATTTGCGAGGACAAGATCCTGTTGGGAAACAGATAAGACCAGGTTGGTCTGTCACCGATCAACCGCCGCAAATGCGCGAGATAGTGGGCGTAGTCAGCAACGCAAAGAACCTCTCGTTGCGCGACGAGTTTGAGCCGGAGGTGTATTTGCCCATAGCGCAAGTGCCCTGGCCGGTCGCGACGATCTTACTACGCACCGAAAGTTCAAATCCGGCGGCTATGGCCAAGGCGCTTCGGTCGGAATTGGACCGCGTTGATCCGAGCTTGCCATTTACCGATGTCCGTGTGTTCGACGAATATCGGGCCGCTTCGCTGGCTGGAGCGCGTTTCAACGCGCTGTTGTTATCAATCTTTGGCGCCGTCGCTTTGATTCTCACGTCTGTCGGAATCTATGGCGTAATCGCGTATTCCGTTTCGCAACGCACGGGTGAGATCGGCATCCGCATGGCACTCGGCGCGTTGCCCTCCTCGATTTTTCGCCTTGTCGTCGGTCAGGGCATGACGCTTGTCCTAATCAGCATTGGGATTGGCTTGTTGGGTGCGCTGGCTTGCGCCCGACTGATGAGCAGTCTCCTTTTCGGCGTCACAGCCTGGGATCCGACCACTTTCGTTTCAATTACGACGCTTATTGCTGTCGTTGCCTTTCTCGCTTGCTGGCTCCCGGCTCGGCAGGCCGCGCGAATTAATCCGACCGAGGCATTGCGCGCCGAATGATTAGCGAAATGATTTTTGAATCCAAATTGAACTCAAGCTCCATCTTTCTTCCAAACATGTTTCAGACAACACTTGCCTGTCCGTTTGCTTTGAATATTCGTGGCGATGCGGTGTCTGATATCTGTCTCATAAATTTATGCACTTACGTTTACTAATCTTTGTTGTTGCGGCGTTCATTGCGCCGGGAGTATTCGCTCAGGAAAAAAGTGCGCCAACCGTCGATCAGTTGGTTGCAAAAAATATCGAAGCCAAGGGTGGGGCGGCTGCGCTGCAAAACCTCCAAACGTTGCGGCTTACCGGCAAGATGCTCGTACAGGAGGGGCAGATCCAATTAACTTTCGCTCAAATCAAGAAGCGGCCTGACGAAGTGCGCACTGAAGCGTCCCTCCAGGGAATGACACAGATCGAGGCGTACGATGGTAAGGAGGGATGGAAAGTCTCACCATTCTTTGGACGCAAAGATCCCGAACGAATGTCGGCCGATGATGTCAAAGCGCTCGTGGAAGATGCGGAGATGGATGGGCCATTGATCGATTGGCAGGCGAAAGGAAATACGGTGGAATATCTCGGAACCGAAGATGTCGATGGCACCCCAGCACACAAGTTGAAAGTGACGCGGAAAAACGGAGACGTGAGCTTAGTCTATCTGGACCCGGACCATTTTCTGGAGATTCGTGTGTTAACGCAACGGGCGAAACACGGCGCATTTGAAGAAATAGAGACTGATCTGGGCGATTATGAAAAAGCTGGCACCGTTTTCGTGCCGACTTCAATTGAGTTCGGGCGCAAGGGTGCGCCCGACAAGCAACGGATCATTGTCGATAAAGTCGAAGCCAATGTGCCGGTCGACGACACAATATTCCACTTTCCCGGGCAAATAGCTCTTCCGCAACCAAAGCGCTGATCAAATCGATGAGGATGTTGAATTACAAAAACAAATGGGGGGACGCGCGCGCCCTCCAAAAGGTTTCGCGAAAACAAACGAACGTTTCCTTAAACTTCGCACGCAGTGCTTTTGGGGGCGTGCTCACATCGCTTTCATTCCTGCTTCTCTGCATAATTTCGTCTTGGGCCGAAGATGCACCATTCAACTCGGCAACCATTTCCGGCCTCGGTGCGCGCAACATAGGTTCGGCAACGATGAGCGGACGCGTCTCAGCCATCGCGGGAGCGCGCGAACCATCTGGCAAAATTACGCTGCTTATCGGCTCAGCCAGCGGCGGCGTATGGAAATCCGACGATAGCGGGACGCGATATCGACCAGTATTCGATGAGCAACCAGTGCAATCGATCGGTGCGGTTGCGCTCGATCCAAAAAATTCGAAAAACGTCTGGGTAGGAACCGGAGAGTCCTGGACGCGCAACAGCGTTTCGATTGGCGACGGGGTCTACAAATCGACCGACGGCGGCCAAACGTGGGCGCATTCCGGGCTGGAAAAGTCTGAGCGCATCGCAAAGATCGCCGTGAGCCCAACGAATGGCGACACGGTCTTTGCCGCGGTGCCAGGAGCGCTCTGGAGCGATTCGCCCGATCGCGGGCTCTATAAAACGACTGACGGCGGCAAGACGTGGAACCAAATTCTCAAAGGTCCAAATCTTTCGACTGGTTGCACTGACGTCGCGATCGAGCCCGCAAATCCAGATATTATGTTCGCAGCGATGTGGGATTTCCGGCGCAAAGGCTGGGAGTATCGCTCAGGCGGGGCAAGTCCCACGGCGCCTTCGGCCAGCGGATTGTTTCGCTCTACGGACGCCGGGAACACCTGGACGGAGATTACCCCGGAAGCCAACAAAGGTTTTCCTAAGAAACCATACGGGCGCCTTGCAGTGGCAATCGCACCTTCGGATCCCAAACGTGTTTATGCGTTTGTCGAATCACCCGAGAGCGCCCTCTTTGTCTCAGACGATGGCGGCGCGACTTGGGAGAAGCGCGACAAAAGCCAATGGATGGTGTGGCGACCGTTCTATTTCGCGAACTTGATCGTCGATCCCAAAAATCCCAACCGATTATTTAAGACTGACGGTTCGCTGATTGTGAGCGAGGACGGAGGCAAAAGTTTCGCAGTGGTCGGAGGATTCGGAGGAATGCATGGCGACGTACACGATGTTTGGATCGATCCAACCAACACGCAGATCGTGTTCGCGGGTGATGATGGTGGGATGTGGTATTCCTACAACGGCGGCTCCAAATGGTGGAAAGCTGAAAATCTGCCAGTCTCCCAATTTTATCACGTCAGCGTCGATGACAAAGATCCATACCGGGTTTACGGCGGTTTACAGGACAACAGCTCTTTCGTGGGCGAGTCGCAATACCCCGGCGGTATTACCAACGCACAATGGGAAAACATGTACAACGGCGATGGTTTCTGGATGTTTCCGGACCCCGCTGATCCCGATTACATTTATGCAGAATATCAGGGTGGCGAGATCGCTAGGGTGAATCGTAACACCCACCAGGCTCGCAACATCAAGCCACGGCCGAATTACAAGGAAAAGCTCAGGTTCAATTGGAATACACCGATCGCACTTTCGCCTAACGAAAAAGGGACGATTTATATCGGGGCGCAGTTTCTATTTCGCTCGCGCGATCACGGCCAAACGTGGGAACGTATTTCGCCCGATCTGACAACTAACGATCCGGAAAAACAGAAACAGGAACAATCGGGCGGGGTTACGGTGGACAATTCCTCCGCGGAAATGCACACCACGATTTACTCGATCAGTGAATCGCCCAAGGACAAATCTCTGATCTGGGTCGGCACGGATGACGGCAACCTTCAACTTACCCGTGATGGCGGCAAGACGTGGACCAATGTCGTCGGGAATGTTCCCGGTTTGCCAAAAAATTCATGGGTAACATGGGTTCAGGCAAGCAACTTCAACGTCGGCACCGCTTACGCAGCGTTTGATCGACATACTTTTGGCGACATGACGGCGTATGTTTTCAAAACAACTGATTACGGTAAGACGTGGGCGCCGCTTGTAAACGCTCAGGACGCGAAAGGCGTTCGTGGGTACGCTCATGTAGTCAAGGAGGATTTGGTCAAACCGGATCTGCTTTTTCTTGGGACTGAGTTTGGACTTTGGGTCTCGATCGACGGTGGAAAAAACTGGGCGCAATTCAAAGGCAGCCATTTTCCCGCGGTCGCCGTTCGAGATCTGGCGATTCAACCGCGCGATAACGATCTGGTGCTTGCAACGCACGGCCGCGGGATATGGATCATTGACGATATCACTCCGTTGCGCGCGTTAACGTCTGATCTGTTGAAGCAGGAAGTTGCGTTCGTCTCAGCGCGTCCTGTGCAACAGCGGATCGAAGGCTCAGGCGGCTGGTCTACTGGCGACGCGGCTTTTGTTGGCGATAATCCCCCTGATGCCGCCGTTATCAATTACTACCAGCGCGAGCGCCATCTGTTTGGAAAAATGAAGCTCGAAGTTTTAGATTCCTCGGGGCGCGTTATCGATGAGTTGCCAGCCAGCAAGCGACCCGGCCTGAATCGCGTGACTTGGACGATGCGTGTGAAGCCGCCGCGTGTGCCGCCGGCCGCGCAGATTGCCTCTGCAGGGATACGAGGACCACGGCTTGTGCCGGGCGTATACACTGTGCGCCTGACAAAGGCCGGCAAAGTTTCCGAAACAAAGTTGACCGTTGGTCTCGATCGCCGGGCGAAATTTAGCGCTGCAGAACGCAAGGCACAGTTCGACGCTGCGATGAAGGTCCACACGCTCTTCGATGAGGAAAGTGCGTTAATGGACCGGATCGTTGCCTTGCGGAAGGCTTTGATCGAGAGCGGCACAGCCCTGCCAGAAGACGATCCCATCCGCAAAAACCTGTCTGATTTCGATACAAAAGTTGATGGAGTCCGCAAAAAGATTGTCGCCACAACTGAAGGAGGAGCGATCACTGGTGAGGAACGATTGCGAGAACACACCGACCAACTTTACGGAGCGATTCTCAGTTACGAAGGAAAGCCTGGCGGATACCAGGTTGCATATATCGATGCGCTCAAGCGGGAATTAAGTGACGTGACGAAAGAGTTCGATCAATTGCTCGCCAACGATCTTCCGGTTTTGAACGAGTCTCTCAAAGCTAGAGGCCAACAGCTAATCGAGGCACCACCGGCTAAGGTCGCTGACATTGAGAAGGCGTCCGGTCCTGGCGGCTAAAGTCTCAAACTGAAAGTGCGTCCGGCGCTCGCCTGCCTAGCGGCAGGAGATTAATGACCGATTATGTGAACTGAAGGATCGACGACGAAAACGCCCGGCGTCGTACGGCGCCCTGTCTGGTCGATTTCGTGGCGATCAATGATTCGAATCGGCGAGACTGTCGTAGTGCCGATCGGCTGCAGTTTAATACGTTGCGGGATGAGCGAACCGGTGATGAAAATTGCTCGCTCTCCAACTTTTTGCTTCCGTTCGGAGGTTTGGTTAGTCGTGGGATTGGCGAGCGCTGTTCCGCCAAGTATGCTGGCCGCGACGAGAATTGCAACGCTTGAAGATATCAGGACCTTCACAAACAAAACTACACCCGGGAAGGTACGATGTGCAAATTATTGAAGCGATGACGATGGTCCTTCCAACCAAAGCAAGAGAGGCAATAGCTGTTGCCACTGCCTCTCCGTAGACCTAACCAAAACGTCAGTGTTAGAATTTCTTCGTCAGACGGCCGTAAACAAACCGGCCGGTGGCATCGTAAGTGAAGCCGGGATAACCAACAGCGTTTCCACCTTCTCCCCATGCCTTCGGTGGATCCTGACCGAAAACGTTATTGCATCCAATAGTAATGATCGTGCCTCGCAGCAGATGATCCAGGATGCTCCGACGGTAGTTGCTGGTCTGAGCCGCGGCCGTTTCTAGGGGCCCACCGTCCTTGCCGCGGGTGATGTCTTTTGGACTTTTGGCATAACCAGGCACAGGCTGCTCTTCAACCGGGAGAAGCGCGGTGAAATCGTAGGAAGCCTGGGCGTCGATGAACCAGGTCTGGTGAACCCAGTGCGGGTGAAGATTTGGCGTAAATTCGTGGAATCCGTCGGTGTAGCGCACGATACCATAGAGATCAAAGCCCTTCCATGTCCACTCGAGGCTGGAAGTACCTTTCCATTTATACCAACCTTCATTCGACATACCCGGATCGGTAGTTCTGCCGGCCAAATTGCCGTTATCTGGCCCGAACTCTCGGAAGATGAACCCCTGGAAGATGAATTCATCCAAGTAGGTTACTTGAGTCTGCGAAGTGAAGGTTCCCCAGGGCGTTGGCCTCTGGTAGTAAAGGCCGAAGTCAAACCCGCGAGCCTCTTGATTGCCGATGTTCTGATTTCGAATCAAGATGCGTGTGATGTTTCCACCAATGTCACGCTCCACCTTTTCGCCTGGCAACAATGTGCCTGTTAGTTCCCGTTGCAGTACTTGGTCGGCCAAGGGCGCAGTGACAACGCCGGTGCGCTCGATATCCCAAAAATCAACCGAGAGGTTCAAACCAGGCACATATTTCGGCGAGTAAACAAAGCCGCCGCTGAACGAGCGGGAATCTTCAGGTTGGAGATTTGGATTGCTGGTTATCAGGGTATTCGTCTCAGGCTCGAAGACGCCGCCGTTCATCGGATCGTGAGAAGGTTCAAGGGTTGATAACGGAGACCCACACAGTTCCTCAAGTGATGGCTCGCGAAAACCCTCGCCCCAAGTCGCACGCAAAGTCAGCTGCTCGTCGAACGGTTGCCACCGCATGCCAACCTTCGGCACCAAGACATTGGTATCGTTGTTCAGAAACTCTTCAAATCGCGCCCCAGCCGTAAACTCCAGGGAATAAAAGCCCGGAATCATTGCCTTGGTCTCGCTCTGGACCTGCGGATTTTTGCCGTCGCCTTTGTAGTAGGTACTCGTCACAGGGCTGAAGATAGGAATTCTGGTCTCTGCGTAAAACGCATAGGTCTTTCTTCCACATTCAGCAGTCGGAACTGGTGAATTACCGACGATGTCACCCTCGACGTTGAGCATATCCGGCTCCTCCTTAAGCGATTCGCGGCGGAACTGACCACCGAAGGCCAAACCAACGCCGCCGGCCGGCAAGTTGAAGAGCGCCGTCGTGTAGATCGTGGCATCCAACGTCCACAGCTTTGAAATATCTTCGTCCTTGGGATGCACCCTGGCGAACTCGATCGTGGCCTCGTTAGACGGGATTGGAACGCGATAATCACCAAACGGATTGAACGCGACGGTCGTGCCGATGAATTGCGGAGATGTCGGATCAAAGATCGGATCGGCCTGGTTCAAGATGCGGTTGAATCGCGAGGCGGACACTTGCTGTCCAGTCTGGACATTCTTAAGCTGACTGTAGCGAAACCCGGCGTCGTACCCCCAGGTCCCGTTAAACAGTTTGTCCCCCTTGATGCCGATGGTGCTTAGCCACGCGTCGGTTTCGTTGTCGAACAAACGGTTTCCAAACTCAGCCAGACGCGCGCGCGTGCCGCCAGAGATAATTTGCTCGAAAGGATTAAGCGGATTGAATGCGTCAGCTGGGACACCGGTCTCCGCGTGGGTGGGTGTGTTGGGTGGCTCCGAGCCTGGCGCAATTGGCGAATGCGGCGGAATGGCCAATGTGGTCTGACCTAAGGTCTGGAATGAACCGGTGGCTGGAGCTGCCAGTTCGTTATGCGTTTTCACGTTCTGATAAAGGCCATCCGCGTAGATGACCATCTGATCGCCGAAGATCCTGTGATCACCACTCAACCATACTCCGTAGCGCTCCGATTCCGGGAAGGAGAGCGAGAACTGATTGAAGTTGAAGCCAGGACGCAGACCGCCGGCTGCCCTGACACGCCTGTCGGCCAAATAGAGATATCTGCTCGCCGGGGACAACCCGTTCGTAAAATCTGGTGCACTTGCAAATTCAGTCCCGCCCGGATTTAAATTCTTGCCACCAGCCGCTCCCGCCACATCGCTGCTGAGCTGAAGATTATACGGGCTGTTATTCGAGCTCAGGAACGGCGGAACGGCCGAGAAACCGCGGTCGCGGTTGGCGATGGAGTTGCGATGATAGTAATTCAAGACGCCAGTAATGTTGGTGTCTCCCTTGCCAACACCGAAGATGCCGTATGAGTCGAATAGACCCGAGTCTTTATCGAGCGTGTTGCCGTATTCCACTCTCGCTTCCGCGCCATCGTAATTGTGACGCATCTTGAGGTTCACGACACCCGCTACCGCATCCGCGCCATACGTGGTGGATGCGCCGTCTTTTAGAATTTCGATGCTCTCAATAGCGGCTTCAGGAATCGAATTCAAATCGACAAACATCACATTGACCAGACCGGGGTTGTTGCCCACCGGATAGGGAGCGACCCGGCGTCCGTCGAGAAGGATGAGAGTGGCCCTGGCATCGAAACCGTGGAGCGCAACTGTCGCCGCACCCACAGCCGTGTTGGAACCGTTTTCGTTATTCGAAATCGGAACGACGTTAGCGTTCACGACCGGCAGGCTGAGGAGAAATTGCTCGGTGGTGATCCTACCTGATTCGTTCATGTTCTCGCGGTTGTAGATATCAACCGGGTTCGGTCCGACTGCTTCTGCCGTCGGAATGTTCGAACCCGTTACGATGACGCGCTCGGCTTCCGCAGCGGGCGGCGTCGGGGCAGCACCAATGAGCGTCGGCAGCGGCTGGACGTTCTGCGCAAATGCGTTCGACGCGATAGTGAGAGGGATTCCAACGCAGGCTATGAGAGTCATGCGCAGGAATCCGAACTTGCAAAGTCCGATTCTGTTCATGGGTTTCTCCTTTTGTTAGGTTGCGCCTTACGAGAGGTACAGGTCGCACCCCACGTAAAACTGGGGTTTTTTGCTAGAAAGCCAGAACTCAATTCCAAATGTCAAGTACAAAAACTCGCGCTTTGACATTCAAACCGTCTCGCTCTCATTTGCGCGGACCTTGCGGCATTATCGTCGCTTGCTTTTGGACCCTGCCGAAATCAAACCAATTTCTCGTATCAGATGCGATTTGGCCGCCGACACCGGAATCGCCATTTGAATAGATTCTTTAGTGAACCTCGGGAAGTGCCGCGTCTAGGTGTCATGTACCTCTTGATTCGCGCGAGCGCAGTGATCTCTCCGACGACGAGCCCCAAAGCGGTGAAGGTCGCATCCCATGGCCCCGTTGTTTACGGGTGATCGGCCTGATACGGAGATCTTTCGGTGTTAGCTCGATCGCTCTCACCAGCCTGTTTGTCCTGGCGGTCTTCGACGCCGTCTATTTCATGCGCTCGATTCTGCTGCGGATCGAATCGGACGTCTCACGTTATTTCTTCAGCATCACAGCGATTAATGCTTGCCATAGATTGGCTGCCTTGGAACTGCGGTGAGACTGCTCGGTCTGCGCAAGCCGGTTCATAACGCTCATGGAGAGATTGGCAGCGCGCTGCGCTCTCTCGGCGGAGTCGGTCGTGCCAGAACTTATCTTATTTGGTCGCGTTCCTGTAGATAGTCAAGGGGCTGGCGGTAGTCGGAAGTGGGCTCAGCCTGTCGCATGGCACAGGAATACCGGATGCCGTAGTGAACGTGTAGCACATCTTCCTCGCGGTTTTCATGACCCGCTGTGGCTGTGCCGGGAGCACTCGGTTTTTGTTCGGATCAGCAGCAAGTGCCGATGCGCAAAATGCGAATATGAGCACGACACTTGTGCATCGAACCGATGAACCGCACAGGCGACTAAATCTGTCTTCTATTCGCATGCTATGATCGTGATTCCGTTTCGAATTTTGCGCAAGCTTATTTAGAGGCTCTTCAAGACAAAGAAACGACACTTTCGGCATTAAGCATCACGTGCAGCATGGTCCCCTTCGCTTGGCTGGAAGAAATCTTTAGCCGTGCTAGTTTGCACGCTCCGACAACGGTCAGACGGGGGCATAGCTCAGTTGGTAGAGCGTCTCGTTCGCAATGAGAAGGTCAGGGGTTCGAATCCCCTTGCCTCCAAATCGTCACTCGCGTCGTAGAAGAGAGTGACGACAGATCCGTTTAATAATACGAACGACGCGAAAGAACGATTGCAGGGGACGCTTTCGCGTTTAAGGTGCGCTCTCCAATTCTAAACATGTTCCAGACGTTTCTTGCTCAGGCGCAAAGCGCGGCTCCTCAACAGATGCCGGGTGGCGGCATTGGTTCATTTTTCGTGCCGCTGATTTTCATTTTCATCATCATGTACTTCGTGATGATACGACCGCAGAAGAAGCGGCAGGAACAACAGCAGAAGTTAATGGCAGGTCTTAAAACCGGGGACCGGGTCGTGACCAATGCCGGTATCCACGGCTTAATCTCGAATGTGAAGGAAAACACCGTGCTGGTGAAAGTAGCCGACAACGTGAAGATCGAGATGGAGAAATCGGCCATCACGACCGTGCTGAAAGAAAGCTGATAGTTGATGGCCGATAGTCGATAGTCGATGAAAGTTAAGTCATTAAAGCTTAAAGCAATGGGCCGATCCGCAATCCGCAATTTGCAATCCGCAATCAAATGACTCCTGCGCTTACATTTCTTGCCGGACTCGCCATGCTCGTCCTGTTCGGGTGGTATTTCGCCACCGATCAAGGGTTGCGGAAACGTCTCTTGGCCATGACGCTCATGCTATTGCTGGTTGTCTCCAGCATTGTCACCATCTGGCCGCCGCAGAAAAAGATCGCGCTCGGCCTCGACATTCAAGGCGGCACGTCCTTCCTGATTCGGTTGAAAGGAGGCGATAAAGAGGTCACCAAGGGCATGCTCGACCAGGCGGTCGAAGTGATTCGCAAACGTATTGACACGTTTGGAGTCAGCGAGCCGATCATCAGTCCTGTCGCAAACGACCGCATCCTGGTGCAAATCCCGGGACTCGACACCGCCAAGATCCAGGAAGCCCGCGATCAACTCTCGCGTGTGGCGAAACTGGAGTTCCGTCTGGTTTATCCCGATAACGGGCAAAAATTAAAAGCCATCGACGAAGGCAAGGACGTAATTCCCCCGGATTACCGGATCGAAACTTACAAACTCAGTCCGGAGGGGGCGCCGATGACCAATGAGTTCGGTGAGTCCGTTGCGGGCGGCAAAGAAAAATCCAGGGAAGAACGGTTGCTGATCAAAAAGAAAGCCGATTTATCCGGCGATCGCGTTTCGAACGCAGGCGCTTCTTATGAACGAGACGGTTGGGTCGTTCATTTGCGGTTCGACAGCGAGGGAGCAAAGAAATTCGGCGACATAACGGCCGCGCATGTTCATCATCGCTTTGCGATCGTGCTGGACGGAGTCATCCAATCTGCTCCGGTAATTCAAGACGCCATTTACGGCGGCGACGCACAAATCACCGGCCGATTCACCGAGGAAGAAGCGCGCGGTTTGGCGAGCGTGCTTCAGAACCCGTTGCAAACGCCGGTGAGCATCGAAGAAGAGCGCAGCGTTTCGCCCACTCTCGGACTAGACTCGATTCGTGCGAGCATTCTCGCCGGCCTGGTTGGTCTGGCTATCACGCTCGTCTGCGTAGCGGTCTACTACAAAATTCCCGGTCTCATCGCAAATCTCGCCCTGATCATCAATCTCATTTTGCTCGTCGGCGCGCTGACGATGTTTCACTTCGTCCTTACGCTGCCCGGTATCGCGGGTATTATCCTGACCATTGGCCTTTCGGTCGATGCAAACGTGCTCATTTACGAGCGGTTGCGCGAAGAGATGGCACTTGGGAAATCGCTTAAGGTCGCGCTGAACACGGCGTACGAGAAAGCTTTTAGCTCTATTTTCGACGCCAACGTTACGACGCTCATCACTGCAGCGATTCTTTTCTGGAAAGCGACCGGCCCGGTGAAAGGCTTTGCCATCTCACTTACTCTCGGAATTTTGGCGTCGTTGTTCACGGCGCTGATTGTGGGGCGGAATTGCCTCGGCTGGCTTGTGGATACGGGACGGCTGAAACGCATCTCGATGTTGCACCTGATTTCAGCGCAGAACATCAATTTCCTCGGCAAAGGCTTTATCGCATGCATGTGCTCGCTCGCGCTGCTGCTCGCTGGCGCATTCGCGTTTTACCAACGCGGCGAACGTAACTTCGGTGTCGATTTTCGCGGCGGCGACCTGATCACTCTGAGCGCGTCCGGCAAGATCGATATCGGGCAGGTGCGCGGTGCGCTGAAGCCAATCGGGCTTGCTGACGCTTCCATTCAGGAATCGGCGCAAGTCGGCCGGAGTTACATTACCATCCGCACGCCGTTGAACACCAGCGACAAGGTGGAAAAGCAGGTTATGCAGACACTGCCAAGCGCTAGCTTCAGGGTGGAAGGCTCGGAACGCGTCGGTGCGCTGGTAGGCGGTGAGCTGGCAAAAAATTCGTTAATCGCTCTCGGTCTGGGCATCCTGGGCATCTTGATTTTTGTGACGTTTCGCTTCGAGCTCGCGTTTGCCGTGGGGGCGATTGTCGCCTTGTTGCACGATGTGCTCATGACCGTTGGCGTGTTCTCGCTTCTCGGGCGCGAACTTACTCTCACAATGATTGGCGCTGTGCTGACCATCGCTGGCTATTCTATTAATGATACGATTGTCGTTTATGATCGAATCCGGGAAGGCCTGGCGAGCGGTAGGCGTGGGACCATCGAGGAAATCATGAACTCGAGCATCAACCAGACGCTGAGTCGAACCATTCTTACAAGTACGGTGACGCTTATCCCGATTCTTTGCTTATTTTTCTTTGGTGGCGCGGTGCTGCGGGATTTCTCGCTGGCAATCATTGTTGGCGTAATTGTCGGTACTTACTCCTCCATCTTTATTGCCTCGCCTATTGTGCTGTGGTGGACGCGTGCCCGCGGCGGGGGTGCTACCGCCCTGCGGCGTGAGATCACTGAAAAAACAACTGCAGCCAATCCTCTTGCCCAGCGCTGAGTGCTTTGGGGAGCCGGCCGTCGCGACTGTTGCGATTGTAGGGTTTCAGGAGGTCTCTTGGGCCCTTTTCCGAGCAGATTTGACGGCGCCGCCCGGCCCGAGTAGGCTCCCGGTCGCCGATTAGGAGTCTATCGCTAAAGTCAGGAGTGATTATTGATGCCAGAAGTGATCGTTCGCAAAGGTGAACCCGTCGATCGCGCGTTGAAGCGGCTGAAAAACAAGCTGGATGCTGAGGGCATTCTCGAGGAGGTCCGCCGGCTGCGCGCCTTCGAGACGCCTTCGCAAAAGCACCGCCGCAAAGCGAAAGCCAACGCCAAGCGCGGCCGAACTAAGTTTCGCTTCAATCCAAGCTAAACAGAGTAAAAAGTTAAAATGTTAGAAAGTTAAGGGTTAGGCCCGGTAAAGCCGCTCCGATATCGGCTTAACTCTTTAACCATTCAAACCTTTAACGCTTAATCTTCTCAAAAAACTCGCTGATCGCCTGGACGAGGCCATCAATGTCGTGGCGCTTTGCTTCGACATCGATCTTCAAACCGTTGTCGCGCGCAGTCTGCGATGTGATTGGGCCGATGCTGGCCACTCGCATTCCTTTCGGCCAGGGTAGCCCTAGTGCGAGAAAATTTTCCACTGTTGACGAACTGGTGAACGTGATCAAATCGGCACCGTCCTTCGCCAGTTGCCGGCGCGCACCGCTAGTGTCACGCGTTTCCGGTACCGTCCGATATGCGAATGCTTCGTCGACGATCGCTCCCAAAGCCGAGAGATCCTTCGGAAGCACATCCCGCGCTTTTTCTGCGTGCACTAAAAGGATCTTCAAATTTTCGATGCTTCCCTGCTTTTTGAATTCCTGCACCACGTCCTCAGCCACGAATTCTTTGGGCTGCAAATCGACGTGCAGATGAAAGTCTTTCACCCGTTGTGCCGTAGCCGGGCCGATGGCGGCAATGCGTGCGCCGCCGATCTCGCGCGCATCATCGTATAGTTTAAAAAAAATATCGAAAAACGCTTCGACACCGTTTGCACTGGTAAAAACGATCCAGTCATAAATGTGCGCGTCCTGCACAAGTTCTGCGAATTCGCGCAAATCGCTCGGCGGTTCGATTCGAATCGTGGGCAGTTCGATTACGTGCGCACCCAAGGCACGCAGCTTGCTGCTTAACGCGCTGGCTTGTTTTCTGGTTCGCGTAACCACAATCCTTTTGCTGAGGAGCGGCCGTTTTTCGTACCAATTGAGTTTGTCGCGCAACGCAACAACTTCGCCAAATATGGCGACGGCAGGCGCCTCAAATCCGCTGGCCGCGGCCTTTTGAGCGATATCTTGCAGTGTGCCGGTGAGCGTTTCCTGCTGGCCGGTAGTGGCCCAGCGGACCAATGCCACTGGCAAATCGGCGCGCACACCGTGCTTCATCATTTCGCTCGTGATTGATCCGAGACGTTCCACGCCCATTAACATCACCTGCGTTCCACCAAGTTTCGCCAGCGCGGCGTAATCGATTGCAGTCTCTGTCTTCGCCGGATCTTCGTGTCCCGTAAAGAACGTCACGTGTGAATTGTGCGCCCGGTGCGTAATGGGAATTCCTGCGTAAGCCGGCCCCGCGATGGACGACGTGATTCCAGGCACAACCTCGAATGGAATACCCGCTTCGGCGATGATCTGTGCTTCCTCAGCGCCTCGACCAAACACGAAGGGATCTCCGCCCTTCAACCGAATAACCTGCTTTCCTTCGCGCGCTTTCTCGATCAACAACGCATTAATGTCCTGCTGGTTGATCTGCGAGTCGCCAGGCGTTTTGCCGACATAGACAATTTCAGCGTCGTCCCGCGCCCAGCCTAGTGTCTCGGGGTTTGCGAGGTGATCGTAAACGATCACGTCCGCATTCTCGATGCACTCCTTAGCGCGCAACGTTACCAAGCCGAGGTCGCCCGGCCCGGCACCGACGAGATAAACTTTGCCATTGTTACTCTTGCTCTTACTCATATTCATGCTCCCAACAGATCGAGTAATTGCGCCGCCAGACGTTCACCTTCATGATGAGTGCCTTCCACTTTGCCTTCTCGTGGTGCCGCCGATTGATCAGTAAACAATTGAGCCCTCAGTTTCATCCTGTCGCCCTCAATTGTCCCTAGCACGCCCACCGGACAATTGCAGTCGCCATGCAACAAGCGCAGAAACTCTCGCTCCGCTCGCAAACAAAGCAATGTCTGGTGATCGTTTACGAGCTTGAGCATCGCCTTCGTGTTTTCATCATTAGCACGAACTTGAAGTGCAATGATTCCCTGGCCACCTGCGGGCAAAAAAATTTCGTGTGGAAGGATTTCAATAAAGAATTGTCTGCCCTCGAAGCTGATCCCGTGATGAACTGGCGACAGGCCGAGGCGCACGAGTCCCGCGCGAGCTAGCACGACGGCGCCCCAATTGTTGTTGGCCAATTTGCGCAGGCGTGTCGGAACGTTCCCGCGAAGGTCGACCAGTTTGAGATCTGCGCGTTTCCACAGCAGTTGGCGTTTTCTTCTCACACTGCCTGTGGCGACGGTGGCGTCCTGCGGCAATGAAGCGAAACCGCCAGGGTGTTTCGAAACCAGGACGTCATCCAACGGTGCACGGGGAAGAACTGCAGCAATTTCTGCGTCTGAATTTGTTTCACTCGGAAGATCTTTCGCGCTATGGACTGCAATATCGACGTCGCTGGTGAGAAGTGCCCGCTCAATTTCTGCAGTGAACAATCCTTTGCGACCCGCCTGACGCTCGAGAAGCCCGGCTTTGTCGCCTCGTGTCGCGATGATTCTCGTCTCGATTTTCGCGTCCGGTCGCGCTGCTTGGATTGCTTTTTCAACCAGCCGGGCTTGCGCACGCGCCAGTTCACTGCCGCGCGTGCCTAGGACAATCGTTCTTGTCATCAGGGAAATATACAACCCCTGTAGGAAAGCTGACAGCTCCCTACAGCTGCGATGCGCGCAGCGAACTGTCAGCGACCGGTGGATGCCCGGCGATTCTCGAAGCGCGCCTCAATTCATTGGAAGCTTTCTCGAGAAAATCTGCGACATGTTCGGCAATGATCGCTTCGGCGGAAGCTATTTGCTGTCGGCGTACTGCGAGCGACTGTTCCGCGACAGAGCGCAGTGCATCGATGTCGTAAAGGTAGACGCCTTCCATTTCATTCACGGCAGGGTGGACATCGCGTGGAACAGCGATATCAATGATGAAAAGCGGACGATCGACGCGATTGGCCAACATGGGTCCCAGATTTGTCGGAGTCAGTAGGGGGGTTTCCGAAGAAGTGGACGTAATCAGGATATCGATCTCGCAGCATTTCTGTGGCCACTGATCGAACCGGACGGCCTGACCGCCCACCCTTTGTGCCAACTCCTGGGCGCGCTCATCTGAGCGATTGCTCACACCTAGATCGGTCACACCTCTGGAAACCAGCGCGCGCGCCGTGCGTTCGCTCGTTTCACCAGCTCCCAAAACCAGAACACTGCAATTGCCAAGGTCACCGAAAATTTTCTGAGCCAAATCAACCGCGACGGAGCCAACTGACACCGACCCTCGCGTAATTTCAGTGCGGGTACGGACCTGCTTTGCCACACGAAAGGCGCGTTGAAACAAGCGATGCAGGCAAGGCCCAACCCCCCCAGATGCGCGCGCAGATTGGTAGGCTCTCTTTGTCTGGCCAAGAATTTCCGTCTCGCCTACGACCATCGAATCGAGTCCGGAAGCGACCCGGAACAGATGTTGTACGCACTTTTCAGCTTCGTAACGGTAAAACGGTAACGCGTCGCTGTGGCCGCGGTCACTAACCTCACTGTTTTGCAACAAGCAGTGAGCAATTTCATCCGTCGATACACGTTTCTCTGACGCGCCATACACTTCCACGCGGTTACACGTAGCGAGCACCAATGCTTCCGCGCAACCCACCTCACGAAGGGTACATTCAGCGCCAGCGCCACCGGCGAAACGTTCCCTCGTTTCGACATTGGCAGTGCGATGACTCAGGCCGACGCAGAAAAGGTTCATGGGACAGAGTGCGTTTGCGCCGAGAACGTGATTCCCCAGAGTAGAGTCAGAGCCGCGCTAAATCCGATAATGCAAAGCGCCGCAACCCGCTTTGGCGCGATTCGTCGAAAATACCGGCCTTGGAGGATCGCGGCATAAAGCAACCAGACGGCAATCGCAGCCACTACTTGTACGCGTGGCAGGGGCCGCCCCGTAAAAAAGCCGCTGGCAATTCCCACGGTGTATAGAATGAAACCCAACCAAAGCAGGCGCGTGATTGCCGCAAAGAGATCAGTGAGTGGCGGCAGATGATAAAAAATCGAACGCAATTGATGTGTCTTGAGCTGGCGCTCCTGCACAAGGTACATCACCCCGGCGATGCAGGCGAGTGCGAACGCCCCATAGGCCACCAGCGAAACCGATGCATGAAATTCCAGCGAAGAATTGGCGGGCACTTTGATTGGATGCCGGACATCGATTGGCGCAATCAGCGCGAAGCCTTGCAGCAAAACGACCAGCGGCGCTGTGAACGCGCCCATGAGTGAGAGACGGTAGGCTGGCCCGACCACCATGTAGATTAGCGCTACCGACCAGGCGAGAAAGATAAACACCTCAAACAGGTTGGTCAGAGGACAACGTCCCAGCGCCTGACCGCGGATCGACAAAAACGCCGTTTGAAAAACAAAGCCCAGCCCAATCGCAAGAAAATTGAATCTTCCTGGTCGAAAAACACCAGCACGCAAAGCGATCCCCGTACGCACGACTGCCGCCAGAAAGCAGATTGTCGATATGATTAGAAGATATCGATCCATCAAAGCCTATTTTAGAGTCGCTTGCGCTCATGGCAAAGCAGCTTGTATTCCGTCACCGTGGCGGTCAATTCTATGTTCATGGCATGCAACATGCCAATTGCCTTAGTAGCCGCCTTCCTGGCTTTCTTATTGAGCGCATTGTACTGCCGCGCCGGCGATGCTGCCTTTTCAAGCGACGGTCAACGAGTTTACCTAATCAGTAATATCGATTCTAAACCAGCTGTGGAGGAGATCGATCTGAATAAGAAGGCGACTCGGAAGATTCTGCTGACGCAACTTGAGAGTTCCGACTCGCTTCGCGCAATCACCTGTACGGACAAAAACCGCTTCTTCTGCACAACAGCCAAAGCCGTCTGGTCTCTTGAACCACAATCCGGGCGGTTGACCAAAATACGCGATGCTCCAAATGAAGTCGGCTTTTGGCGAATCGCGTACGATCCCAAAATACAGCGTATTTTTGTGACAACGGATGACCGGGAACAGCCAGTCTTCACATTCAGGGATCCCGGGGAGTGGATTCCAGTACGCATGCGACGGCATCCTTATCCTTCATGCTTAGCTTTTTCTGCCAATGGTGAATTATTCTTCGCGGCATACGGTGATTTGTGGTGCGGCGAAATCCAAACCGAGAAGGTTGACGAACATGATTACTTTTCGATAGCGGCTTACCGGTACGCTCCGCTTGCGACGCTTGAGACGCAGGACACGACGCCCGCTGAAATCGGGGTGGCTGACATTGGCGTCAATCGGGACACTGTGTACTTGCAACTGTCACGAATGGGCGGCTCCGGCGATGGATGGTTTGCTCGACTCCTGAGACCCAGTATTAAGCGCGATACAGAGGGTGGGATGGAGATGTTTTACCAACCAAAAGAGCGCCTTCCGATTTATCTGAAGGCGTTGCACTCGTTGGAAATTCTCGGGGAAGATTCTCGCGCGGGTTCCATTTGCGTCTCGCTGGATGGAAGGCGAGTTCACTATGTTTTACACGACAAACATTGGTTAGTCGCAAACGGAAAGACCGAAGAATTGCATCTGCGCGAACAATAACCATTAGTTTGTCGCCATTGACGTTTGTCCGTAGACCGCTAGCGTCGCACCGATGGCCTCCGACGTAGTCGAAAAATTGCGTGCCGGCGTGCGCGACGTTAACGATTTTCCGAAAAAGGGAATCGTCTTCAAAGATATTACACCGATCTTGAGCGATCCCGCCTTGTTCCGCGCATCGATTGATTTATTTTTGGACCATTGCCGCGGGAGAAAGATTGATAAAATTGTTGGGATTGATGCGCGCGGGTTCCTTTTCGGATCGGCCGTCGCCTATGAACTCGGTGTCGGTTTCGTTCCAATCCGAAAGCGTGGCAAGCTCCCTTTTCAGACTGAGATCGCGAGTTACTCGCTCGAATATGGTGAGGCGGAGATGGAGATCCACATTGATGCCATTGATGCGGGCGAACAAATTGTGCTGGTAGATGATTTGCTGGCAACCGGCGGGACTTCTGCGGCCGCCGCGGTCCTCATCCGCAGGGCGGGGGGACATCTTCTCGAAGCACAATTTCTAATTGAGTTGGAATTCCTTCAAGGCCGTAAAAAACTTGAACCGACACCAGTCACCTCGTTTCTGAAATACTGATCCCTCCACAGGACACGCTCATGTTTCAATCGTGAGGAGGAAGCACCATTAGCCGATGGCTCCCTTCTCCAGCGGAGATGGAATTTTGGATTTTGAGTTTCCGATTTTAGATTGAACAACAATTCGAATTGGCGATGAGAACATCCCGTCATCTGGAGCAAGTTTTGGCGCACGCCGCAAGCAGCCTTGCGGCGACGGGTACCAGACGTCCAACCGAAGTCCTCCCGCTTTACAAAAAATTTCTCAAGGTCGAAGAACATCGGTTGCGCCTGAAGCACCAGGCGGGCGGGGGCGGCCGCGAAATTTGTGCCCGGCGCGCTGAGCTGGTTGACGTTTTGTTGCAATACGTTTTCGGTGCTGCGGCAACCTCTGCTCGCGGAAACGGGGCCGCCAAAGTCCCACTTGCCCTGGTCGCTCTTGGCGGGTACGGCCGGGGCGAGCTCAACCCGTTTAGTGACGTTGACGTGATGCTCTTGCATCGCCAGGGAAACAAGGGGATTTCGCCACACCTAGAGGAGATGGTGCAGCAAGTTCTTTATCTTCTATGGGACAGCGGCTTCAAGGTGGGACACTCCACCCGCTCGATCAAAGAAGCGGTTGTTCAAGCCAATCAGGACATGCGTACAAAGACATCCATGCTCGAATCGCGATTTCTTGCAGGCGATGCGGAGCTGGTGCACGAATTTCGACGGCAATTCCGTTCGAAATGCGTCAACGGATATGAACGCGAATACGTGGAACTGCGGATGCAGGACCAGGTCGCCCGGCACAAGAAGTTCGGCGATAGCGTCTATCTGCAGGAGCCGAACCTGAAGAGCGGATGCGGCGGGCTGCGCGATTACCAAAATCTTCTTTGGATGACCTATTTCAAAGAGGGTTCACTGAGCACGAACCAGCTTGTGGGGAAAGACTGGCTGAGCGAAAGCGACCAGCGCCGGATAGAAAAGGCCTACGATTTTCTCCTCCGTTTGCGCACCGCTTTGCATTACGCGACGGGACGCGCGACCGACATCCTTCACCTTAATTTGCAGGAACAAATCGCGAAACGGCTCGATTATTCTTCTGCGAATCCCGAAATCTTTCGGGACAGTGAGGCGCTCATGCGGGACTATTACGAGCATACGCGAAACATCTTCCGGGTCACGGAACGCATTACAGAACAGTTTGTAAGCGGATATGTTACAAGCAAGACCCGTTCTTTGTTCAGTTTTCTTCCGCTGATGCGAGCTGATAAAACTCCAGTGGGGGACTTCTTCTTTGTTCGCAACAAGCAGTTGCACCCCGCCCAGCGCGATCTTTTCCGCAAAGACCCCGAGCAGATGATGCGAGCATTTCAGACTGCCCAGGAACGCGCCCTGGATCTGAGTCCGGAATTAGAGGACCTTTTGAGCAGAAATCTCGGCGAAATTACCCGCACGTATCAGTATGCACGCGGACCGCGCGCCATCTTTAAGGAGATTCTATCACAAAAAGGGAGAGTAGGTCGCATCTTGCGACTGATGCATCGAGTCGATTTTCTCGGGCGCTACATTCCCGAATTCGGACAGCTTACCTGCCTGGTGCAACATGAGTTTCTGCATCGTTACACAGCCGACGAACACACGTTGGTGTGCATCGATAAACTTGATGCCCTCGTGCAGACGAATGATCCGAAACTGATCCCTTATCGCAAGATTTTTGAGGAACTGGAGGACCCATTCGTTCTGTATCTGGCGCTTCTTTTGCATGATAGCGGCAAAGCGGTTGGCGCGCGGCCACACTCTGAAGCGAGCGCACTCTTCGCCCAGCGCGTCGCTGCGCGTCTGCAACTGGCATCTGAGCAACGGAAGTCGCTCATCCTGCTGGTCGACCACCACCTCACTCTTTCCAAGATCGCGCAGCAAAGAAACCTTGACGATCCAGCCACAGTGACAGACTTCGCCCACATTGTGAAGCATCAGAAAAATTTAAATGCGCTGATGCTGCTCACCCTGGCGGATGGCCAGGGTACGAGTGCGGAAGGATGGTCGGATTGGAAAGAATCTCTGGTTTGGGAGTTGTTTCACGAGACCTCTCGGTGCCTGGCGGACCAAAAGTCTTACTACGAACAAACAAAGGTCGAGCGCGAGAGCTTGCAGGTCTCGGTAACCGCGAAGCTTCCGACTGATTTTGCAGGAGAGATTGAAGCTCATTTCGAGTTCATGCCTGACAATTATTTTCGCGCCAATGACCTCCCCGAGATTATCGAGCACCTGAAACTGTTCCGGTGGTTTCTGGAGAATGTTTCCAGAGAAGGAGATTTCCCGTTGGCCCCGGCGATCCAATGGAAGGCCGTTCCGGAGCAGGGACACAGCGTTGTCATCTTCTGTACCTGGGAGCGTGAACGATTATTGGCAAAAGTGGCCGGCTCATTTTCGGTTGTGCCTTTGAATATTTTGAGCGCTGATATTTTTCCTCGGGGAGACAACGTCATGCTGGGTGTTTTTCGTGTGTGCGACACGAGGGCACGGCCTGTCACACACCAGCACGACATTGCTTTGGTAGATCAAACTTTGCGCCGAGCGCTTGAAGATGAAAGCTTTGATTTCGTTCCCTTAATCGAAAGAGCCAAGCGCCAAAGCCATCGTCTTGCGACAGGGATTGAATTTCCAACGCGAATTGTAATCGATAACAAAACGCATCCTGTTTATGCGCTCATTGAGATTCAAGCGCCGGACCGAATCGGCTTGCTTTACGATGTCTTAACCTGCCTTGACCGCGAAAATCTTTTAGTCCCGCTCTCTCGCATCAACACGCAGGCCGGCGCAGCCATTGATACTTTGTATGTCGTGGATCGTTCCACACGTATCAAGATCACCGATTCGCATCGCATCAGGGCGATCCAGGAGCGTCTTCAAAATGCAATTCTGAGTGGAGGCACTGCGAAATCGAAGTAATAAAAGGGCCGCACAGCTCTGCTTTCTTGATCTTATGAACGCTCTAATTCTAGCGGCCGGATATGCAACCCGCCTTTATCCACTAACACTCAACAAAGCGAAACCGTTGCTCGTCGTCGGTGGTAAGCCGATCGCCGAATGGGTGGTGGATAACCTCGAGGAGGTTCCCGACCTGGAAACGATTTATGTAGTAACGAATGACAAGTTCGCGGCGGACTTTCAGGCTTGGAGCGAGCGCTATCAAAATCGACATCCGCAATTCAGATTCAAAATTGTCAATGATGGCTCTAAGAGCGACGACGATAAGCTGGGCGCGATTGGAGATATCAATTTTGTTGCTACCCGCGAGAACCTCACCGAAAGCAGCCTGCTCATTGTAGCCGGCGACAACCTATTCACTGAATCGCTTAAGGGATTTGTGGCTTGCGCCAAAGGAAGTGAAGCAACGGTCGGGGTCTATGACGTTGGCGACCGGGAAGCGATCAAGAAGTACGGCAACGTCCTAATCAACGAAGATGGAGTCATCACTCATCTGGAAGAAAAACCACAGAAGCCGCGAGGGACTCTGGCCGCGATCGCGCTTTACTATTACTCGCCCGCGGTCCTCGCTCTTTTGACCACGTATCTTGCCGCTGGCAATAATCCAGATCAGCCGGGCCGGTTTGTGCAATGGCTCTACACACGCAAACCGGTGAAGACGTACCAGATCAAGGGGCAATGGCTCGATATCGGAAGCAAAGAAACGCTGGAAAACGCAGATCAGATTCTTGGAAGAGTCAAAGCGTGAACCGTCATTTCAGCCTGCCTTCGTCAAACTCGATCAGATCGAAATAAGTTCGAATATCCTTGCGCCCTTCGCCACCGGCCTCCCTCAGAAAGTGAAGAAAGCGCGCCTTTTTTGCGGCGGTATCTGGATGCCGTGAAATCATCGCCTGGTTCCACTGTTCAATTGCTTCGGTAGAATGCCGCACACCGTTTGTCTGCACCCACTTTAGAATCTCTTCGTCCTCGTCCAGCCTGTTGACGACTTCTTCAAACGCATCGCCGTCAATCTTTAGAAAAGCCAGCAGATGTTTGTCGAACCCAACAGTCTTGTAGTTATAGCCGTTCAGCAGCCCTTTGCGATGAAGCCTGGCTTTGTCGATCAAACGCGGCAGATGCACGTAACCGCCAAGTTTCTCGTACGGACTGCGCGGATGCAGTCTTTGCATGGAGAAGATTGCTGTTAAGTCGCGGGCAAAGGCCGCGGGGAGACCCTCGAAAAATCGCTCTCCGGGACGGGTGCGACGTCCGGCTTCTGTTCCTGTAACAATTCTCCCTGCATTAGATCCGCGCGGCCGATGACGAGTTGACCCGAGAACATGCCACCTTTTTCAACAGTGATAGCCCTCGCGGTAACATCGCCTTCGAGCGCCCCTTTTTTTTGAATCGTTACGGTTTGGGCAACGATCTCTCCCGACATTCTTCCTTTGATTTCGATGTTTTCCGCGTTCAGCCTGCGAAAGCAATGAATGTCAGCTTTGCGCTCTACGATGACACGCCGCGCGCTGATTCGTCCCGGAATTTTGCCTGCAAAGTTAATCGTCGCGGTGTCGTCGCAATGCAGATTGCCGCGGAGTCTGCCCTCAATTAAGGCGGAGCGGCAGACCACGCTGCTGCTGCCCAGATCTCCTTTGCCGGTCAGATGGACGTCTCCGCGGGTTCGAATCGTTCGGCTGAAACCGCTCGTGATCTTGTAGTCGCGCAGATCAATGTGTGCGCTACATGACGGGCAGATCGTCGAGGTAGCCGTGCCACAGACCTGCTGTTTCCGTTTACAGTCAAAACACTCGATGACAGAGCTGCGCTGTTTTTTCCAAAACTCCTCAAATCTGCCGAGGAGGGAGAAGTTGGCTGGGGCGGCAGTAGGCGCTTCCTCGCGGACGCGCAGCTTCAGGCCAGGTTTCGGCGCAAACGGAGAAAAATAGCGGCCGCACTGGCGACAAATAGAGCTTTTCGCCGCCGCATACTCCATCTGCTTGAAGCCACAGTGTGGACATTCAAGACTGACTTTTGCAGGCGACGGACTGGCCACCGGACGCTAACCCCTGGATTCCCCTTTATTAGCGCCCTCCAAACGCTGCCTTAATTGGCTCGCTGGATCGCACAACTTCTGGGCGAGCCGGGGGCGCCTTCGCGGAAACCTGGCCGCTGGTAACTTCGGATTTGCCGATAAAAGTTGCGCCCTCTTCAATGACAAGACGCGCTGCTTTCAAATCTCCCTGCAATGTGCATTTTGATTTTAGCTCGCAACGCTCGGCGACCGTAATGTTGCCTTGCACTTTGCCATAGACGGTGATCGACTTGGTTTTTATCTCGCCGCGGATGTCCGCGTTTTCACCAATCGTCAAAACGCCATCGGAATTGATTTCTCCTTCGACCTTCCCGTCGATGAGAAGTTCCTTTTGGAACTTGATCGAGCCTTTGATTTCGACATCGCTCGAAAGAATGTCTTTGCCACCGTGATCTGCCATAGGTTTTGGTTTATCGATGATTGTTGTTGTTATTGGTTCTTCGCCATTCGCAGGATGATTGACTTCATCTATACCCGAAAACCGCGGTTCTTCTCTGACCGGCGGCATCGGCTTTTGCGGGACGAATCTTTTGAGCATCC
>JBKPOB010000021.1:0-16831 GCA_046732875.1 Verrucomicrobiota bacterium | reverse complement strand
GCGTGGGGAACGTTCCAGTCGTCAGTGATAGCATTAGCGAAGCTTGCTCCGACGATTTTGACCGCGGGGTTACTTGAATAACGTGCCCCCAGCGCTGTGATCATGGCCGTCTTTTTGGCAAGCCAGACCGGGTCCCAAAATACTGCAATTGTCACAGACCTTCCGTTGTGAGTGAAGGTGTAAAACTTTTGTGAATCGGGAAGAGGTTCAGCAGCTACTGCCTGCATTACCCAGGTCGGACAACTTCCGCCTAGAGCAATATCTCCACCGCCAGTGCCAATCCGCAGCAAGACTGCCTTACCTGCTGCTCCTGCCCTTGCAATCACGTTATCCAGATACGTCCAATCGTAAACGCCTTCGACCGGCTCCAGATGACCCCAGCTCTGTCGGATGCCGATACCGTCTACATCGGGATCAGAATATACGGGAGAGTGGTTGCCAATTCCCTCCTCCACTCCTAGCAAGCAAAAAACTCCCCGAGGAACTTCCGAGAATGCTTTCTGCGTTATCATAGGAAGCGCGCAGAAGAGCGCGCCGAGTAGAAACGATATTCTCAATAGTCGGGATTGTCGGTGTTTTTTCGTGTTAATCGCATTCATTGTTGATGGCTCCTGATTCGATTTCGAGCGCGCTGCCGGTGTAAAACCGGCACTCTCCAGATCTACGCCTGGGGGGTACGCTTGGGGCCCGTTTTGTGCCACAACTGGCACCGAACTGTCAACGCAATTTAACTTGTTTTTTAGAAGCACCTGAACACGCACTACAGCGGGAAGCGCGACAAAAACGACGCGTTCAACCACGCGAAAGGCAATGTCAACGCTGCCGACGTCCTCTTGGATTGGCGCGTCGAGCGCATCGTCCTGCTCGGTAAGAACGTCGCGCGCTGCTTCGGCTTCCGCGATTTGCCTTTTCTGGCTGAGATACGCATTTATGGACGCCGGTTCTTGATCTTTCCGCATCCGTCTGGCGTCAATCGGTGGTGGAACGGGCGAGCAAACGAACGACGCGCTCGACAACTTCTGCAGCGATTCCTACGGGGCGAGACAGTTCCGGCTGGCTTCCGAAAGAGTGGAGGTTCCACTCGGACGCGATCGCAGACAAGTTCGCCCGGCACAATTCACGAGCAAATGTGATTCCTAGAACAACCCTAGGACTTTGAGGACAATCACAATAACGACAATAACTCCGATTATGTAAAAGATGTTTCTGTTCATGCCGGCGACTCATATCAGAGTGAGTGTGCGGTGGCCAGCCTTATCCAGACTGAGCGGCCCGCTCACGTGAGTGATGTGCATTGTGCCGTAGTTCTCCAAAAGGCCGTTGACACCATGTTGACCGTACCACGGTCGTTTTGGTTCTTTCATGGTCATTCATATTCGCAACCGTGCGAGGGAGCGATTGTGTCACGAGGGGCAAACACTAGATTTTCAGTCCACTGCTCTGCCAACTGAGCTACCCAGCCTTTGCAAATGTCCCTCGTCTAAGCGGGCTGCTTACTAAAGCAGAAAACGCCCAACGCTCAACCAGTCTACTCCCCCAAACCGTGCTCAATGAACTCTATGAGCAGCAGCAGAAGATCGCTGAATTGGCGTCAGCAACGAGTGATGAACTAGTCGCCGACAACACCGGCGAAATACCATTTTCCGTCCTTGCGGAATTCGAAGTAATAGGCGTCGTCACGGGTCGTCTTTGTGGGCACGCCTTTGGCGCTCCAAGCCCGATTGATTTTGACTCCTCCAGTCACAGACTTTCGCAAGTCTCGCCAAGATCCATTCGGTTCGTTTTTATCAATGAATTTGAGCCATTCCTTGGGTGCCAAGCCGCCTCCACCGTCGAAGAAATCAGACGGCATCGTTCGAAGCAATGCAGCGTGATCTTTTTTGTTGATGGCCAATGTGAATTGACGCCAGAAACTAGCCCACGTTCTTTCAGCTGTTGCAATGCGAGCTTCAGGAGTTTGAGAAAAGGCGGCAAGAGCGATGAACAAGATCACCGACGCTGCAAGCAAGTAAGATTTTCTAATCATCGTTCGAAAGTTTCAATCGGAATATCAATTACAAGCAACGAAGAGAATTCGGCCCAATCATTGCATCTTTAAAGAAAATAAAGTTTGGTTCTCATCAGTCCGCTTCCTTCGAGAGAGTCCGATACCAGTGGAGCCATGGAAGAATTGGGCTGAATTGGCGGGCGTTGAGGAAGTAGAACGTTGAACTCAAAACTTGCGCGGCAATTCAATTGCCCTGCGAAGCAGTCGCAAGTAGTGGTCCCGCGAAATCTCGATACCGCCAAATTGTTGCAGGTGCGGGGTGAGCCATTGTGTATCAAGTAAGGCGAATTTTTGAGCGCGCAAATGCTCTACCAGCGCCACCAACGCGATTTTCGAAGCATCGGTTACGTAGTGAAACATTGACTCGCCAAAAAAAGCGCCGCCGACCGCCACGCCATAGAGCCCACCAGCAAGGGCGCCGTCCCTCCAGGCTTCGACGGAATGGGCGCAGCCGATCTCATGCAATCGCGTGTAGCTTTCAATAATTTCGAGATTGATCCACGTGTCTTCGCGTTTCGCGCACGCCTCGATGACTTGCGAAAACGCGTTGTCGATCGTCGTTTCAAAAACTTTCCTGCGCACGAGACGCCGCAGCGCATGTGGCACATGAAAATCTTCCAATGGCAAGATTGCGCGCGGATCGGGCGAAAACCATTGGATTGAATCGTCCTCCATCGCCATGGGAAAAACACCAAGCCGATAACCCTGCAGCAAGAGTTCGGGATCGATCATGATCGTTCAAGCGTTAAAGAGTAAAAGCGTTGCCGCGGCAACGAAACCTCCTAGCCTAGCGCCTCAACCCTTCAACGATTCGAGGGTCTTGCAATGGCCCACGGCCTTCATAAAATACGTAGATGAAACGCATGTCGATCTTGCTCGTGATCGCATGCCTGGTTGTGGGTGGCTGCGCCGACCCCCTCGAACAACGCACATCGCAAGAAGTCCAGGGACAATTTGAACGAGGCGTGACCGGTCAGGGAACGCTCGGGCCGTTGGAACGATCTCCGGGCGACCCAGCTGCAGAGCATGGGGTCCCACAGACTCATCCCTAGGCGCGCTGAAGATGGCCGGCAAATCCACGCACTCAAAAATTCTCATCCTCGACTTCGGCTCGCAGTACACACAAGTCATAGCGCGGCGAATCCGTGAGTGCCAGGTCTATTCGGAGATTGTTCGTTTCGACACGCCCGCCGCTGCAGTCGCTGCGTCGAAACCGAAGGGACTGATCCTTTCCGGAGGACCAGCCAGCGTTTATGACAAGGGCGCACCGCAAATTGATCCAGAGATTTTTTTGCTAGGCATTCCTGTGCTGGGAATTTGTTACGGCCTGATGCTGATGGCGCATCATCTTGGCGGGCGCGTTGTATTCACGGGACGACGCGAGTATGGCGCGGGCATCTTGCACATTCAGAACGGCTCAGAACTCCTGGGCGGCTTGGGCGAGCAGCTCGATGTCTGGAACAGCCACGGCGATGAGGTGACGGCGTTGCCGAAAGGCTTTCGCGTTGCCGGGACCACCGAAGGTTGCGATTTCGCCGCGGTGGAGGATCCACAGCGGAAGCTGTACGGATTGCAATTTCATCCCGAAGTCGCACACACACCGCGCGGCAGGGAGATTCTTCAGAATTTTCTGTTTCACATCTGCCACTGTGCGATGGACTGGACAATGGGCTCCTTCATTGAAGAGGCTTGTGCCCGGGTCAGAAAACAAGTCGGCGATCAAAAGGTCGTGCTTGGTTTGAGCGGCGGTGTCGATTCTTCGGTGACCGCTGCGCTCTTGCACAAGGCGATCGGCAATCAGCTCACGTGCATTTTCGTTAATAACGGGCTGCTGCGCGCGAGAGAGGAAGAAATGGTGCAGCGCGTTTTCGGCGAGAATTTCCACGTGCGTCTGAAGTACGTGGACGCCAGCGATCGTTTTCTAACGCTGCTCAAAGCAGTGACCGACCCCGAAACAAAGCGCAAGCTGATCGGAAACGAATTCATCAAAGTATTTCAACGCGCCACCGAGGAACTGCTCGAGGAAGACCAGAGAAACGGCGAGCGCAAAAACGGCGGCTACAAATTTCTCGCGCAAGGCACTCTTTATCCTGATGTGATTGAGAGCGTGTCGATTCAGGGCAATCCCGCGCAAGTGATCAAGAGTCATCATAACGTTGGTGGACTACCTGAGAAAATGCATTTTGAGCTCGTCGAGCCGGTGCGCCAATTGTTCAAAGACGAGGTGCGTCAGGCCGGATTGCAGCTCGGCTTGCCGAAGGAAATCGTATATCGTCAGCCTTTCCCTGGCCCCGGTCTCGCGGTTCGCATTCTTGGAGAAGTTACGCCCGAACGTTTATCAATTCTGCGCGAGGCAGACACGATCGTGCAGAGCGAAATGGAAGCGGCTGATTGGTATTACAAAGTCTGGCAATCATTTGCTGTTTTGCTTCCCGTGCAATCCGTCGGCGTGATGGGTGACCAACGTACTTATGAAAACACGGTTGTGCTTCGCATCGTCGAAAGTCAGGACGGCATGACTGCCGACTGGGTGCGGCTTCCCTACGATTTGCTGGCGCGCATTTCGAATCGAATCAGCAATGAAGTCAAAGGCGTCAACAGAGTTTGTTACGACATCTCGAGTAAACCACCGAGCACAATCGAGTGGGAGTGAGCCAACTTTGATTGGCGATTTTCGATTGTCGATTGAGCACTCGGATCAGTCTATCTGCGCGATAGCACTCATGAATTCGGCGAAATCCTTGCCGTTGCGCGCAGCATGATTGAGCGCATGCAGTCGCGAATTCATCGCTGCTTCCGGTAACGCGACGCGGAATGAATGCGCTTCGTTTGTGAAAACGATTTCGTCCCACTGAATGGAGGAAATCTCGTCGTTAAAACGCGCTACGGCGCGACCGCGGAAAAACGCTCGCGTTGTTTCCGGCGGATTGAAGATGGCTGTCTTGATCTCTTCCTCGTTCGTGACGCGGCGCATCAGACCTTTGCGCAGCAACTCATAGTACAGTCCCTGATCGAGATCCAGATTGTGATATTCGAGGTCGATGGATTGCAGCCAGGGGTCGCTCCACGAAAGTTTTTCCTCTTGCTGTAATGCATCTAGCAAGAATTTCTTTGCCGCCCAGTCGATCCGGTCTCGCGTCGACACAACATCCCGCTCGAGATCGTTAAGCACATTTTCCCATTCCCGTAATATCCATTGCGTATCTTCGCTCGCGTCGTTGTTGAGTTTGCTCGCAGCTCGCAAATAAATTCGTTGCACATCAATCGCGGAGATTTTGCGCCCATCTTTGAGTTCGATGATCCAATCGTAAGTCTGGTCGCGGCTGATCGATTTGTTTGCATCGACAGGTTGCGCAATCTCAAGCTGCGGCGCTTCTCCGCGCTCAATTAAGTCGAGCATGAGGGCGGTGGTTCCGATTTTCATGGCGGTGGCCCATTCGCTCATATTTGAGTCACCAAGAATAACGTGGAACCGGCGATAACGGCTCGCGTCCACATGAGGCTCGTCACGCGTGTTGATCAGAGGGCGGCGGTTCATTGTGTCGATGCTCACAACCACGCTGAAAAAATCCGCGCGCTGCGAGATCTGGTAGACCCCGGGCTCGCCTTGCGCGCTCTCGGCTTCGATACCCATCTTCCCCGCGCCTGCGAAAATCTGCCGAGTAATGAGAAAGGGCAGCATTCCAGCAACAATCCGGTCCCAAGCGATATCGCGTCTCATCAGGTAATTGTCGTGGCAACCGTAACTGTGCCCCGCAAAGTCTGTGTTGTTTTTGTAAAGACGAACTTCAAATCCGGAGGGCAATTTCTGATTTCGGCGCCGCGCGCACTCGGCAAGAATGCGTTCCCCTGCTTTGTCCTGTGCAACGATTTGCCGGAGGGTTGTGCACTCCGGCGTGGAATATTCCGGGTGCGCGTGATCGTTGTAAAAGCGCGCGCCATTTGAAAGCACGAGATCGCTTTTTATTTCCTCAAAGCTGAGAGGGCGGCGTTTATCGATCTCGTAATAAGCCGATTCATCGGTGTCCTGAAGTAATTCTCGCGCGCGAAACCCTCGTGCGTCGAGATGCGGGTCTTCCAGTTCATAATCCCATTTCATCAGCGCACCGTTCTCGGTATAACGGCGGACCAGCTCGATCGACTCGGCCACGACATCGACAGTCTCCGCACCGCCGAGAGTGATCCCGTATTCCGTCTCCAGCCCAAAGACGCGTTTCATCAGGTCCTGCTCTTTTCCGATGTCACTCAGCCAATGTACGAACGGCAATCAACCTAAACTGGCGCCACGCTGTGGTCATTTTTTCTTCGCGGCTCAGATCAAATCACGCCAAACGCCCCGCGCGCTCGCGCGTCGGAAACCGGTCTGACGGGCGAAATTTTGACAACGTTCTCCGGATCATAATCGATCAGCTTGAGCCAGTCTTCGGTGATGTCGGTAGTCGGGAAAATATCGTTCTCGATGTACTCGGCGTTAAAGGCGAGCTGCAGATCCGTTTCGCGAATTCCTTGCTCCTGTTGGGTAGCAATCGCCCGTTTAATCGCCATCGCCTTTGCACGCTCCACGATCGAGGCAATGATTGCGCCGCTGATAAGATCGCTGCGGTAAAGGGTTTCCTTGCGCCCACTGCGTAGCGTCACTTCCAAGAATTTGTTCTCGTCGCGGCGCGTAAACTGCCAGTCGACAAAGCGCTCGATCAGACGCTCGATCGATGCGCCCAGGCCATCGGCTTCTTTGGCAAGCACACCGTCGTAAGGAAGATCGTCTGTGAGATAGATCCGGTAGATTTCTCGCGCGCCATCTTTATCTGGCCGGCTAACTTTTATTTTTCGATCGATTCGGCCCGGCCGCAAGATTGCCGGGTCGATCAGATCAGCGCGATTGGAAGCAAGGATGATGACCACGTCGTTCAACGAATCGATCCCGTCCATCTCCGAGCAAAACATCGGGACCAGCGTCGAAAGAATATTCGAATGACGCGAGGCACGGCGCGTGCCAAGAATCGATTCGGCCTCGTCTATAAATAGAAATGGCATAAAACCTTCGCTGCGTTTCTCGCGAGCAGTAGCAAAAATTTCGCGCACCATTCGTTCCGATTCGCCCACCCACATGTTCAGGATCTCGGGGCCCTTCACGTGCATGAAATATTCCTGCATCTCAGCGCCGGTTTTCTCACCAAGCTGCTTGGTTAAATTGTAAGCAGTCGCTTTACCTATCAGCGTCTTCCCGCAACCCGGTGGACCGTAAAGCAAAAAACCTTTCGGCGTGGCATGCTGAAATTTTTGGAAAAGTTCGACGTGCAAAAGTGGAAGCTCGATTGCATCCTTGATCGCTTGAAGTGCCGCCTCCTGGCCGCCGACCTTTTCCCACGGCAGCTCGGGCACGTTGTCGAGATAATGTTCATGCGACTTGGGCCTCGATAGCGTCTCCAGAGCCATGCGGTAATTTGAGTCGACACGAACTTCGTCGCCTGATTTCAAAGTCGAGTCGGCAAGCTCGGAGGAGCGCTGCAACACCATCGATTGCAATCCGTGCTCCGAACCAACCCGCAGCCGGTCTTTGCCGAGCACTTCCGTGATTTTTGTCACCGGCCCCGCGGTTTCGAATCCGAGATCGCCGACGATCACGAACGCTTCGTTAACCAGAACACGCGTCCCCTTTTTCAATTTCGCAAGCGGAATGCGCGGATCGACGTTGCAATAATAATCGGCGCCCCCCACCACGATGTGCGCCGTATCTTTCGAAGTGGCTCTGAGAAACGTCCCGATTCGGTTCGCGGGCGAAGTGACTTTTTTGATGACTTCCTCGAGCTTCTCGATCATTCGGCGCGCTTCGACCATCGTCTCCTGTTGGTCGAAAATCTGCGGGCGCAGCTCCAATAGATCGCGTCGAACGGGATCGCCCGGAGGCAGCGACGCAATCACTTGATCAAACGAATCGAGAAGATTATTCGGACCCGAGTCCCCAACCCCGCCCTGAAGTCCCTCGCTGCGCTCGTCACTCATTTATGGTTTGGGTCAATCCGCCGAACCGTGTCTCATTATAGCGTTATCAGACGCATCCGCAATCTTCGACGTCACAATATACAAAATGTTCAACCGTGATGTCGATCTCGTGTTGCGCAAAAGTGTCTTCTGCGTCAGTTGCGACTGGGCACAGCAGCCTTTAGAATTCGCTTTCCCAGAGGAGCCTTAGCTCAATTGGTTAGAGCGCCGCCCTGTCACGGCGGAGGTTGCGGGTTCGAGCCCCGTAGGCTCCGGATCGTTCTCTTTCGTTTATCGCGATGCGGCCGGCCATGGAGACTTGGTCCTTCCCCGCATTAAAGTGGCGTCAACTGACCACCGCCCGGCGCCGACGATCAGTAGAAAGACTAGGCCAAGCCACATGGAGAAATCCGTACGCGCCTCGTGCATCATGCTCCAGAAACCATACCGCGGCAGCTTCGGCAGTGAGAATCCCCAAAGGCCATGCCCCAGAAGTACTGGAATTTTGGTCGAAACAATCGCGACACTAATGTCGATCAGCAGCACGATGGCTGCGAGCCGGGTTAAAAGTCCAACGATCAGCAAAGCCCCACAAACAATTTCGCATCCGCCAACGAACGGCCCCATTATTTCCGGAGAGGGAATACCTGTTTTGGCAAAGCGTCCGGCGGCAAGATCTGCTGGATAGAGAAATTTCTGAATTCCTTCGGACAGAAAGACGCTACCGGTCATAATCCGCACAAGAACGGTGGCTGCAGGCGCATCTGTAATCAAAAGCCCGCGCATGATGCTTTACATCTTCGGCGTGAACTGAGCGAGATCATAAATGCCCAATTGCTTCTCGATTCCCGCAACCTTGTCCACCACTTTCTCAAAGCCGTCTTCGCCGAAAAGATCGTCTTCCTTCTTCTCGAAATCTTCACCTAAAGCATCGAACTCATGCGGGGAAACAATCTTGCGAAATGCGGGAAAGAGAACTGTATCCTCGCGGGCCTCGTGCGGATTGTACATGCGGATGAACTGCTGCATCGAGTTGATGAGCTGGCTTCGCTCCGATTCATTCTTTAGCGACTGTAGGTTTGCAAAGCGCATCGTCACATCAGTGACCTGTCGCCCAGCCTGATGCTGTGCGCGAAGTACTTTCACGAGATCGACAAACAGATTGGCTTTTTCGAAACGTGGGAAGAGAAAATCTTCCTCGAGTTTCTCGTGATAATCCTCAACGAAGCTACGAATGACTCGCGCGGCGTCAGCCAGCGCTTCAGGTGAAAAATCCTGCTTTGAATCGATACGGCGCAACACCTCGCCGTAAATCAAAAGCACTCGCTTCAAAACGCCATGCTCCCGCATCAAATCTTCCGGCGGCCCGACTTCGATTTCTTTCTTCTCACGTTTTTTTCTTCGGCGCCGCGCAACAATCCAGCGCCCGCCAGCACGGCTCCTGCGAAAACAATTCCACTCCTAAGGAAAACTCTGCGGTCAAACGGTTCGTCTTTTGGACGATGGTTCTGCATATTTCTGCGCACGGCACGCGAGAGGTAATCGGATTCCGTTACTCTGATGAGCGCATTTCAAAATGGGAAGTGAGAATTTCTGAAATGCCGTCGCTATAATTCGATTTCGACAACAAATCATCTTCGCATGATGTGAATGGCTAAAATCCGGCTTTGGTGACGCGCCAATAGGTAATCAATGAAATCGCCGATGATCGAGTTGGGTTTGTTGCCGAGCTTTGTTACAACCCGACAGATGAGCGTGCTGCTGCGCGCGTGCCACTCAAGATTAATCGCTCCGTGAAGATCTCGAGCGCTATGTATCTTTGCCCAGCCATGCGGACGGTTCGGCTGCTTGTGCCAGACCTTGATGAACCCAAATCTTTTCTCAAGCTGCGGATCGTTCATGATTTTGTTACGTAACGATCCGCGACCGGTCGCAATTACTTGGATCACCGTCTGCATCGCTTGCTGACAATTCGGCCTAACGACCGCAAATTACAAACCAGAATTGCATGCGCGTTGCCAGAGGCACTCTACAGCAGCGAGCGGTACATGATGTAAACATCGACGAATCCTTTCTCAGGATGACGAAACGCGCCCGACAAAGTCCCGACGATTTTGAAACCGAGGTCTTGCCAAAGACGAACCGCGGACTCGTTTGTAGAGACAACGAAGTTGAATTGCATCGCATGAAAACCAAACCGCCGCGCTTCACTCAAACAATGTTCACCCATCGCGCGGCCGATCCCCTGACCACGCGCCTTCGGAGCAACCATGAAAGCCGCGTTCGCAACATGCGCTCCGCCACCGGACTGGTTAGGCCGCAAAATATACGTGCCTACGACACGGCCTGCGCTCTCTGCGACATAAGTCTGCGTATCCGCCCCAATCCAGTAACCCAAAGCATCTTTACGCAACATGTGAGGATCGAGTGCATACGTATCGCCCGATGCGACCACTTCATGAAAAATTTGCCAGATCGCATCGTGATCGGCCTTGGTTACCGCGCGAATCTTCATCACCTATCAATCGCTTCCAACGCAAAGTTGTGGTCAAGCGAAGACCACGCAGCGAGCGCAGCGAGTTTTTGCTCTGCACGCCATGGAGCGTCCGTGAGTCGGCCAAAACTTTGTGTAGTCCGCCGGGCATCAACGCTCGATTTCTTAAGCCGCGTTGACGCTGTTGCATAAGCGTCGCGTTCGAGGAGAATCGCCGTTCGAATGCCGTGGGCGTTCAAAGCTTGCTCGAGCGCCGAGCGGAATAACTGGCTCTCGAGCGCGTGCGCACGAATGTGCGGATTCGCGATTGTTACCGGATCACGCTGGCTTCCAACCACCAGGGAGGCGTGCGTGATCGAGTAACTTTTCCGCCGATAATCTGAGAGAAGTTTTGTGACCGATTGTTTTATTACGCGATGCACGATATCCGTGCGCTGGCTTATCTTCTTTGCATCCGTTTCAAGTTGTCCAAAAGTGGCGTGATACGGCTGACGCGTCTCCGGAACTCGTGGATCGGACAAATCGATCACCCGGTTATCGCGCAACACAGGCGAATCAAGCGGACCTGCAAGCAGCACAACAGCTGCCCAGCCTGATTTTACACGAAAGCCCAGGGCTGCGGTTTCGGCGTTCACCTGCTTTGAAACGTAACCGGAACCGTCGCTGCCCATTCCTGGCCGGGGGCCGATTTCCACTGGCGAAGCGTGCTGAGTGCGGATTGGTCGAGGACATTATTTCCTGTCGACTGAATAACCTGGACATTAGTCACGTTTCCCCTGGCATTGAAGTTTAGCCGGAAGCGGCCCGACCATGCCGCGCCCGAACGAGGACGTACCTCAGAAGGAAATGCCGGCGCAGGCGCAAAAACCAATCGCGGCTTAGGCGTCGCACGAGGCGAGGGTGTAGGCGTAACAGGAGCTTGCGCGATTTCCGGCCATCCCGGTTTGGCATCCGATGCAGTTCGATCCAGCAACGACCTGGCCGTGTTTGAAGATCGAGCCGTCGCTTTTTCACCATCCGTTATGATGATGCCAACAACTTGGCCATTCGCGTCCACAACCGGCGACCCGGTTGAATCGGGCGGGAGTGTTGCCGCGATTTCCAAGCGGTCGGGTTGTTGCGTCGAGATCGTTGTTTCGCGAGCCGCTTCGGCGCTCCCGGCCAGTGCGCTGCCTACTACTCCAACCTGTGTACCTGTTTCGAGATTTGGACTGGGATTCAACGTCAGAAATGGCACATATTTCGCATCGGCTTGAAGGACAGCCAGGTCGAGCGTTGTAGAAGCCGCTATTACCCCGCTCACATTGTAAATTCTGCCGTCACCCATCTTCGCCACAGCGTTGATTCCGCCTTCGATTGCGTGTGCGGTTGTAATGAATCTACCGTCACCCGAAATGAAAAAAGCGGTCGCCGTGCGCAGCAACTTGCCAGACGAATCAAATATTGTGATCCAAAAGACGGCCGGCCGAACGCTGTTCTCCAGTTGCGACAAATCGAGCGTTGGCCGGGCCCCGGCCGCTGTCGGTGCAGTCTGAGTCGGCGATGGAGTTTGTGGTTGCGGGGAATTTGAAACCACAGACGGTGAAGGCGATTGCGCAGCTGGTGATTCACCTACAGTTTGACTCGTCGATTTTCGGCCACATCCGGCCGTCGCGAAAATCGCCAGACAAAGCAAGGTAAGCCGGAACGGTCTCATCGGTGTCTAAGCCCCGACACAGTGTGAAATACAGAGCCTAGTCCAATCAAGCCGACAAAATCGAGCCTGATGAAAATGGAGCTTTCGGCAATCCTGCCCCGCTCAATCGAGAAGCGTGCGACATTCAATGCCGCTTAAAGCACTGAATTGCTCGCTCGTGTTTTTGGGCTGCTGTTTTCGTCTTGAAGGTTCCCAGATTCCGGCGTTTTCCAGTTTTCGGATTTTTCTTTCGTGAGTACAACCGATATTCGCCGGACTTGAGTTTCCTGATCATGCTGTCTTGATACCAACACTCATGACGTGGGCGTTGGTGAGGCATTTGAACGCGCTTGAGCTACGCTACAGTAGCAAAGCACAGCCAAAGCGGCGAGAATCCCCAAATCCAGTGCCAGGTGCGCCGGGAAACTCCAGTTCTGGCTCGCATGCCCGAAACAGCCACACGTGATGTCGAGTCCGCGAACTTTTGCAGCGATCGTGGCAACGAGGAAGACCACAACGAGCGCAGTCAAAATCGACAAGGCGCCACGATAGAAGAGGCGGAAAATCAGGCCAAGGCCGCAAAAAAATTCCAACCACGGCAGATAGAACGCGAGCCCCACGCCGATCGTCCACGGCAGAATTTTGTAATGATCGATGTCGTGAGCGAGCTGCACCGGATCGAGTGCTTTAAGCACGCTGGCGTAAATAAAAATTGAGGCAATGATAAGATCGAGAATGCGCCAGACGAGACGCCGAACGTCGAACGCTGAACCTCCAACACCGAACGAAGCAACATCGCCCCGCGATTCGATGTTCGATATTCGATGTTCGATGTTCGATGTTTCCTTCATCTGTTCTTTTTCAGCCAGGCTTCCCAGCCGCCCTCAAGTACGAACACATCAGGAAGCTGCGCTTCCTTGCGCAGCCGTTCGGCTACTTCGCGGGCGAGATCGCAACTTTGCGCGCTGCAATAAACAATGACTTTTTTACCAGGCGACCATGCAGCCAAAAACTGCGGCAGCAATTCGTTCCAGCGATCTTCGTTCAACGAAACCGCATCAGGCACGTGATCACGAGCAAACTCGTCATCCGGGCGGGCGTCAATCCAGATAACACCATCACCCCACTCGCGCGCCCGATCGACGCTCACCATTTCCGAAGGCGGGATTGGCGATTGCCACGAGACCTTGTCGCGAAAATAAATCGCCTGCCCTACACCGGGAAGAAGCGAGAACGCTGCAAGAATGACCGCCTGGCGTGCCAGTGAAAATTTCAACGTGTTTGACTAGCCGATGCAGGTGGGCGAGCCGGGGCAGTCGGAGCAGCCGGAGCTTTCTGGCCAGGCACTGCAGCTGGAGCAACTGGCGCACTTGGGGCAGTCGTGATGCGGGCGGTGGCGTAAAATGTTTTTGGCGAATTCTCGGCTTGGATCGTCAAGGTCGACGCGATAACACGACCTGTTTCGTTGGGTTGGACGTCAACTTTGAACTGTCCTTCGCCAGTTTCCTCAACTTTTGTCTGAAAATCCGGACTCGATGAGGTGACCTTAATATGTTTGACGCTAAAATCCTTCCCGGCGTGGACTGTGATCGACTTCGGATCTGCCTTTTCGCCTTGTTTCCAAAACACAAAAGTCGGACTGATTTCGAGTTCCTGCGGGATTAAGGCCTTGAGCGTCAGAACCGTTTTCTGATTCGCAGCCTCATCGGTTTCTACCGTCACGGTTTTGATCTGAGTACCTGTCCGATCACCAATGTTAAACGTGGCTGTGATCTCGCCTTTTTCGCCAGGCCCAACCTGATCCTTTTGTGATTGCGCCGCCGTGCAGCCACATGAGGCGTGGACCGACTTAAAATGAACGGGGGTCTTGCCGACGTTTTGATATTTGAAATGACCGATCGCCTGTTTGTCACCTCGCGCTGGGTGCAGTTCGACGGAAGTTTGTTCCCATTTCAATTCGGCGCGCGCAGTCAGGCAAAAAATGAACGACAATGTAAGAGTGAGAATGTGGGTTTTCATTTTTTAGAATAGAAGCGCGTAATATAATCAGAGACGGCTTCCCGCCAAGTGCGAGGTGATATCCCCGTCAACCTCATGTACTTCGCGGTGGAAAGCACAGAATAAACCGGGCGGCGGGCAACCCAGTTGGTCATGTCCCGCAATTTCCGCGCCCCAATCGTCTTAGCTTTGAGAGGCAAGCCGGCATCATGACAGCAGTCCACAGCCCATTGCGCGTATTCCTGCCAACTACATTGCCCCACATTTGCGAAGTGCAAAATCCCTCCCGGGGCATCACTGCCGAAGAACCGAGGGAGTATCTCTGCGACATCCAACGTGTACGTAGGCGTAGAAAATTTGTCCGCAACGGCGTCGACTTTTTCTTTTTCCTGGGCCTGCTCGACCATTGCGTCGATAAAGCTAGGCCGATCCGGCCCAAAAACCCAGGAGACGCGCACAACGAGATTCTGGTTTTGTACGGCAAGCACGTTCTTTTCGCCGGCCAGCTTTGATTCACCGTAAACGCTGATGGGCTTTGCTTCATCTTTTTCAATGTACGGTTTGCGTTTGGCGCCATCGAACACGTAATCGGTGCTGAAGTGAATCAGTCTGGCGTTTTTCTTGTCGCAAATCTCTGCGACAGCAAGCGGCGCCTTTGCGTTGATGAGAAATGCCCGGTCTGGTTGCGTTTCGCAAAGATCGACCTTCGTGAACCCCGCTGCGTTGATGAGGATGTCAAAACTAGTGCTCCGCAGTTTCTCGCGGACGGCACCCAAATCCGAAAGATCGAGTTGGGCGTGATTAAAGCCAGTGACGTCGAATTTGCCCCGATATTCGCGAACGAGCGCCGCGCCAAGACGGCCATTTGCTCCGAGGATTGCGAGTTTCATTTTTTTGCTGCTGGCAATTCCCGGCCGCTCACGCGCCCTGTACGGTGAAGTTCAAACTTCGCGCAGCCATCGCCAGCCCGATGTCATGCGTGAGAAATGTCAGCTCCATCGCGGTAGACTCAACCAAGCGCAACGCAGTCGCCAGATGCAGCGCATCCAAAGTGCCGAGCGGCGTCAGAAATGACTGCGATGCTCGGTTCAGGATGGACTGCGTCACCCCGAGCAGTTCGAGCCCGTCAAAAACCGCTCGCGCTTTTTCAACAAGATTGGCAACGTCGGTGTCCGTGAGCGCGCCGCGCAGGCGTGTTCGATCGATTGTGCGTAATACTTCGACACGAAGCAATTCACTGCTGTAAGCGCGATCCCATTGACCCCATTCTCGAAGTGAGCCAACCTCGCGCTGAAGTTTGCGTATCACTACGGAGGCATCAAGATACACCATCATCGCCGGCGCCGATCTGCCAAGAGCTCAGCAAGCAAGTCAACTTGAAGGTTCATACCCTTGATTTTTCTCAGCGACGAGACGGGTTTCTTTGCCGGAACAATCTTCAAGTCTTGTGCCCCCGTTTTTTCCACGGGTGAGAGCCGCGCCACCGGGTGTCGATGCGACGTGATAATGACCTCCTGGCCTTTTTTCACCGTAGCGAGATACCGGCTTAAATTATTTTTAAGTGTGGCGACGCTTACAGATTTCATGGCCATAATATGGCCCTACTGAGGCCATATTTCAATGGGACATTTGAGATCTTCAATAACGACCAGCGCGCTCCAGCAACGGCTGCCACCACGACCGGTTTTCCATGTACCACTGGATCGTTCTATCGAGGCCTTCCTTGAAATTGTGACGCGGTTTCCAGTTCAATCCGCGCTGCGCAAACGAGGAGTCAATCGCGTACCGCCGGTCATGACCTAGTCTGTCGGTCACAAATGAAATCAGGCTGTGCGGCTTGCCCAATTTGTCGAGAATCATTTTTACCAGGTCGATGTTCACCATTTCTCCGTCGCCGCCGAAATTATAAATCTGGCCAGGCTTCCCCTCGAAAAGCGCAGCCACGATGGCAGCACAATGATCCGTGACATGGATCCAATCGCGCACATTCAGGCCGTCGCCATAAACTGGCAGTGGCTCATCGCGGAGCGCCTTGATAATCATGAGCGGAATGAGTTTCTCGGGGAACTGATACGGTCCGTAGTTGTTCGAGCAACGGGTCACCAGTACTTCCTGGCCGTACGTCTTGTGAGAGGCAAGCGCGAGCAGATCGGCACCAGCTTTGCTGGCCGAATAGGGCGAACTCGGATCGAGCGGCGATTGTTCGGTGAATTTACCGGTAGCGCCAAGCGAGCCATAGACTTCGTCGGTCGAGACCTGGATGAATCGCTGGACGCCGTGGCGCCGAGCACAATCCAGCAGCACGCTCGTGCCTATAACATTGGTGTGAATGAAATTGAGTGGATCGTTGATGCTGCGATCTACGTGCGATTCAGCCGCGAAATTAATGACCGCATAAAACTGATGCTCCGTCATGAGCACGTCCATTTGATCGGCATTCGCGATATCGGCTTTGAAAAACTCGTAGCGTTCGCCATGTTTTTCGACCACGCCATCGAGATTGGCGAGGTTGCCCGCGTAAGTGAGCACATCCACGTTGCTCACGTACGCGGGCTTGTAATGTTGCAAAATATACCGAATAAAGTTGCTCCCGATGAATCCACAGCCACCGGTTACGAGGATGCGCATGGCAGCG
>JBKPOB010000020.1:0-24775 GCA_046732875.1 Verrucomicrobiota bacterium | reverse complement strand
CGGGCGGCGCAAACCGGTGGACACGTTTGCAAAAGAAACGCTGATCCGGATCACCGGACGATCGACATATACGGACAAGACAGGCCGAACATGGCGTCCCAACGATTTTGTATTATCGGCCTTGGTCGAGACGCACGATTGGAAGAACGAGCCAATGGTGTTGATGTCGTCAGGCCAGTTGATCGAACAGCTTGGGCTCGATAAAACGCAGCGGCGATTTTCTTTTGCGCAATTAACCGGTTCGGCCGAACTGCAGCGGCTTGCGACTGAGGCGCAGACGCTCAAACGCGCAGAGAAATCGTTGACCCGGGTTCAGCAGGAAGCACTCAGTGTAAGTGATCGGCTTACGCTTCTTTCTCGTGTAATGGATGGAAGCGCATTACTGATCGTCCCCGCGCTAACGAGCGAAACAGATCCTTGGGTCGATCCATCGGGGTGGTCGAAGTATTACTCCACGGCGCAAGTCGCTTCTCTCCAGACTCAATTGCAAATGATTGCTAACTCGTACGTGCAGGGTGACGGATTTAACCTCAGTCGCGCCGCAAATCAGCTTCGAGAAAATCTGAGGGGCCTGAGTCCGTCAATTTATCTTTCGGATGAAAAATTGCGCCTCGAATATTTCTATAATCATTTCGAAGCGTTTTATCGCGCGATCTGGTGTTACGGAATTGCGCTGGTAATTCTGATTGCAGCACATCTTCGCAAGCGGGGACGCGCGCTGCAAAATATTGGTGTCGCAGTGGCGCTACTCGGTCTCGCGTTTCAAGCGGCTGGGATCGTAATGCGTTGCATGATCGCAGGTCGGCCGCCAGTGACAAACATGTATGAATCGATCATTTGGGTTTCGTTCGCGGTCTCGTTTTTCGGGATGATCTTTTTTGTCCGTTATCGCGCTCCAATCTATTTACTGGCGGCGTTACCGGTCACGCTCATCGCGCTCTTGCTTGTCCATCAAATGCCGATTGCCATGCCCTCAAGCATAGATCCGTTGGTCCCTGTTCTGCGCGATAATTTCTGGCTGACTGTTCATGTCCTTACCATCACTTTGAGCTATGCGGCTTTCGCGCTGGCCATGGGTTTCGGACACATTTTGTTATGGCGATATGCGCGGAATCCGGCAGCCGCACGCGGGGACGCCCCGATGCACTTCTGGCTTTATCGCGTGCTTCAGCTCGGTGTGCTGTTGCTCGCGGCAGGCACAATTCTCGGTGGAGTCTGGGCGAATTATTCTTGGGGCAGGTTCTGGGGCTGGGATCCGAAGGAGACATGGGCATTGATCGCGTTGCTTTGTTACATCCTCGCGTTGCACGGCCGACTGGCTGGTTGGTGGACGCAATTCGGGCTGGCGGTTGCGAGCGTAGTTTGTTTTCTCGCCGTGTTAATGGCGTGGTATGGCGTGAACTTTGTACTGGGCAAAGGGTTGCATAGCTACGGCTTTGGCATCGGTGGCGAGACTTACGTGGCGATATTCGTTGCGCTCGATCTTTTGTTCGTAGCCTTTGCCATCTGGCGGTATCGAAAGAGCGCAATCGCCACGGTCGCGCCGCGCGAGATTGGAGCCGAGCGCGCCGCAGTTTAACTTGTAGCCGGGATCGTTGGTCCCGGCGAACGAGATCATCATTCAGAGCGAAGAAAGGAAAAGAAAAATCATGTCCCTAACCCGCCGTAATTTTCTCATCAGTGGTTCGCTGTCCCTGGCTGCCGGAGCGTTTTCGCCGCTTGTTGGTCGGGCGGAGAAGACCAAGCAGAGCGCGCCCGCCGACTTCAAAGATTGGGGATCAGTGCGCGAACAGTTCGAACTGGCTCCTGATTACGTTCATCTCGCCTTGTTCTTTCTGGCGTCTCACCCCAGGCCGGTGCGGCAGTCGATTGAGCAGTACCGGGAAAAAATTGATGCGAATCCGTTCATTGCCGTTGACAGCGCGATTTTCGAACCGGGTAACGAGAACATTCCGTCGCAGGTCTGCCGGGCCATCGCCAGCTACATTGGTGGCGATCCGCAGGAGATCGCGCTGACCCAAAACACCACGACCGGTCTTGCCCTTCTCTACCACGGATTGCCATTGCGCCAAGGCGATGAAATCCTGACGACTACGCACGATCACTACGTGCATCACGAATCCATTCGACTAGCCACCGGACGTTGCGGCGCGACTTGGCGAAAGATCCCGCTTTTCGATTCGTACAACTCGATTTCGCCGGATGAAATCGCGCAACGGGTTCGCAAGGCAATCGAACCAAGAACGCGCGCTGTGGGCGTGACGTGGGTGCACTCCAGCAGCGGTGTGCGCCTTCCGATCGCGCGTATTGCAGAAGGCGTTGCGGACGCGAATCGCGGTCGCGAAGAAAAGGATCGCGTGCTGCTGATTGTCGACGGAGTGCACGGGTTAGGAGTGGAAGATTCAAAGATCACCGCGCTGGGATGCGACGCGTTTGCGGCCGGCACACACAAATGGATGTTCGGACCCCGCGGCACCGGGTTCGTTTGGGCAAAGCCTGCAGTCTGGCAGCGGATGCGCCCCGTGATTCCGGGTTTCTTTTCGCTCGAACCTTACGAAGCCTGGGAACAGGAACATGACCCGCAGACTCCGGCGCGCGCGGCCTGGTTTTCACCGGGCGGCTTTCAGGCTTTCGAACATTATTTCGCGTTGCCAGCGGCCATTCGTTTTCATGAAAACATCGGACCCGCTCGAATCACAGCGCGCATACACGAATTAAACGCTCAAATGAAGGACGGACTCGCCCGGATGCCGAATATTCAGCTCTACACGCCGCGTGACGAGAATCTTTCCGCTGGAATGGTTTGCTTCGATGTAAAGGGAATGAAGCCCGAGCAAGTGGTGAAGCGGCTTCTCGATCAACGCATTGTCGCTTCAACGACTCCTTATCGCTTGTCGTATGCGCGCCTGGCGTGCAGCGTCGTCAATACTCCGCAGGAGATCGACACGGTGCTTCGCGCAATCCGCGACATTGGGTGAGCGAGACGGACGATCGCCACCCGCGCGATGATTCTGTAGCCACCCGCCTGTGGCCGGTCTTGGGATGCAAGCAAACGGAGACGTCGCACAGCGACGTGGCTACAGGCTCACGGCGAGCGCGTCGATAAATTCACGCGGAGCTTGAGCGTGGAATAGCGCCGATCGTATCGTGTCGTCTCTCACCAGTCGAACCAGCGTGCCAACGCAAATCAGATAATCACTCACTAAGCGTTCCGGAACGCCGATCACAAAAATCAGTTGGGCACGTACTCCGTTATGGCCGAATGGAATCCCGGCATGGCTGCGGCCGATGCCAACGACAATTTCGTCAACCAAATCCGTGCGCGCATGGGGGAATGCGGCGCCGTTTTCTACTACACTGGGGTGCGCTTCCTCGCGCGCGAGCACCTTTTCAAAGAACGCTTTCGGGTTACCGATCTTCCCGTTTTGCGCCAGCAATTCAATAATCTCGCGCAGTGCGCTTGGCACTTTCCTGGAGCGCAATCTCAGAATCACCTGTTTTTCGTCAAGCAAGTCGGTCAGCGTGATAGCCATTGGAGCAGAGAGATTTATTGGATTATCAGGCAAAGCCAGTTATCCAGTTAAATACGCAGCCGTGGCAACTGAAAACACAGCATTAGCAGAAAACGAGGAGAGAACGGTCTCTCTGCAACGGAGCATTTACGACCCGGGCTATGTCAACGCAATGTCCCATTTTTATCGCGGCGAAATGGGCCGGATCATGGTATGGCGGCAACGGCTCGATGTGACAACAAACTGGGCGATCACCAGCAGCACCGCCATCATTACCATCGCGTTTTCCACTCGCGATGTGCCTCATATCATTTTCTTCTTCAACCTCGCCATTGTCTGGGTATTGCTGTGGATCGAAGCGCGTCGTTATCGGTTTTACGACGCCTTTCGCGCGCGCGTCCGAATGCTCGAAGCGCATTTTCTTGTCCCCATGGTGATGGAAAATCGCGAGATGCTGCAGGGCGAATGGAAAAAGCTCGTTTGCGAAGATTTGATCCTGCCCTGCTTCAAGATCAGCAAGCTCGAAGCCATAGGACGCAGGCTGAAACGTAATTACATGTTCATTTTCATCCTTATCTTGATGGCTTGGGTAATGAAAATATTTTTGCACGCGAACGCGCCGATTAACGATGTTGTCTCGTTTTATCAAGCGTTGCGCATCGGACACGTACCGTCCTGGCTGGTGGCGCTGATTTTTGCCGGCACATTTGTCACTGTGATTTCGCTCACGATTTACGTCAGCAAGAAATCTTCCGGAGAAATCTCCGAGTTCGGTACGCACCGTTCGCTCTGGCGGATTTGAATTAGTTGATAGTTGGGAGTTGATGGTTGAGAGATCAACCATGTCCGAAGAATCAGCGGATCCCGTGTCTGCCGCTATCAACTATCAACCATCAGGTATCAGCTTCGCGAAGCTTTGCGAAATCGTCGCAAAGCTTCGCGCTCCGAGCGGCTGTCCGTGGGATCGCGAGCAGACCCATGAATCGCTGTTGCCCGCCCTGATTGAAGAGGCGTATGAAGTGGCTGGAGCGGTGCGTGCCAACGATATCGCAAATTTTCGCGAAGAACTGGGCGATCTGCTGTTGCTGATCGTGATGCACGCCGAAATCGCGCGCGAATCCGGCCGATTCGACATCAACGGCGCGCTCAAGGAAGTAACGGAGAAACTGATCCGGCGTCACCCGCACGTCTTCGGCAATAGCAACGCGCGCGACAGCGGGGCGGTGCTGAAACAATGGGAATCGATCAAGCGAGCTGAAAAAACAGATAAACCTGGCCGCAAACCCGACGATGCGGGCGGACATTATCTCGATGATTTGCCGTCGGCGCTACCTGCTCTGATGCGCGCGCAAAAAGCCCAGTCGAAGGTTGCCCGTGTCAATTTCGACTGGACCGAAGTGGACGACGTGATCGCAAAAGTTGAAGAAGAAATCCAGGAATTAAAACAGGCCGTCTTGGAGCAAGATCGCAAATCGATCGAGGACGAAGTGGGCGATTTGCTCTTCGCGGTTGTCAATCTCGCACGAAAATGCAAACTCGATGCGGAGACAGCGTTGCAGGGTGCGACTGACAAATTTGTGGCCCGATTCAATCGATTGGAGGACCAATTAAACGCGCGCGGCAAAAAATTGGGCGACGTCGATCTTGCAGAGATGGATGCGATCTGGAATCAGATCAAAAAGAATGACGAAGCTCGAATGACGAATGCCGAATTAATGAGGAAGCCCGAATGACGAAGCGGGGCGCCACCGTGTTGGTGCTGTTTGAGGTTTGATGATTTGGGCTTCCTTCGTCATTCGTCATTTGTCATTCGTCATTTATTATAGATATTCCCCGCCCCGATGAATCTTCTGATCAACTTGCTGTCTGTGCTTTTTGTTCTGGTGGCCCTGCTCATGGTGCTCGTGATCCTAATGCAACGCCCCAAGAGCGAAGGCCTGGGCGCCGCATTTGGCGGGGCGGTCACGGAAAACATTTTCGGCGCGCAAACGACGAACGTCCTTGTGAAGTTCACGACCTGGCTGGCTGGCATTTTCTTCGCGCTCACATTTGGATTGTCCGTTTTGTATGCACATCGGGGCACCGGCGGGGAGAGCGCCTTCCGGCGCGAGCTGATGAAACAGCAAACTGCTCCGGCCACTTCTCCCGCCCCGGCAACAGCTCAAACTTCGCCTACTTCTTCTCCAGCGAGTTCGCCAATTCAGGCGTCTCCTGCTTCTTCCCCGGCGGCAACGGCCCCTTCGCCCGCATCTGTTGAGCGAGGTACGCCTAACCCAAAACCGTAGGTCATTGTTTGCGGATTAGCTTCGTGCCAAAGGCGAAGGAGTTGTCCAACGCTCAAACAGCTACTTGCCATTACCGGCACCTCCGGCGCGACTAACAAAGCGCAACGGCATCAATCGTTGCACGATTGACGCCGCGCACATGATTGCAGACGTTGCTCGAATGCTGAAGTGCATCAATCAGCACTTTGTTTCAGGTTGAAAGCCCTTATCGCAATCCGCTTCGCAGTCCTGTCGGCACCGATGGTTTGCAGTGCCAGCAACTCAAGTTCGCTGGACGCTTTGGTCGCTGAGGCCTGGGCGCGAAATCCAGAAGCCAAAGTGTATCGGTCGGAGATCGCTGCCGCAAAAGGCGGGCGGCGCACAGCGGGCGAATGGCAGAACCCGGAAATCTCAGGCGATCTCGGCGCGAAAATCGTCCGCGATTATCACGGCAACACGCTAGGCGAAGGAGTCTCATGGACACTGTCAGCCACGCAAACTTTCGAATATCCCGGTCGCGTTTCTCTGCGCAAAGCAATTGCTAATCACCAGATCGCGCTGGCGGAGCTGGGACTGGAAGGATTTCATGCCGCATTGGCAGCGCGAGTCCGTGCGGCTGCGTTCCGGGCCGCGTTGGGCCGGACGAAGGCTGACGCGGCGAGCGAGATAGCAAAACGATTTGACGATCTCGCAGCGGTCGCGTCGCAACGACCGGCAGCCGGCATAGCGCCGCAGCTCGAAGTGCGAATCATTGAAGCAAATGCGACTGCTCTGAAACGCAGACCACTTGAGGCCCAACGCGAGATGCAAAGTGCAATTTATGAGCTGAATCAATTGCGAGGCGCGCCTATCGATTCGCCACTAGCCGTTCCACATGTCGATCTGACTCTGCGGCCACTTCCGCCGATCTCGACGCTCCTGGAGACGGCGCGCGAGGGGAATTACGACATTCGCACGCGCGTCGTCGAGTTGGAACAGCAAGGTTACAAGGTCAGGCTCGCGCTGAATGAACGCTGGCCGGCTGTCCGCGTTGGTCCATTTGCGCACAACGAACGCGCCGACACCAATGAGTACCAATTCGGAATCGGCGTGACCTTGCCATTGCCGCTTTGGAACATGAATGCTGGCAAAATCAACACCGAAAGAGCGCGCGCGGTCAAGGTCGAGGCCGAGCTGACGGCGCTCGTGCGCGAAGTAGAACGCAAGGTTGCGGACGCTGAGTTTGTTTACCGCTCGCGACTCGAAGAAGCGGAAGGCCTGCAGAAGTCGATCCTGCCGCAAATGCGCGAAGCCGCCGAAGCAGCCGACCGCAATTACAGAGATGGCGCAGTTCCGCTTTCCACTTACACGGAGCTGCAAAAGCAATACCTCGATTCGATCGACGCATTCACTGCGGCACAAGCGGCGGCGATTGAAGCGCGTCAGCAATTGGAACAACTCACGGCCAGGCGGTTGGACTTGGAGAAGCAAAGATGATCGACAAGATTCTCGAACTATCGCTTCGACAGCGCGCCTTTGTATTGCTCGCCGCCCTGGCTCTTGTTGCAGTCGGTCTCTGGTCGGCTTCCCGTCTTCCGATTGACGCAGTGCCAGACATCACTGGCGTGCAGGTCCAAATCAATACGGAAGTGCCAGCCCTGGCTGCGGAAGAATCAGAGCGATTCGTGACGTGGCCAATCGAAATCGCAATGGCCGGACTCCCAGGGTTGGAAGAAATGCGTTCGCTGACGAAATTCGGCTTGTCGCAAGTGACGCTCCAGTTTGATGACAGCACCGATGTTTATCGGGCACGGCAACTAGTGACCGAGCGGTTGCAAACCGCAGTCGAACATTTACCACACGACGTGGCGCCGAAGCTCGCGCCCATCAGCACCGGGTTGGGCGAGATTTTTTACTACAACGTCTCCTATAAACCCGATGCAAAGAAACCTGAGTCGCTCCAAGAACAGTTGTTCCAACTGCGTGAGGTTAACGAGTATACGATCAAACCGCTGCTCCGAACTGTGCCCGGCGTTGCCGAGGTTAACGAAAGCGGTGGCTACGAAAGACAATTCGTAATTCAGCCGCGGCCGGAGGATTTGGCAGGGAGCGGGATGACGTTCAGCGAACTCGGCGAGGTCATAGCGGGGAATGTTGAAAACGCGGGCGGCGGAATCATCAGTCGCGGCGGCAATCAATTCAGCATTCGAGCCGTGACCCGCGCGAACACTCTTGACGATATCGCAAATCTTCCCGTGAAATTTGCCGCCGGCGTCAAGCCGTTGCTGGTCAAAGATCTCGCAGATGTGAGCTATAGCTCACGCATCCGCACCGGCGCCGCGACAGTCGACGGCCAGGAAACAGTCATCGGCGCAGCGATGCTGCTCGCTGGCGAAAACAGTCGCGAAGTCGCAGAACGGGTAAAGGAGCGTCTGGCGGAGATTCAGGAGAAGCTGCCGGACAACGTTCAAGTTCAGCCACAGTACGATCGTTCGATCCTGATCAACAAAACCATCCACACGGTGCGCAATAATCTTTTCGAGGGCGCAATTCTCGTCATCGCTGTGCTTTTCGCGCTGCTGGGAAATTGGCGCGCGGCTCTCATCGTTACCACAGCTATTCCACTCTCCTTTTTGTTTGCCCTGACGGGCATGGAGCGGCTAGGCGTGTCAGGGAACTTGATGAGCCTGGGCGCAGTTGATTTCGGACTCATCATCGACGGCGCGGTGGTGATCGTCGAAAACACGGTGCGCCAGTTAGGAATTCGCCAACACGAGCTCGGGCGGAGGCTCACTAACGAAGAGCGGCTTCAGGTTGTGCGGGCGGCAAGCAAACAGGTCGCGAACCCGATGTTTTTCGGCGTCGTCATTATCACTATCGTTTACATCCCGATTCTCGCCCTCACCGGCATCGAAGGAAAAATGTTTCATCCGATGGCTGTGACGGTAATGCTGGCGCTGACCGGCGCGCTGATTCTCGCGCTAACGTTAATGCCTGTGCTCTGTTCTTTTCTGCTGCGCGGTCGGATTGGCGAAGGCGACAATGTAATTATTCGCGCAGCCAAGAACATTTACGAACCGCTCTTACGCGTCGCGCTCGCGGCGCGCTGGCTCGTGGTGATCGCTGGTATCGCGGTATTCGCCGGCTCGCTCTGGCTGTTCACTCACCTGGGCGCCGAGTTTCTGCCAAAGCTCGACGAAGGATCAATCACGGAGGTGTTCTACAAACCGGTTGGAACCAGCTTGGAAGAATCCGTCCGCATCGACATCGAACTCGAAAAAACGCTGCTCCGTGATTTCCCTGAAATTACACACGTCTTCACGCGAGCCGGCACAAACGACATCGCCACCGACCCAATGCCGGCGAGCGAGAGCGACGTTTTTATCTTCTACAAACCAATCAAGGAATGGCCGAAAACGCGCGGGCGGCCTCGCAACAAAACCGAGCTACACACCCAGATCGGCTCAGTGATGAAGCGATTGAGTCCAAATTCGAACATAATTTTTTCACAGCCAATCGAAGAGCGTTTTGACGAAATGCTCGAAGGGACAAAAGCGGAGCTCTCCGTGAAAATTTTCGGAGACGATTACGACGTCCTCGACAAGCTCGCTGAGCAGATCAAAGGCATCCTCGAGAAAACGCCCGGCGCCGGAGAAATAGAATACGAAACCGAGGGGCGCACGGGCCAGCTCCTGATCGAAGCCAAACACGATGCGCTGCAACGCTACAGTTTGTCGGCAAGCGAAGTGAACAAGGCCGTCTCGGCGGCGCTCGCCGGTAAAGTGGTCGGCACCGCCATCGACGGAGAAAAACGCTACGAAATCGTGGTCCGAATGCCTGACCAATTTCGCGCGGACGAAAAGAAGATTCGCGAATTACCTTTGCGTGTTGGGGATCACGGCCTCCTCAAACTCGGCGAAGTTGCCGACCTAAAAACAGTCGAAGTCGTCGAACCCATTTTGCGCGACGAAGGACGCCGCCGTGCGGCGCTCTTGGTAAACTTGGATACGCGCGACGTTGAAGGATTCGTTCACAACGCGCAGCAAAGAATCAAACGAGAGGTGAAAATGCCGGAAGGCTACATTGTTGAATTCGGAGGCGCCTATAAAAACTTAGAGCAAGCACGGGCGCGTTTAATGCTCGTCGTGCCGGCGGCGCTTGCATTGATTTTCATTTTAATCTACCTCGCCTTCGGCAGCATTCGACAGGCGCTTCTCGTTTACACGGGAATTCCACTCGCCGTGACGGGCGGCGTGCTCTCGCTTTGGTTGCGAGGAATGCCATTCAGCATCACCGCTGCAATTGGATTTATCGCGCTGAGCGGCGTGGCCGTGCTGAACGGTTTGGTCATGATCAGCTATGTCAACCAACTTCGCGAACAAGGCCGCAGCGTTCGCGAGGCCGTGATCGAAGGTTCACTGACGCGGCTTCGGCCAGTACTCATGACGGCGCTCGTGGCCAGCTTCGGTTTTGTGCCGATGGCCATCGCGACCGGGACCGGCGCGGAAGTACAGCGGCCGCTCGCCACTGTCGTCATTGGTGGCATTCTCAGCTCGACATTCCTTACCTTAATAGTCTTACCCGTTTTGTATGCGTGGTTGGAGCGCGACGGGGAACCTGCGGACAGGCGCGCTGAAACGTCAGAAACGAAGCTAGAGCCCGCGTTCACGACTCCGTGTTGAGGTGAGTTGAATCGCAGTGCCAGGGAACGAACGCGAGCGGCCAACGCCGCCTTGAATCCGTTCATGTTCGATTTTACGCCCTGAATTCATCAGTCACTGGGACGTGATCGCAAAGTTTGCTGAATCGTCACGTTGTCGTCATACGCCTGTAACAATCAGTTTCTAGCGTTCACTCGAACTGCGCCCCTCAGGCAACCGAAAAATTATCACAACAAGGAGAAACGAATGTTCACAAGAAAAACCATCTTACGCGCAGCCGGAGCGGGCATGGCTGCCGTTCTTTCATTGGCGGCGCAGCCGCTGAGAGCCCAAGGATCCGACGCCGAGCGGCTACAAAAGCTCGAACAAGCCGTCAGCCAACTACAAAAACGCAATGCCGAGCTCGAACAGGAGGTTGCGGGATTAAAGAAGCGCACGGAATGGGCACCTGTGGCCGGAGAAGGGAAAACAAAAACGGAAGTCACTTACGATGGAAAGACTTATGTCGAGAAATCGGTCCCCACGGAGAAGGCGAGCGAGGACAAGTGGAAATTATCTAGTTCCATCAGCGAGATCGAACTCTACGGCGATGTCCGGCTGCGGTATCAATATACTGGAGGGCGGACCGACGACACTCCTGTAGAGCCACCGGGCGCAGGCGTAGCGGGGACACACGATTGGCTGGAACGTTCGCGTGAACGTTATCGCCTTAGACTTGGCCTCCGTGGAACGCTTCTGGATGATTGGTTCTTCGGGCTTCGGTTGGAGACGAACGCCAGTGCGCGCTCAACCAACGTGACGTTTGGTGGCGACACATCGAGTAGCTCGCCCGGCGGCGGCGGACCATTCGCAAAAGGCGACGACACGATTTACGTCGGCCAGGCATATGGCGGTTATAAAGGTTTCCCCGGCTTTACGTTTACTGCCGGGAGAATGCCCAACCCGCTCTTAAGCACCCGCATGGTCTGGGATCCAGATATCAATCCAGAAGGCTTGGCCGAGCAGTGGAAACACACCTTTACTTTTGGAGGAGGAGTGCCGCCGCCCCCGTCTTATAGCAAGGACGGCAAAGCCGTTGTCGCTCCTCCGCCATCGGAGCCATTCCTAAAACTCGATCTCTTTGCGAATTTCGCTCAGTTCGTTTATGACGATGCGAATCCGGAAAATCCGCTCGGTGCTAGGGCAACGACGGACGCGAACGGCTCAACGCAGAAGGTCCCAAATCACGACGCCTTCCTGCTAGCGTGGCAGGCAGGCGCGAGACTTAATTTCCCGAAGAGCTTTTACTTCCAATTAGCGCCGACACTCTACAATTACACTGGCAACGGTGACACGTTTAACGTCCACTATCAGGGCGGTGATCCCCGGCTAACAAACGCCGACTCGCTGGCGCAGAACCAGACGGGCATCAACAGTCTATTGGTGTTCGATGTACCGGTAGAATTCGGCTGGAAAGCGTGGGGAATACCGATGCGGGTATTCGGTGATTTCGCCACTAATTTTGATGGCGACGATCGCGCCACCGCCGCAGGCCAGCCAGGCCAAGGCAGCCAGCGCTACGCGTATCAGATTGGGCTCGGTGTCGGCCAATTGAAAAAGAAACACGATTGGCAGATTGACGTTTGGTATCAACATGCTGAGCAATACTCGCTCGATCCGAACCTGATCGATGATGACATTTTCAACGGTCAACTGAATTTACACGGAATCGCCGTTCAGGCGACATACAATCTGACCGCCGCTGTGAACCTCCAGCTGACATACGCCCACGGTTGGTGGTACAATCACAATCTCGGCACGGGTGGAAGTCCACAGCAGATCGCAATCAATCCAACGAATCAATACAATTTCTTAACCGCTGATCTGAACTTCAAATTCTAACGTGGTTAGGTTAATCCAAGCCCGCCGGGAGAGTCACACCCGGCGGGCTTTTCACTACAGCGCAATGGCTGCCAACGCATGAAAGGAAAGGCGACGAAGCATAAACGAGCTCGTCGCCCAAGGTCTCCAGAATCGTCGCCTGTCACGATGCTTGCATCGGAACTTCGTGCGCTACACCGCGATTTGCGCACTGTTGCGAACGCATACATCACACGTCTCGAAACTGATTTATTGGTCTGCCTCGCCGCGATTCGGGCTTATGGCCCGATCGAACAGGTGCCTCGGGAAATGCTGCACCAAATCCGAGATCTCACAATCATCGTTCGCAATCGCAAATTGAAACCCGAAAAGGGCCGTCGCAAGGACTTGCGCAAAATCGACTCGCTCATCGGTGATTTAGTTGCAACCGTCGGACGAAAGAATTGAGCCGTAGGATCGCCCCAAGCCTGATTTTGTAGGGCGTCTGTGTCAGACGCCACCGCATATCCGCCACACAAACGTAACAGTAATTCTTTTGCCCTGAGGCAGGTTGATTCTTACGCTTGTTGCTGACCGAGAATGCAGGCGTTCACCTTTCCCAGAAGGGATTCAACGCAGATTTTCACGGCCCAACAGCGTTTTTCATTCGGGAAATCGCCAGAGCAACCACTGGTGCCGAAGCGTTACCGCACCGGCTGGATCTCAGACACCCACCTGGGCACGCGCGGCTGCAATGCCACAGCATTGCTCGATTTTCTTCGCGACAATGATTTCGAGACGCTCTACATCGTGGGTGATCTCATCGATATTTGGTCGCTACGTCGCGGAATTTATTGGCCACAGCAACATAACGACGTCATCCAAAAAATCTTGCGCAAGGCCCGCAAGGGCACTCGTGTGATTTATGTTCCGGGAAATCACGACGAACTGGTGCAGAGCTTTCTCGGCGCATACGGAAACATCGACATCAAAGAAAATGCCATTCACGTGACTGCCTGCGGGGAACGTATTCTAATCATTCACGGCCACGAACTGGATGCAGTGGTGCAAAACGTGAAGTGGCTGGCGTTTGCCGGCGACGTTGGCTATCAATTTTTGCTCTCACTGAATCCGCTCATCAATTTCGTACGACGCCGGTTCGGTCTCGGGTACTGGTCGCTTAGCGCCTATGCCAAGCGGCGGGTGAAAGACGCAGTCAGTTTCATCGGTAAATTCGAAGCGGCTGTCGCGCATTATGCGGAACGCTATCACGTAGATGCCGTTCTATGCGGCCATATCCATAGCCCGGGCATTCGAGAGTTTGGCAACGTCACATACTACAACTGCGGTGACTGGGTGGAGAATTGCTCCGCACTTGTTGAGGGCCAAGACGGCATCGTCTCACTGATTCATTACGATCCGTTCCCAGCGAGGAATAGAATCACCGATCCGTCGCAGCGCGAGGAGAGCATCCTGATTGGCTAAGCGGGCGGATCCTTGTCACCGCTTCAACGCTTTAACTATTTAACAAATTACGCATGCTTAGCCCGCTGTTACTCGATCGTCACGCGCTTTTGACAATTCGTAACCTGACGCCTCGCAATACCATTCGAAGGTTCGAACATGAATGTGATTACAGTGAGGAGAACGGTCTTCAGAAGTGCAAACAACAGATCGGCAAGGCGCCGCTCGCTCCGCGACATAACCCGCGCCTACTTCGCGAGGGAAAACAGTTTGGAGTTTGTCGTGGAGGCGCTGTTCTTTGTGATCATCGTAGCGACCTCAGCCTGGCCAATCCTTACAGCCGCAGGCGCCTTATATGAATTTTTCCAACGCGCGCTGACGTGAGATTGGCGAGGCGGGCGGCGAATGTCCGGTATCGTTAACACCCTGCTTTAGCTGGATGGTGCAGACCAAACACGCTTCATAACGCCGTCTCGTGAGGAAGGCACCTCGCTAAAGCAAGGTGTTAATAGTAGCCAGCGCGAAAATCTCGACAGCAAGCTCATCGCATTTAGCATGTTGGCCTTGTGCAAAAAAATGCCCGAGCAACAAACAACCGGGAAATTGAACGCAAATTTTTGCTTAAAGGGTTGCCGGATAAGCTGAATCGCTCGCGGTGTTACGTTATTGATCAAGGTTACCTGGCGAGTGAAGCCGCAGGCAGACAGGTCCGCCTCCGAAAAAAAGGCACGGCTGCGACGCTGACTTTCAAGGTGGGCCGTGGTAGACACCGGGAAGAACGCGAGATCAGGCTCAGTCCAAAACAGTTCGACGCGCTTTGGCCAGGAACTGCCGGAAGAAGATTGCGCAAGGTGCGCTGCGAAATTCCCTGGAAAAATTTAGTCGTTGAAATTGATATTTATCAGGGGAGACACGCTGGTCTCGTGGTAGCGGAAGTCGAATTTCCGGACCGCGTCAGCTGCCGAAAATTCAAACCGCCTTCCTGGTTCGGACGGGAAGTGACGGGGGAAAAACGTTACAGCAACGTGCGGCTCGCGAACGAGTGAGCGAAGAATTCTATGGGCTTCAAATTGAAGTTACGCGAACCGTTGCCCGATGGGCTGAAAAGAGTCTTCAGGGAACAGATCGAGTCTGCTCTGGAGTTGTGCCGGCATCCTGCAAAACAACGGGGCGTCACGGTGCACGAAGTGCGTAAGCATCTTAAAAAGGTGCGAGCGGCGATGCGTCTTGCCATTCCCGAAGTGGGCAAGAACCGACATACGCGCGAAGATCGCTGCGTGCGCAAAATCGGCCGGCTCGTCTCGGACTTGCGCGATGCGCAAGTGCGGTGGCAAACGCTCATTCAACTGCGCGATGAGACGGCAAAAGGACCAAAAGACATTCCATTCCGGCGTATCGAGGAATTGTTGTCACTGGAACGAGAAAGTTTTTCCGCGGCATTTGCCGGCTGGCAAAAACAAGCCATCCCCCAACTGGAACGCGCGGAAGCGCGTCTGTTGCAATGGCCACTGGAGGGATTGACCTGGAAACAGATTTGCGGCGCAGTCTGCAAGATCTACAAACGCGGCCAACGTGGGCTGGCGAAAACGATTAGCGACCCGGACCCGGAAAAATTTCATGCGTGGCGCAAGCGAGTGAAAGACCTGTGGTATCAACTGCGCATTTTGCAGCCGCTTAATCGCGTGGTCCTGACAGAGATAGCCCACGACGCAGAAGTTTTAGGCGAACTACTGGGACGCGAGCACGATTTTGATTTTCTTTGGACGCGCCTGGAGACGGAAACCGGCGACGAAGCGCTCGGCGATGAACTGGCACGAGTCGAGAGCCTAATCCGTAAACGAGGCAAACGACTGCGAACGAATGCACTTGAACTCGGACGACGTTTCTACGCTGAGCCCGCAAAGGCTTTCGCCAAGCGTATCTCCATCTTTGTGGGCAAGCGGATTTGAGAGCGATTGTCTACTGGTCCTGGTAACAAGCGAGGTACTTGATTCCGGATCCGGTGTTGAAAATCACCGCGCGTTCGCCAGACCGAATTTTGCCTGCGGAACGGAGCAACTTTAAAGCAGCGAAGCAAGCAGCAGCTTCGGGCGCGACAAAGAGGCCTTCGCTCGATCCCACCTCGCGCGCGACGCGGATCATTTCTTTATCATCAACGGCAATCGCGCCGCCGTTCAACTGACGGAGGATATTCAGGATCAGGAAATCGCCGATTGCTTTTGGAACACGCAAACCAGAGGCGATCGTACGCGCCTCCGGAAATTCTCCAGCGTTCCTTTCTCCAGCTTCGAATGCGCGGACGATTGGCGCGCAACCGGTCGCTTGCACTGCGAACATGCGTGGGCGCGTTTTCCCAATCCAACCGAGGGCCTCCATTTCATCGAACGCTTTCCACATTCCGATGAGTCCCGTGCCGCCGCCAGTTGGATACAAAATTACGTCGGGCAATTCCCAATCGCATTGCTCCGCTAGTTCGTAGCCGAGCGTCTTTTTCCCCTCCACACGATACGGCTCTTTGAGCGTAGACATGTCGAACCAGCCTTCCTTCGCCTTGCGCCGGGCGATCTCAGCGCCGCAATCGGTGATTAATCCGTCAATCAATGTCACATGAGCGCCAAACTCGCGACACTCGATGATGTTCGCACGCGGTGTATCGCGCGGCATGAAGATGTGCGCTTCCAAGCCGGCCCGAGCCGCGTAGGCGGCAAGCGCTCCGCCAGCATTGCCAGCGCTGGGCACAGCGAGCCTGGTTGCTCCGAGATGTTTTGCCATCGACACGGCAACACTCATCCCGCGCGCCTTGAAACTCTGCGTCGGGTTTGCCGATTCGTCCTTGATCCAGAGATCGATGTCGCCACCAAATTTTTCGGCGCGCAATAGAGGTGTTCCGCCTTCACCTAACGAGACTGGCTCAACATTGCCTGGCAACGGCAGCACTTCCCGATAGCGCCATAACGATTTCTCACGCGTCGCCAGGGCCTCGCGCTTCAGAGTTCGACTCGCAGCGGCGAGATCGATAATCGCAAAGAGCGGTTTGCCACAGGAAAGACAAAGATTCTGCAGATGCGACCCGTCGTGCCAAACGCCGCACGCACTACATTCAAGATGCGTGACAAACATGGGACAATAAAGCGTAGCACGTTTGCGGCTTGTGGTAGATTTGCCGGAATGGATTTGATGACGCTGACTGAAATTCGCCGGGCGTCGCAGAACGGCCCGATTTCTGCGCGCGTGCACGTGCAGGTGGAATCCGCCGCCGCAAAAACGACGCGCGATGGGAAACCGTACTGCGAACTCGCTCTAGCAGATGCGTGCGATCGGATGACCTTGCGCGTCTGGAGTGATCATCCCGCTTACAAAACCTGCAGCGGCCTCGTGCCTGACAGTTTCATCGAGCTTTGCAGTGAATTTCATCAGCACCCGCAGTACGGGCTTGAGGCAGAAACAAATAAATGGACGGTGCGGCCACTGACGGACGAGGAAAAAAATGAATTACTGCTGGGTCCTGCGGATTTGCGAGCAAAGCAAGCAGACGATTGGGAATTCATCACACAAACAGTGCAGACGATTTTTGATCCCCGCCTTCGTGCTTTATGCGAAGCATTTTTAAAAGAATGTGGCGATCGGTTTCGTCGTACTGCCGCGGCGCGCAAATACCATCACGCTCGACGAGGTGGACTCGTCGAGCACACGGCGCAGATGATGCGGATAGCCAAGGCGATTGCGCCGCTCTACCCGCAGTTAAATATCGATCTTTTAATCGCAGGAATTCTCTTTCATGACTCCGGTAAACTCTGGGAAAACCAATTCTCTGAAACGGGCTTCGTCATGGGCTACGATGAGATTGGCGAGCTAGTCGGGCACATCTCCATTGGAATCGAGTTGGTCAACTCACTGTGGCAAAAACTCAGCGTGGAAAACGCGGAAGCATGGAAAGGCCTCGTGCCAGATTCAAAAGATGTCCGTCTGCATCTTTTACACTTAATCGGCGCGCACCATCGTGAACACCAATTTGGCTCGCCAGTTGTCCCGAAAACACCGGAAGCGATGGCGCTGCATTACATTGACGATCTTGATTCAAAACTGGAGATGTTTGCCGCCGGCTACACAAACGCCCAATCGCTCGCCGCGCGCATTTTTGATCGCGTGCGGCCGCTGCCGGGAAATTTAGTCAAATCGCTGGAGAAATTTCAGCAATCAGGCCGGTAGAATCCAAGGGACGAACTTCTGTGTTGCGATACGCACACACGCAAATCGGTCATGTCATGATTTGGCCGTTGCTCGCAATCATACTGGTTATAGGCGGCGGACCTATTGGATCATCCTTTCATCGCGAAACGCCCCTGGTTGTTTCCATCATTCTGGTGGTTTCGCTCGTCCTGTTCTACAAACTCACAATTAGGATAGAAAATGAGACTTCATGCGCCTCGTTCGGGATCGGAATTATCCGCAAGAGAGTGCGGCTCGCGGAGATTGTCGGGTGCGAACCCATTCGCATTCGGTGGTGGTACACTTGGGGAATTCATCTGACGCCATACGGCTGGCTTTATAACGTTTCTGGTTTGAACGCCGTGGCGATTGCTTTGCGTGACGGCCGAAAATTTGCGTTGGGCACAGACGATCCACAAGGGCTCGTGAGTGCAATCCAAGGCGCGGTTACGTGACGGCCTGCGTTCGGAGTCTGGGTAGCGCACGCGTCCCGCGTGCTAATGCCAGTCCGGTTCGGACCGAGTGCGTCCTCGCGATCGCGCCCTTTTCTTTGGCATCACACTGAGCTGTGTTGGGCGCGTCCATGGACAAGCTTGTTTCGGCGCGACGCCGAAACCAAGTCGCCGCGGCGACCGCTGCCTAACCCCCTATTTCGCCAGTTCGCGGAACCATCGCAACGCGATCGTGGTTTGCCCGTCGTTAACCTCATGGCCCCCATGGAACGTTCCAACTCGAATCCGATGAAATCCGGTCCGCTTGATTGAACCGAGAACGTTGTATTGCTGTTCTACTGTTGCGATTCGATCATCGCGCCCAGCAGCCACATAAATTGGTGTGTTCAAAAAACCCGGACCGGGATGGACTCTGGCAAATCCCTCACTGAGGCGGTCTTCGTTCGCCCCGGTTAAGTAAATTCCAATCATTCGACAACCGTTTCTCGCAAGCAGCGGCGCTACAAGACCAGCGCCTTTGCCGCCTCCGGAGAATCCGGCGCAGGCCACCGGCCACTTCTCTGACCCGGGGAAGCTGTGGTGAAGCGCACTGATTGCAGCAAGCGTCATTGCGCCTCGCCAGGCAGCGGTATCATTCCGCGCGGGTTGTGGGCCGTCGCCAGCCAGCAGAACCCAGCCTTCGGCAAGTCCGACCCTCCGATAAAAATCGGCGAGGTCATCCCGATTCTGACGTTTGAAGTCGCTCGTGGAACAGATCACTAAAACGGGCCAGCTCTTCGTTGGATTAAAATTTGCTGGTGTCGCGAGCAGAGCCACTGCGTTCTGCGGTACGGCGTTGCCGCCTTGCCCGGCGAGCGATTTTTCCTGCGCGCTCAGAGGAACATTCGCTCGCACAGTTGAACCTGGGTTAAATGGAACGCCACCAAACTTAAAATCTGCGCCAGATGCCGAGCCAACGCTCAATGTGACAATGAGCTGGGCCAGCAGGAGCAATCTCGCCGTTTCACCGATGTGTTCGCCGCAGCCTCGGCGAAGACGGATTCGCCGTCTCTCCGTTTCAAGCAATCTCACGTTCACCAAGCCTTTTCCTTGCTTGCGACAGATAGTTCTCATCGATCTCGAAACCAATAAATTTTTTCACCCCGCACTGCTGCGCGGCGACGGCGGAATTTCCGATGCCCAGAAATGGATCGAGCATCGTTCCGGCTCTTGAGATGCCGTGCAGCTTGATGCACCATTCGGCGAGTTGTACGGGAAACGTCGCCGGATGCGGCCGTTCCTTCTCGCGGTTCTGAATTGTTTCATACGGGATAAACCACGTGTTGCCGCGACAGCGTAGATCGCTCCCACGAGTGTGCGACCAGCGCGCGATGTTGCTTTTGTCCTGATAAGGCACGCCGATCGCCAGCCGATCGATTTCAACTCGTCCGGACTTCGTAAAGTGAAAAATGTACTCGTGACAATCATTCAGAAACCTTTTGGAGTTGATCGGTTTGAAATGTCCATGTGATCGCAACTCGCCTTCCCGATCCTCAATCGCAATCGATTTGATCCAGTGAATCGTGTTTTGCAGCGCGAATAAATCGCGCAACGTGATCACAATTTCGTGAGGCAACATCGGGTTCGATGGCGCCGCGCCAGCGTTGAGAAAAAATGAGCCTGTCGATTTCAACACGCGCCGTATTTGTGCCGACCATTTGCCGCACCAATCCAAGTACGATTGTCGATCCTCTCGGTCGGCATATTTCCCGTAACGAATACCGAGATTGTACGGCGGGGAGGTCACCACAAGATCGACACTTTCACTTTTCAGCCGCGACATTCCTTTAATGCAATCTTGCTGGCGAAGATTGAATTCGGTCATTCAGGAGAATCTGGACTACTTCATCGCGAGTACAAGAAAAATCGGCACGCCCGACGGTCGCGTGGTACCAATTTTGCATCGCCTCGATTTGCCTTAGATTCTATCGATGGCGGACAAGCCCTCCAAATTGAAGATCGCCGATCGCGAGTTCACCTCCCGGCTGCTCGTCGGCACTGGTAAATTCGCGTCTAACGAGCTGATGCGCGACGCGCTCATTGCCAGCGGAACGGAGCTAGTGACCGTGGCGCTGCGGCGGGCGGACATTTCCGGCAAGCACGATCCGTTTGCGAACATCCTCGATTTTATCGATCCGAAACGCTTTCTTCTTTTGCCCAACACCAGCGGCGCGCGCAACGCAGACGAAGCGGTGCGTCTCGCGCGGCTGGCCGCGAGCGCGGGCTTGCCGAAATGGATCAAACTCGAGATTCACCCGGACCCGCGTTATTTACTTCCCGATCCGGTGGAGACCCTCGCGGCAGCGGAAATTCTGGTCAGGGAAGGATTCACAGTTCTTCCTTACATCAATGCCGACCCCGTTCTGGCGAAACGATTGCAAGACATCGGCACCGCAACGGTGATGCCGCTCGGTTCGCCAATCGGCAGTAATCGCGGGATCGAAGCACGCCTGCAGATTGAGATAATCATCGAGCAAGCGACAATGCCCGTAGTCGTTGATGCCGGCTTGGGCGCGCCCAGTCACGCCGCGGAAGCGATGGAGATGGGCGCCGATGCGGTTTTGGTTAACACGGCGATCGCAATTGCTCCCGATCCAATTCGCATGGCCAAAGCGTTTAAAAAAGCAATTGAGGCAGGACGCGAAGCGCGCGAAATCGGACTAGCAGAAGAACTGGATGTCGCGGTGGCAACTAGTCCGTTGACCGGATTCTTGAACCGGTAATTCTCGCTGTAGCCACGGCCCTGCGGTCCGTCTCCCATCGTGAGAGCCGCACAAAAGTTGAATCGGCCACAGGCCCGATCGCTACAGCGTGGTCTCGCTTACGAGCGCTTCTCGATGTCTAATACCGCGTCTCGTCTCTTTCTGTAATCGTTTCAGACGGCTCGACAATGCAGCTTTTGCGGCGGAATTCATCCGATCGATAAATAGGATTCCATTCAGATGATCGACTTCATGCTGAATCGCGCGTGCAAGAAATCCGTTCGCTTCAATTTCGATTGTGCCGCCTTCCAAAGTCTGCGCACGCACGATCACTGACTCCGCCCGTTCGATGTTACCTGTGATTTCCGGAAAACTTAGGCAACCTTCTACTCCAACTTCAGTCGCACCACGCAATTCTATTTCCGGATTGATCAACACCAGCGGCATCGCCGACTTTGGATCGACATCTTTGCCGTCCAATTTCAACGTACTCGGTCGATCTTCGACCAGTGAAACGTCGACCACGGTGAGCTGCAAAGGTTCGCCAATCTGCTGCGCTGCTAGGCCTACGCCATTTGCCGCGTGCATCGTCTCAATCATGTTTGCCGCCAACTCGCGAATGCGATCGTCGATTTCCTCAATCGGTTTGCCTTTGGCCCGCAGGATCGGGTCGCCATACTCCAGGATCTGCAGAATCATTTCTCTTCCCGAGTAAATGCCGGCAAATTTCTCACGCCTGCCAGCTTCAACGCGTCCATGACCTTAATAATTGTGCCGAAGGAAGCTTTCTTGTCCGCCTGGAGTGCAAGAGTGGATTTGCGGGTTTCCGGTAGATTGCGAACGGCGCCTTCCAGTTCATCCACACCCACGGTTCGTCCATCGAGTTTGATCTCGTCATTTTGATCGATACTCACGATCGCGTGTTCAAGCTCCGCAGGCTGTTTCTTTGCAGTTTTCGATTCCGGCAGATTAATCTGAACTTCGGGCTGGTCTTTCTTGAAGGTTGTAGAAACGACAAAAAAGATCAGCAAGATGATGAGAATATCGACGAGTGAAACGATGATAATGACGGGCGCCCTTCGTTTTCGTACTGCAAACTTCATGATGTGAAATCCGCCGCGCGTGTCACGCTACCGGCGTCGAGATGGGCATTGAGCTGGCGGCAGCCGCTTTCGCCGGCGCGAACTCCCGCGAAGAGCGACCGTAATAGCATTTGTTAATCAACTCGACGACCAGCGTTTCCATCTCCACCGACATCACTTCGACTTTTCGCGAAAAATAAGTGAACCCGATCAGCGTCGGCACAGCAATTGAAAGCCCGAAAACGGTTGCATTCAACGCTTCGGAGATGCCGAGCGCGATTTGACGCGTATCCGACGCGCCCGAGCTCAATCCGAGCTGGGAAAAGACATGCACCAGCCCGGAGACCGCGCCGATCAGGCCCAGCAATGGCGCAATGCCCACAATGACTTCGAGAATGATAAGACCTTTCTCCAGCCGCACCATCTCGTGACGTGCACGTGTTTGAACCGCTTCCACGTTTTCCGAGCGTGGACTGCGTAAATATTGCAACGCCACGCGAGCGATACGCGCCAATGACGAACCATCATGGTGCACGATGCGCGACAGCCGCTCAGGGTTTTCACCCGGGGTCAAACGTTCGATTTCGTTCTCGATCAACGGCGGCATGACCTTGTTCCGTCGCAAAGCCATGCCGCGCAAAATCATTATCGTCACCGAAACAATCGAGCATGCCAGCAACGGCCACATGAAAAGGCCGCCCTTCGCGAAGAACCCAAACACAGTATTCACGGTTTCCGGAGTTTCGATAGTTATCGCCGCAAGGATCATCGGTTCGGAAAGACCGTAAACGGAAGATCCACGTCCATTCCCTCAGGAGGTAGCATGGCCGCCAGTTCATCTGGCATGGGAGGCAGTTGCGCGTCCTGGATCGATTGAATACAAACATTTGCCAAGGCCTCGTTTGATGTGTTTTGAACGACTTTGAGATTCTTGACATGTCCACTTCGATCCACCACGAAGACCACGCGGGTCGTACCGATGCTAATCAAGTCCATTTGCCGGTCGACAAACGCATACCACCGCGAACCAATCGCATCCAAAATCAACTTCTGGTAACGCCCCAACGGCGTTCCTAGTGCGTTCACAGAAGAGACACCGCGGTTCGTAATCCGGCCGGAGATCCGCGTCCGCTCTTTAAAAGCCCGATATGCGGACCGTGTTTGAGGGGACGCGACTGACGGCTCGGCTGCCGGAGTGGCCTTTTGAGTTAGCATTGCAAATTGCTCCGCCGCAGTAACGGGAGCCGGCTGCGTCTGGGGCGCAACCGACGGATTCGGATTTTCCTGCGGCGCTGCGCTCGGCTGTGGCTGTGCTCCTTTTGTTTCCAAGGAGTGTTGGTGTGTCTTCAAATCCATAAACGGCCGATCTTTGCCAGTCTGCGACGGCAACGGTAATTCACCGGTGGCAGCTAGCTCGCTTGCTCCAATCGAATTGGCATTCGACTCAAATGTTTTCTCTTTCGGTTCGGGTGCCTTTTTCGATTCGTCCGTCTCTATGAATGCGGAATTCTTTGGAGCTGCCGGCGACAGATCGACAAACGTTAGTTCAGCCGGCCTGTCTTCAATGGGAACCGCCGGCGAGAAAATGCCGCCGAACGCAGCGAGGAAAAACGCCACAAGCAGGTGAATGAGAATCGCCGCGAGTAGCGCCAACAAAACAGTTCGCGTCTCATATTCGTGATCCCGAAGGCTTCCGGCGTCGCCTGGCTGGGCGAACATAATATCAGCCGTCGTCATGAGAGCGGTTTCTCAGTAGTCAGAAAAGATTGGGCCTAGGAGGCTTCAGTTTAAGGCTGGAACATTATCTCAGGCCAGGGGTGCTGACAACTTGCGCTGGAGGCCCGGCTTGCTGCCTGACTCGGCAGGCGGGCATCTTGCCTGCCTTCGGGTTCGGCAGGCTGGAAGCCCGCCGGCCATGACCGGCTAGGAAGCCGGTCTTCCGGAAAGCTGTTCGCGCACTTACTTTTTGTCATTCCGACCGTAGCGAAGCGTAGTGGAGGAATCTCTCGAAGCTCGGGTCTTCCTTAAAGCCATCCGCACCTCCTTTTTTTTGTCATTCCGAGCGAAGTCGCCTGCCAAGCCGTAGCTTTATGCGAAGGCTGGAGGAATCTATCGATCCTCCTGACTTCCGTAAACTCATTCGCGCATGATGAAACAAGTATTGCTGGGCGTAGCCGCCATGTTTCCCAAAATAGGTTTCCGAAAATTCACGCAGCCGGAGCTCGGTGACTTTCTTGTTCCGCGCAAAATATTGTTGTCTCAAAACTCTCTCGATCCAAACGTCGATCGGAAAGGCGCGCAAACGCTCATACGCAAACAGCATTACACAGTTAGCTACCTTTGTTCCCACGCCAGGCAATGCGCACAGTTTTTCTCTAAGATCCGGATCAGAGAGAGCCGACCATACTTCCAAGTCCGCCTCGCCTGCGCTGACGAGCCGCGCAGTCATGAGTAGGTTTTTGGCGCGATAACCTAGCGCGCATTCGCGCAAATCATTTTCAGTAGCGCATGCAATTCGTTGCGCTGGCGGAAACGTGTAAACGACATGATCATCGACTTTTCGTCTGGCGCC
>JBKPOB010000019.1:0-10740 GCA_046732875.1 Verrucomicrobiota bacterium | reverse complement strand
CATCTCGATTAAAAACGCCCGAGTAAATCCAGGCGCCGCACGCGGTCGAGCCATCAGCTTTCAATTCGTTGTAATCCGCGACTTGTGGACCATGATGCGGTTGCCCTTCACGATCGGTACCGAAAAGAACGCCTTCTGCATTTGGTTGCGGCTCGGTTTTCCAGCCATTGATCTCAGCGAGCACTGCTTCCATTTTGGGCTCGCTCAGTTCGTCTTCCGGATACCACCAATTGAGCGCCCGCAGCGGTTCGTCTATGGGATCATTGGAGGCCCTGGCTTTGGCAATCAGCCTCAAAGCCAGCTGATGAATGAACCATGCGTCGGACCGGGATTCCCCCGGAGGCTCGACCGCTTTCTCGCGCCATTGTAAGAGACGCTGTGTGTTTGTGAAAGCGCCTTCTTTTTCCGCATGTCCGGCCGCAGGGAAGAAAAAGACTTCGGTCTCAATCTCTTCGGTTTTCAATTCGCCGCGCTCGATTTCAGCCGAGTCCCGCCAAAATTTGACCGGCTCGGTCTCGACCATGTCGCGGACAACGAACCATTTCAGTTTCGCCATGGACCGTCGTTGCATGCGCGTATTCGGCGCGCCGACAGCCGAATTTTGTCCAATCAGGAACATCCCCTCCATTTTGCCATCGGCCATCTCGTAGAGGTATTCGAAGAAGGAATGATCATCCGTGATTTTCGGGAGCCAGTTGTAACCGAAATCATTTTCCGCCGTCGCGCGTTTGCCGTAATACGCCTTCAACAAGCTGATGAAGTAAGAAGGAGTGTTTGCCCACAGTCCCGTTTTCGTCGTGTGCTGATCCAAGTATTCCTGGAGCGTGTTTTCCCGTCCGCCGCGAGGCATCGCCAGATAACCGGGGAGAATATCGTAAAGCGTTGGAATATCGGTTGAGCCTTGAATCGAAGCATGCCCGCGTAATGCGAGAATACCGCCGCCGGGTCTGCCGATGTTGCCGAGCAAGAGTTGCAGGATGGACGCCGTCCTGATGATCTGGACTCCCTTGGAATGCTGCGTCCAACCCACGGCGTAACAAATGGCGGCTGTTTTCTCCGGACCCGATGCGTCCACGAGCGCTCCCGCAACCTTGCGAAAAAGCTCCGGTGGAATGCCGCACACTTTCTCAACCATCTCGGGCGTGTAGCGCGCGAAATGGCGTTTCAGTTTTTGAAACACGCATTGGGGATTTTGCAGCGTGAAATCGCGCTCCGGATAACTCAGTCCCTCTCCCTTGTACTGCCAGCTCTGCGTCGAGTAATTCCGCGCGTCCGCGTTCCATCCGGAAAAATAGCCATCAGTGTTATCTTCCGGATCACCGTATTCATCGCGCAAAATGCATGACGCATTCGTGTAGTGCACGACGTAATCGCGAAAGAACAATTCGTTCTCGATAATGTGTCTGACGAGTCCGCCTAGAAATGCGATGTCGCTGCCGGCGCGGATCGGCACCCAAATATCCGCCAGTGCGCTGGTGCGCGAGAACCGCGGATCGACGTGAATGATGGTCGCCCCGCGCTCTTTCGCTTTCATCACCCAGCGAAAACCGACCGGATGCGCCTCAGCCATCGATGAGCCTTCAATCAGGATACAGTCGGCGTTGGCGAGATCTTGTTGCGCGGTCGTAGCTCCGCCCCGGCCAAAGGAGGTGCCCAGACCGGGCACCGTGCTGCTATGTCATATCCGGGCCTGGTTGGACACACAGACCATGCCCAGGCCTCCGGTGAACAGTTTTTTGATCAGATAATTTTCTTCGTTATCGAGTGTTGCGCCGCCAAGATGACAGATAGCGGTCGTATGATTGACGGCTGATCCGTCGACCTGCCTGACGAATGTACGCTTGCGCGAATTCCAGACACGCTCGGCCACCATGTCCATGGCGCGCTCGAGCGACACTTCCGTCCATTCCTTAGCGCACGGCGCGCGATACTTCATTTTTGTTTCCCGCCGCGAATGGGTAAGCAATTGATAGGATGCAGCGCCCTTTGGACAAAGGTTTCCCTGACTGATGGGCGATTCCGGGTCACCTTCGATCGAAATTAGTTTTCCATTCTTGTGGTAAATCAACTGGCCGCAGCCGACGCCGCAGTACGGGCAAATGGAGCGTGCGACCCTGGCGTCATCGATACGTGCTCGCATCGTACGCGTTTTGTCCGACATCGATTCGAGACCGGTGCCGTCCTTCCGTTCGCGAATTTGCCTAACGAGTGGCCATTTCGAAAGAAGATCAATCACCGAACTCACTTTACTCCGTTCGCAAGTGAGTCGCCTATCAGTTTTCTGAAAAAAATGTGGAACCGAGTTATGCGCAATGTTTGCGATGTTCCGGGACGCGGTCCACCAAGCCTCTGAATCGCAGTTGGCGGTGCTCTCACCTTCCGCTCCGCAGCGCCTCCAGCCGAGCGTGCAGGCGTATCAGCAGATCTCGCCTTGAAGCCTCGCTCATCGGCCCTCCGTTAAGCGTTCGCCGATCAATTCGCGCGAGCGTTTCGTCTAGTGGATACGCCAGCCGTGCCTTGAGCACACGGAGCCGAACTTTCAGCCAAGTGAAGACCGACGGTGGTATGGACGTCGTGGGATTCAGTTCATGGAGCGCCGTGCGTGTGAAACGCATCTCCCGGCGAATCTTCGCGAGTGCCGCCTTTCGGGGATCTATAGTTGGCGTTGGCGACGGTATTGGCGGTGGCGGTGGTGTCGGCGACGGCAGTGGTGTTGGCGACGGCGGTGGCGGTGTTGTTGGCGTTGGCGATGGTCGTGGCGGTGGCGTTGGTCTTGCAGGCGCCATTTGCACCTCAAATGCGCCAATGTCACTCCGCCCATTCTTCACTCGATCAAAGCCGGAGCCGCGTTGATCGTAAATCCGCGGCGACTGAAGATTCTTGAGATTGAAGATCGGGTCGCCCGCGTTGATGGCTGGGCTGTCCCCTAGGAGCCCATGAGTAAAAGTCGGGCCGCCATTGTCCTGCAACGGGCCAAGCCTGGGATCGGTATTGATTTGATCACCAGCGGCAGTCAGGTAGCCGGCGCCGTTATCGCTGCTGAGATTGTAGCCATCTGAGATGATTGCACCCTTGTTGCCCAAGTTAAAAATGTTGGTGCCCGGGCCTGTGTTCAGGATCGTGCTTCCTATCTCCAACATGCCTTCGCCTATAAAGACGTTGGCGCCGAAGCCAGAGCCACTTGGGCCGTCAGCGGTGTTCCCATTAATCGTGCTGTTCTGAATCACAACGTTGCCACTGCCGATGGCGATGCCGCCGCCGACACCTGGAAACGCACCGGTCCCGCCAGCCAGGTTGCCGCTGATTGTAGTGTTGAAAATGGCAAGAGTTCCACCGTTAAAAATACTCCCACCTATGCCGCCGCTTTGGAGGGTGCCGGTAGCCGTGTTGCCGGTGATGGTGCTGTTAGTGATATCCAATGTTCCGCCGTTGTAGATAGCCCCGCCGAGACTGGTTTTTTGCGAGAAAACACGGCCGACGAAGTTGTCGCTGACGGTGGTGCTTGCGATTTGCATTGACCCACCGTTGTAAATACCGCCGCCTTGATCAGCCCCATTGCCGCTGATTGCGCAATTGATGACAGTCAGGGTCGCGCCATTTTCATTATAGATGCCGCCACCCAGGCCATTTTCTCGGAGCCCGCCAGCCTCGTTGCCACTGATACTGCAGTCCATGACTTCCAATATCCCGGCATTGTAAACGCCCCCGCCCACGACCGCGTGTCCGCTGTTGATCGCGAGCGCCGAAATCGTAACGACTTCACCTGACGCGATCTCAAAGACGCGGCTTAAGCCAGCGTTTTCAACAGACAACTTTTCAGCGCTCGGGCCGTTGATAGTCACGTTCTTGTTAACCAGCAACTCCCCGCTGTTGAGTTCGATGGAGCCGGAAACGCGCGTGGCGTCGATGGTGTCGCCATCGTTTGCGTCGGCCACCGCCTGTCGCAGCGAGCCAGGGCCGCTGTCCTTCGTATTTGTGACGGTGATGATATTTGCATGCGCGCTGGCTGCGGCGAGCCACCCCAAACAGCCTGCAAGCAAAATCCTGCAACTTTTCACGGGCGCCGAGTTTTCAGTAGATTTCGTTACACGGCAAGCAGGAAAACAAAATCACCAGAATCGCCGAGCAAAGACCTCGCGCAGATTTCGCAGTGAAAAATAACTAGGATTGTTTCTCGCCTGGCCAATCGGGCGCGGAAGTGGCCTGGGACGCTTGCAATCAGCGGCCACGTCGGGGCCGACGTCACCCCGAACCCGTTATTGCTTTTGCTTTGCGAGTCCCAGCACCGAGCCCGACTGTCGCGCAAATTTGAAACCTGCGAGCTGCGGTCCGTGCGGATCGACGTTCTTGGCGAGTGCGAGCACCTGAAAGGCGCGGCCAAGCATTTCGGGATGCAGCAACGTTTGCAGCGCGCGTTTGGTTTTGGGCGAATCAGGTAGGGGCGATTGTGATGAACCGCCCTTACCAAGTTCAGAAACGATGCCAGTCAGGAAGTGATGTTGATCGGTGAAGCCTGCGATGCGCAATCCATTTGCCTCTGCGCGACGGATAATACTTGTCCAATTGACCTGTATCGTGATGTCCGCGTGACCAATTTGCTCTAAGGGCGAGTCGAGATGTCGATGGCGGGCGCGAACCTGAACGTTTCCCCGAAAATCATCACCTGAATAGCCATAATCGATGGTGATCACATAACCGCGCTGCAAATTTGCTGCCGCACTGTCCGTCCAATCGAGGGCAGCTTGATTAAATGTCGTGTTTGAGAGTGGACGCTCAATGAACACGAACCTGTCGGCTTGAAGATCGACCAGCTTTTCCATGCCGCCGCTGATCAAGCGTACTGGCAGCGCGTCCAGGAGTTCGTTTGAAAAATGGACACCGCTGAATGGTTCAAATGAATTCCGCCATCCAACTTTGTCGCGAAATAGTTCCAGCATCTGCGATTGCCGTTCCCGCAAAATCGGAAATGGCTCGATTATTCGATAGCGCAAAGCCTCGAAGAAATCCGGCAGGCGTTCTTGAGAAGCTTGGAGAACGTCGCGCGCGAACTGGCCATCATGGGCGCCCTGCTCAACGATGACAAAATCGTTGATTTTATCGAGTCGCTCCCAAATCTCAGCGAATTGCGCCAGCATCAGTCGCCCGAAAAGCGGCCCGACGCTGACATTAGTGAAATAATCGCCCTGCCGGCCAATCTCGCACCGACCGGAGGAATAGTATCCGTGTTCGGGATGGTAAAGCGCCTGTTGCATAAACCAGGCGAAGGAAACCGGACCGCGATTCTTAATCTCATCGCGAATGAGCTCAATCAGAGCGGGATTCCCCTGCGTCTTCAACGCCCAACCCTCAACGTCCAACGCTCAACGTTCAACTTCAGCGGTCCTGATTTGGGTCTTGGACGTTGGGCGTTGAGCGTTGAGCATTTCGCCCTTAAATTCTTTGGCTTTTGAGACCGACTGCCACATATCTAAGGCCCCCGCCGGGCTATCGCTTTCGGCCACCCTGGTTTTTAAGACCGTGGTTTTACGTGCCCATTGGCATCGTTGCGGTGCTTGTCGTTGTCGTAATCGTTTACATTTCCAGTCTGGCTGCCAGCCTCAAAGCGCAGGCGAAAGCGTTCGACCTGAGCAAGCTCGAACAAATGGAATCAGCTAGTGTGATCCTCGATCGCAACGGCAAGATCTTCGGCCAAATCTATGTCGAGAACCGCGAGACGGTGCCGTACGACCAGCTGCCTCCCGATCTCATTAACGCGGTCATCGCAGTTGAAGATGCAAAATTTTATCAGCATCACGGCTACGATTCGTTCGGAATCATCCGCGCAGCGCTGAAAAATTTGGCGGCGCGCCATGTGCGCCAGGGCGCCAGCACCATTACCCAACAACTGGCGCGGAACAGTTTTTCGCTCAAAGAAAAAACCTTCCGCCGCAAGCTGCTCGAGATTTTTCTGGCACAAAGGATTGAAGACAACTTCGACAAAAAGAAAATCCTGGAGTTATATCTGAACCGGATCTATTTCGGCGGCGGCCTGTACGGAGCGGAAGCTGCGTCGCGAGGATACTTTGGCAAACCAGCTCGTGAAATGTCGCTGGCCGAATGCGCCACCCTCGCGGGGCTGATCAAGAGCCCAAACAGATTGTCGCCATGGACCGACCGCGCGACCTCACGCGACGCGCGCGACTACGCGCTCGATCGGATGCGCGAGCTTGGCTTTATGAGCCGCGAACAATATGCAAATGCGCGAGGCCAGGAAATCGTTGTGGGGAGCCGGCAAAACGCGCAGGGACAGACCTACGCGGTCGATTACATTCGTCAGCAGGTGATCGCAGCGGTCGGATGGGACCGTGCAATCAACGAAGGCTATCGGATTCACACGACAATCGATGTCGATCTTCAAAAAGTTGCCGAAGATTCTTTGCGAACGAATCTCGAACGAATCGAACAACGCCCCGATTATAATCACCAGACTTACGCCCAGTACGCAGCGTCGTTTCGCAAGGCCAAAGCAAATGGGAAAATATCTGACCAGCCCCCACCTGAGTATCTTCAGGGTGCAATCATCGGACTGGACAATGCAACGGGCGATATTTTGGTGCTGGTGGGCGGGCGCGATTTCGAGCACAACCAATACGATCGCGCGTTGCAAGCGCGCCGGCCTGCCGGGACGGCGATGTTGCCATTTGTTTACGCGGCTGCTTTCGAAAAAGGAATGTACCCCGGATCGTTGGTTGAAGATTCGCCGCTGGATAACCGTGCAGTCATGATCGGTGGCACCACCGGAATTCTTGGTGAATGGGGTCCAGAAAGCGCCGAGAACCGTTACGAAGGCGCGATGACAGCCAGACAGGCTCTGGCGAAATCAAAAAATGGCGCAAGCGTCCGAATCGGAATGGACGCGGGAATCGATGCAGTATTGCAGCTTAGTGCTGCGGCGGGAATTCATTCCTCGCTTCGTCCTTATCCAGCTACATTTCTCGGGAGCAGCGAGGTCACTTTGGCTGAGCTCGCTCTCGCGTACACGATATTCCCGAACGGCGGCTGGCGACCAAACATGTCGCATATTTTGGAGCGCATCGAAGAAAAGGATGGAACTCTGGTTTGGGACGCAAAACGGGAGAGTATCCGGAAGCTCGTCACCAAACCTGAAACCGCGTACGAAGTCCATTCCTGCCTGGCGGACGCGCTTGAGTCAGGGACAGGGAAAGCCGCCTTCGCGGAATTTGGTCTAAAGAAGATTCCGGCAGCAGGTAAAACCGGCACTGCATACGATTTTACCGATGCGCTGTTTGCCGGGTATGATTCCAATTTCACCTGCGCCGTTTGGGCTGGCTTCGATAAACCGCAAAAGATTTATCGCGGCGCATTTGGACGCGAGCTGGCGCTGCCTGTTTGGGTGGACATTATGAATGCCGCGGCTGACCATTATCCGCCGCGAGAAATCAAACAGCCGACATCCACCTCAGATGGACTGAAGCAGGTCGAGATTTGTTCAAGGTCTGGGCTGCTCGCCACCGACAAATGTTATGACGTCGTCAAAACGGCGAATGGCGATACCGTTCAGCGGCGTACCACTTATTTGGAGATTGGCACGCAGTCGCAGGTCCCGACTGAGCCTTGCAATGTCCACGGTGAACCGCGGGCCCGTCTTGCTCGTTTTTTCTCTTCGAGCGATTTGCCGCGCGCTGCATTGGCCGTCGACCTGAGCGGGGTCGCGCCAATCGCCGTAAAAAGTCCGACGTTATTGGCCGACAAGGATCCATACAGTTCGCTTAAGCCAGCATTGAAACCTGAGCCTGGGCCGCAGCCAGCAGCTGAAACAGTCGCAAATCAAAAGACCGACGTTGTGCCCGGAGACGGTGGAGTGAAAACGGCGAACAACGACGGAAGCGGTAACGGATCTGATACTCAAACGGCGCAATCTGTTCCGGAGATCAGGAAAGCAATCCCGGTCCAACCGCAGAATAAGGAACCAGTCGAAATCCGACGTGCAATACCAGTCAAACCGCTGGATCAAGAAGACAAACACGAGACCCTGTTGAAACCGGCAACGCCGCCTCCGAGCAATTTTGACGAATGACGTCTGACAACCCAGACGACTTTCGATTGACCGTTCTCAATCCGAGGGGGCACGATGCGGAGCAGGAGTTTCGCGCGTTGCCTGCGCCAGACGAAGGCGCGCATCCGCCAATCAACTTTCACGCCTTCGCTGCCTGTACGCAGGGAGCCTTTCATCAAAATCCGCGCCGCGCCATTGCGGAGAAAACACCGGTTCTCCTGCTTTTGCGTGGCGATTTTCGCGCTTCAGAGCGTGCATTAACCGACCTGAAAAAACATGGTCGCACCGTAGTTGTTTCGTTAAAGGAAACCGGACTCCATCAGATCGCGCAGCAGCTATGCGACCGTGGCAAATTATCGCGCTTCATGAGAATTGTGGCGCAAGCGGATGGCTGCATCGCTACGACTCCGGAAGCCGCGGAAATCTATCAGAGTGCTCGCTGGAGTCTGAGGCGGATAGCATTTATTCCCACGCCTTATCCTGTTGAAGATCAGAGATGGAATTTTTGTGTGACGCCGGACGAGCAATCTGGAATTTTTGTTGGCACGCGCGAATGGGGCGTGCCATCGCGCAATCATTTCGCAGTACTGTTGGTTGCTCGTCAGCTTTGCGACGCGACGGGTGAACCAGTCACCATAGTTAATCTGGATGGATATAAAGCGCGGCGTTTGCTAGCCGAGCTCAAATTTCCGGAAGGAAAACTCCATGTAATTGAAACATGGAAATCGTATCCGGATTATCTACGCGATGTGGCGCGGCATAAGATTGTTTTGCAACTTGATCGCAGCCACGTGCCAGGTCAGGTGGCGGGCGACGCTCTCCTCTGTCGGCTCCCCTGTGTTGGTGGTGACGGCGCGATTGAACGAATTGCATTTCCGAAAACCTGCGGGGAAGGCCGGACGATTAGCGAGATTGCTTCAATGGCGCTTGATTTATTGAAGAACGCTGATTTACGCGGCGCCCTCGTGAGTGAATCAGAGCAACGCGCGCTGGAGAAGCTGTCGTTTCAGGCTGTGCGTTCGCAGTTGGCAAAGTTCTTTGCCCAGTTCGTTCAAGCGCTAAATGATAAGAGTCTCTGATATCTGGGCGCACGAGAGTGAAGAGCGACCGTAAATGCGCTCAAGAGATGGCCTAGGTCACCAGACGCGCGATTTTCTGGTAAAGTTCGGGAAGTATCCAACCATAACGCACAGAACTCGGCTGTGATAAAGTTCAGGAATTGGAAACCACTGTAGCGCAGCAAGCGAAAGCGATTGAGGTTCTCACGGCTCAGCTCACAGAGCAGGGCGCGCAAATCCAAAAGTGAGCGGCCCAGCTAGAGGTGAGCAGCCAAAAGCGCGAGTGGCGAATTACAAACAATAGACCGCGACATCAGATCCGACGCGCCTCTTTTTGGGAAGCGCACGTCCACGACGTGCGCTCCTCAAACTTTAAATCAAAAAATAATCTCGAAGAGCTTAATGCCGTTCCATTTTCCGGGGTGATTCGGATCGAATGATGTGCTGTCGACCCATGTGCCGTAACGTGCCGGCGCCCATGGATTGAGCATTTGGAACGGGTTGCGTCCAGGGCCAAGCCCTCGCGGAACCACGCCCTCCACCGCGGGACGCTCAGAGATCGGTGGCGGTGTAGGCATTGCGCGAACTGGTTTTTGCGGCCCAATTGGTGCTCTGAATTCTTGCGCGGAAGCGGCGGTAACAACCGCGGCGAGGATTGCGATCATTAATGTTTTCATGGTTTTTCCTTTCGTTCCAGACGTGCAACCCGCCTCAGGCGGGCTTGCCCGTCACAACACCTGCCCACATTATATAGTTCGATGGACTACCTTGAAAAGGCCGGACGTGTCCTGGAAATAGAAATTTTTGAGCTCAAGCGATTGCGGGAACGTCTTGGCGAAAATTTCTGCCGAGCCGTTGAGCTGATCAGGGAGACGGTCGATGCGCGGGGCAAAGTCGTGGTGGTGGGCGTCGGTAAGTCCGGACACATCGGCGCCAAGATTGCGGCCACGCTGACCAGTACCGGGTCGCCGGCGGTGGTGCTCGATTCATCAAACGCGTTGCATGGCGACCTCGGCGTGATTGCTGATGGCGACGTTGTGCTTGCCTTGAGCGCAAGTGGCGAGACTGAAGAAATGGTTCGGATCTTGCCGGCGATCGCTCGCTTTCAAGTGCGCATCATCGCCGTATGCGGAGATGCGAAATCAACGCTCGCGCAAAACGCGCATCTGTTTCTCGACGTTAACATCGAGCAGGAAGCGTGTCCGTTGAACCTCGCTCCGACGTCGAGCACCACAGTGATGCTGGCGCTGGGCGACGCCCTGGCGATGGTACTGCTCGAGGCGCGCGGGTTTAACAAGGAGGATTTTGCAAAGTTTCATCCCGGCGGAATGATCGGGCGCAGCATGCTGATGCGTGTGCACCAGGTGATGCGGCCACGCGAGGCGATGGCCATTGTCTCTACCGATACATCGGTGCGCGACGTGCTAAAGGCGATGACTGGTGTGCGCGCCGGCGCTGCCGTTGTGACCGACGAAAATCGAAAATTGCTCGGTATTTTTACGCACGGCGATTTCGTGCGGCATTTTCAATTCGATTCAAGGATCGGCGAACGGCTCGTTGCAGATCTAATGACGTTGAACCCGGTCACCGTACACAAAGACAGGCTCGCCGTTGAAGTTCTTAATC
>JBKPOB010000018.1:0-26369 GCA_046732875.1 Verrucomicrobiota bacterium | reverse complement strand
TGGAGAACGTGGGGTATGAGGCGGTAGTAGGTGACACTGTAAACGCCCCTTACATCAACAACGAGCTTCTCCCGCAGGGCGTTCTTTACACCCAAAGTTTTGGGATCACCCACCCCAGTCTCCCCAATTACTTAGCCATATTTTCGGGCGACACCCAAGGCGTCACCAATGATAGCTGCAGCAATGGCCATTTGCCGCCCCCAATTTTTGGGAAGAAATGAACGGAGCGGGAATGATATGCAAGGGTTACATGGAGGACTTGCCATACGCCGGTGCGCAGATGTGCAGATACAATGGGCTGTATTACAAGCGCCACAATCCATTCCCCTTCTTTGTGGGGGTTCCTAGTCAGGCCTGGGTGCCTTACCTCGGGCCGTATGCCGAGGATGCGTGTTGGACTGAGTTCTCCTTTATCACTCCAAACGTGATTCACGACATGCACACCGGCGCAACCATTCAGGAAAAGGTGCGAAACGGCGATACATGGTTGTCCCAACACCTGCCGCCTATAATCGCCTACGCCAACAGTCATAAGGGGCTTGTCATTCTAACAATGGATGAGGGGCGCATAGGAAACCATGTCCTTACCATTCTAGTCGGCCCCGGACAAACTCCAGGAACACAGGTCAACACCCAAGTAAACCACTACAACGCGCTCAAAACTGTGACGGACAATTTCGGGCTTAAGGCGCTGGGGAACTGCGTGGGGCTACCAGGGTTGTACTGAAAGAGGACAAATGCATTGTGTTTGGCTGGCGAACGGGTGGTTTACACCGAGGACGACGAGACCCCATGGGCTGTAAGCTTGCCGGCTTCGGCACGCCCGGCACAGTCGTATGCAGCGTTCCGGAAAGGTTCTTAGGAAGTAACTGACCGCGCTATCCGAAAGTGCTCGACCTATTAGATCGTCATGTCGCGCTGAAGCCGCTGTGCGATACATCGTAGTGCGACCACCTAGCGACTAACCATCCACGGCAACGCATCGAGATCGACATTACCTCCGGTGAGAATAATGCCGACACGCTTTTCAGAGACGTCGATCCTCGCTTCCTGAATCGCGGCGAACGGAACAGCTGCTGATGGCTCGACAATGATCTTCATCGTCTCCCAAATGGTGCGCATGGCCGAAATAATCGCTTCCTCGCTTACAGTCACAACGTCGTCCACGTAACGTTTGATGATCGCAAAGTTTGGTTCGCCGACATTTGTTCGCAGTCCGTCGGCAATGGTGAATTTTTTTTCGGTGTGGACTACTCGTCCCGCGCGGAATGATTGCGCTGCGTCATCAACGTTCTTTGGTTCAACCGCGACCACTCCAATGTTCGGTCGCATCGATTTTGCAGCGATGGCTGTGCCTGATAGCAATCCTCCTCCGCCGACGGGACACATCACGAGATCGAGATTAGGAACGTCTTCCACCAATTCCACCGCCGCCGTCCCCTGCCCCGCTATCACGTCTGGATTTTCGAAAGAATGAATCAGCGTGGCGCCTGTCTTGGCGATCACATCGGCACACACTGTATTGCGCGCCTGTTCCTTTGGCTCGCAAAATACAACGCGCGCTCCGTAGCCTTCCACGGCGCGAATCTTCACGTTCGCCGAGTTCGACGGCATGACGATGTGCGCTGGAATGCCACGGAGTTTCGCCGCTCGCGCCACCGCGGCCCCATGGTTTCCCGACGAATGCGTTGCCACACCGCATTGCGCTGTCGCATCATCGAGCGAAAAAACTGCGTTTGTAGCGCCACGCGCTTTGAACGCACCAATCTTCTGGAAGTTCTCGCATTTAAAAAAGAGCGAGGCTCCGCTAGCCTCGTTCAGTCGGCAGCTCGTCAGCACAAGAGTGCGATGGATATGCGGCCGAATTCGCTCGTGCGCTGAAAGGATAGCCGGGAGATCGATATCTACGTTGACCATCCGAAAAAAGCGTCGATGACCCCGAATGTGTCAATAAATCCGTGAGTCAAAATGCAGGCCCAAAGATTTCGACCGGCCAGCATGTAGGCCGTTCCTAAAATTAAGCCGGCAGTCCCGGAATCAATTATTCCCGATGGACCTTTGTAATAATGACCGTAGCCAAACAAAGCCGACACGACGACGATCCCGATCCAGTAGGCTGTTGTCGATCTCCTTCCAATGTCGGCGGCGCGCGTAAGGAGATATCCTCGATACGCGATTTCTTCACCGAAAGCGGCAAACGTCCAGATCACTAACAAAGCAAGGAGCGCGATTTTCGCGTTGCCGGTGATTTCATTTGCTAGTGGGGGACCAGTCGCCGCTGGCCAAAAGTGAGCAGTAATCGGTTCGATCACGAATTGTCCAAGGATGATTCGGACGCCTGCTGCCGCCAGAGCGATTAAGAAAATTCGGCGCCAGGACGCCGGCCGCGTGAATCCCATCGCAGACCATCCACCATCGCGCAGTCGCACAGACAGCAGTCCAAGCAGACAGAGGACAATGACTTCGTTCGGCACAATTCGAAAAACATTGTGACCGATAACGATGAACGCGCCAAACAAGAGCTCGAACGTACTGAGCACTCGTGCGGCAAACGGATTAGTAGAAGGAGATGGAGTTTCTGTTTTGCGTGCCATTGCGCAGATTCCCGAATGATTTGTTCTTCACTTCAGATGTCGTGTGCGCTCGAAATGGATTCGAGAATTTGAAAGCTCAGCGGCCTTTTAGGCGGCGGTTGGGCTGTGGATGTGCTCGGGACGCGGGCCAAGACCGATAAACCGAGCGGGAAGTTGTCTCAGAATTGGGAACCATTTCAGCAGACGAAACACGAATGGAAGCGAACTGTTCTTCTCACCAGAGGATCGACCGGTAACAACGCGGCGATGAATTAAAATCTGCATTGCCTGAATCAGGCGGGTGGGCCATTCCCGGCGCGCTTGCACTTGTCGTAAGTCGCCAACATGAACCGGGCCGTGCTGGAGCTTTTCCGCAAGCAAATTTGCTGTCGCCACCGCGTCCTGGATCGCGAGATTGATTCCAACACCGCCCGCCGGCGACATGGCGTGCGCACAATCGCCGATGCAAAGCAATCCTTCGCGGCACCAATTACGCAGGCGATTCACCTGCACCGTTAGCAATTTGATCTTCGGCCAGTCGTCCAGCTCGGCGACGCGATCGCGCAGAAAACTGGCGAACGTGACGATTTCATTTTGGAATTGCTGCAGCCCGCGCCCTTTGATCTCGTCGAACTGGCCCTTGGGAATGACAAAGCCGCACTGCCAGTAATCATCGCGGTCAAGCAATACGAGTAGCCTGCCGTGTTGAAAAAAGCCGAACGTTTGTTTCGGATCGTCCTGTCTCTTGGAGATCCGCATCCAGAGGACGTCAATCGGCACGCCGAACTCGCGTTCCTCAAAACCGGCACTACTCTGAACTGTCGAATGTCGGCCATCAGCGCCGATTACAAGGTCCGCGCGAAACTCTAGCTCACCTCTGGGCGTCTTTGCACGCACGCCGAGGACGCGCGAATCTTCCATTAACAAATCGACGACTTCGGTTTCCATGTGCAATTGGAATGTGGGAAAACGTTTTGCGCGATTTGAAAGGAAATTTAGAAAATCCCATTGCGGCATGAACGCGATGAATTTGCAGCGCGTGGGAAGTTTTCTGAAATCAGCGACGGGCACGGTTTGACCATTGACTACGGCGCGCAATTCTCGCATCTCTTGGTGCGGCTGTTTCAGGAATTCATCCAGCAACCCGAGTTCGTGCATCAGTTCCAACGTTGAAGGATGAATCGTGTCGCCTCGGAAATCACGATTGAAATCAGCATGTTTTTCGAGAACGGCCACCGGCACACCTGCTCGCGCGAGTAAATAACCGGCCATCATCCCTGCCGGCCCGCCGCCCACGATCACGCAGCGTGTTTGCAATTTTTCAGGCGCGTTCATTACACGACAAAAGAAACCACGGATTACCCGCCTTCGCCCAATGAGCTACGGCGGGCAAGCGCGGAAAGCACGGATAACGAAACTGCGGCCAAGATTGTTGTTTTCATCCCTGCTACTGTGTAAGCATTGGTTAAATCGTAACGAAAGTCCTGATCCGAATTTCGAATGAACACAAACACGCCAGGCGAGGCGCAGCGTCGCGCTGCTTTTGCCTACAATGCGGCGGCAGATTTCTACGATGCATCCCCACTGAGCTTCTGGAACTATTTCGGACGCCGAACAATTGAATTACTTTCGTTGTCGGTTGGATTGCGAGTGCTCGATGTTTGTTGTGGTGCGGGCGCCTCCGCGCTTCCAGCCGCCCAGTTAGTAGGACCGACGGGAAAGGTTATAGGAATTGATTTATCAGAAAAGCTTTTGGAGTTGGCGCGGACGAAAGCGACTCAGCGTCATCTTACCAACGTCGACTTCGAACTCGGCGATATGCTCGCCTTGAGGTTTCCAGGCGAAAGCTTCGACGTGGTCGTGTGCGTGTTCGGCATTTTCTTCGTCCCCGACATGGAAGTGGCTGTGCGTGAACTCTGGCGCTGCGTTCGGCCGGGAGGACAGCTGGCTGTGACGACATGGGGACCGAATTTCTTCGAGCCAGCAAACAGCGCGTTTTGGGACTCGATTAAAAAAGTACGGCCCGATCTGCACAAAGCCTTCAACCCATGGGATCGAATCAACGATCCCGTAAGTCTCGGAAGGCTTTTGAACGGAGGCGGCGTCAAATCGCCAAAGATAATCGCTGAAAACCGCTCTCACCGGATCAAGTCGGCAGAAGACTGGTGGACGATCCTCCTAGGGTCAGGTTACCGCGGAACGATCGAACAATTAAGCCGATCGGAACGAGAAAGAGTCAAAGAAGCGAATCTCGCCTTCATTAATGCTGAAAGGATTTCATCCATCGAGACAAACGTTCTATACGCACGCGCCACCAAATCCCGAACGGTGAAGAAATGAAAACTGATCACCCACTTTCTCTCAACGAAGACCAAGTGCGCCAGCATTTACAGATGTCAGACTTGATTCCCGCTATGGAGAAAGCATTGATCGACTTCTCCGCAGGCAAAGTCACGCAGCCCGTGCGCTCAGTAATCAAGGTTGATCCTCCTGGAGGATTCTTAGGTTTGATGCCAGCACTCACTCCGGATGGTCTCGGTCTAAAGGCAGTGACATTCTATCCCTCGAATGCGGAGCGTGGAATCCCGACGCATATGGCGACGATTTTTCTTGTCGATCCTGAGACCGGTACACCGCTGGCGATCATGGATGGCCGCTTGATTACCGAAATGAGAACAGCAGCAGTCTCAGCTGCCGCGACGAAGTTTCTCGCTTCGCCCGATGCGACAATTCTCGCAATTCTGGGCAGCGGCGTGCAGGCACGTAGTCACGTGGAAGCGTTGCGACTCGTTAGGCAACTGGAAGAAATTCGTGTCTGGAGTCCGACCCGCGAACATGCCGAGCAGTTCGCAAAAGAAATCGGCGCGCGGGCGATGACTGCCGAAGACGTAGTGCGCGGCGCAGACATCGTGGTGACGGCGACTAGTTCTAAGGCACCAGTCTTAAAAGGTTCGTGGTTAAAAGCCGGCTGCCACGTGAACGCAGTTGGGGCATGCCGTCCCGACTGGCGCGAACTGGATGACAATGCGATGGCGAACGTCATATTCGTCGATTCGCGCGAAGGCGCCATGAAAGAGTCCGGCGATGTGATTCTTTCTGGCACAAAAATTTATGCCGAGCTCGGCGAAGCGCTCGCTGGCAAGGTTCCGTCACGTGCAAACGAAACCACAATCTTCAAGTCGCTCGGAATGGCAGTAGAAGATATTGCGGCGGGAATATTGGTGTATCGATCCGCGACGGTTGCTTCCTAAGCGCTACCTCCGCTGAGTTCAGCGAAAGACTTCTCTGGTTCGTTGCGAACTACTTGTTAGGTCCGATCTGCTCTGTTCTGGTCAAAAGCTGCTGGAAATCGGGACGATTACGGATGGGATCCCAGACCGGATCAATCTTTAGGCGGGCAATCGAGATACCGGCTGGTATTGAGAGCAAATGCCGAAGCCTCTTGGTTGCTTCCTCCGGTTTATCAGCCCAGGCCTCAACTTCAGCTAATCCAAGCTGAGCCGCCACACCCAGGATCGCGTCCATTTCAATTGTTAACAGGTCCGCTGCCTCTTGAGACAGGCGCACGGCGTCGGCCTTTCGTCCAAGCGCAAGATAAACCCAGGCCAATTCCGCTCTGGTAAACAAATCATCCGGCCGTTCACTCAAGCTTTGTTCAAGTGGGACACTGGCCTCTTCCGCTTCGGACTTCGGCGCTTGTCCCGCCAACACCTGAATAGCTACACGCGCAGCAAGTCGTCGAAAATGAGGAGCGGATTTAACTTCAGGAGCCGTGTCCCAAAACGTAAGCGCATCGGCGAACCTCCTTGCTATCACATGCAGATAGACCCGCCAACCACCAATTACCACTGACACATTTGTCCCACCTGCCGACCCAGCGGTCCCTGGACCGGCAGCCGCAAACAGTGGCAACGGTAAACGCCCGAGACTCGCATCGAGAGCTTGGCGGGCTCCTTCGATGTCGCCCCGACTATTCAGCCGTGCATTTATTTGAGCGGAAATGGCGAGGAAATTACTGGGATCAATCGCCAGAGCTCGTGAAGCATAACGCTCCGCCTCGTTCCACTCTCGCAGGACCGTGAGTTCGAGCGCGATGTTCGCTGGGATTTGTGCATCACGTGGATCGAGTTCCTGGGCCAGCTTCGCCTCAGTAAGAGATTGTTCCCATTTACCCTGCCTGCGATGGATCCAGGCGCGGGTTTGCTGCGCCTTTGCGTTGTTTGGTTGCAGATTCAGAGTGCGATCAAGTTCAGCCAGCGCCGCGTCGTAATGTCTGTGACCCCAGTAATGAAAGGTCGCCAGACTGAAATGTGCTTCAGGCGAATCCGGCGCGAGTTCCAAGGCGCGGTCGATCAGTGATCTTATTTCGGCGAGCTCCGCCGGCGTCCTTCGGCTCAAGAACCAGTGGCTGGACAATGAACAGTAGGCGAGCGCCGCATAGGCCTGAGCGAATTTCGGATCACGCGTGATCGCCTGTCGATAAAATCCCTCGGCGCGAGCGTAGGGCTCGGGGAGCGGCGCCGATTCGGCTGCGCGTAATTGATACTCACCCTGCAAGAAAAGGTCATATGCCTGTGGGTCCTCAGTCGGAACTGAGGCGAGCGCGTGCGATTCACTTGGCGAGAGGTTCGCTTTCAGGGCGTCCGCTATTTGCTCTGCAACCTCGCTCTCAACTGCCAAGACGTCCTTGAGCTCACGGTCATAGCTTTTCGCCCACCGATGTGTATCGGCGCGTGCGTCGATCAGCTGCACATTGACTCGAACTTTATCGCCAGCCCGCTGAACTGCGCCCTCGAGAATAGTGGAAACGCCGAGCTCTTGGGCGACCGTCTTTAAATTGTCGGGCTTGCTGTGGTACTTGGCCGTCGAGGTTCGGGAAATGACTTTGAGATCGCGAACTGCAGCCAACTTCGTCAAAATCTCATCCTGAACACCTTCAGCGAAATAGGCATTCGCCTTTTCCTCGCTTAGGTTCTCGAACGGCAGAATCGCGATCGATTTCTGTGGAATTCCTGTAGCCGCCTCGCTCTGTCGAGGCGCTGCTCGAAAACCCGTGTAGCGACCAAGCACGAACAAACCGACCGACAGAAAGGCACCGACAATCGCGACGTAAATCCAGACATGGCCATGTGATGGCTTGGCCGTCGCGTCGACATCTTCGGTACGCTTGATTCCTTCAGGCGTGAGCTCGAAAGCCCACGCGATCACCAATGCGATTGGAAATCCGACAATGAGGACGAGCACCGTCAATCGAACCGCCCAATTCGGAATGTCGAAAAACGGAAATACCTGCGTGGCGATTTGAATCAGCAGCCAGGCGACGACGGCATAGGCAACTGCCACTTTATAAATGTTGCGCCGCTTGAGCTCGGAGAAGAAGTTGCCGGTGTTCACAGCTTCGGTTCTGATTTTGGCGCGATCACTTTCTGCACGAGCGCCTCGAACCGCGGTTCGCCGCGGAGCGGATCGAGCATCGGATCGACTTTGAGCAAAATGAGGTCAGGGCCGGCATGATCGTTATAAGCACGCTCGAAACAATCGATCGCTTTATCTTTTTCGCCGAGCGCCATGTGCACGATAGCGAAGGCGTAGTTCGCGACGTACCGCCGCTCTGCTAGTTGCTGCAGTTGCTCAAGCGTCTCCGCTGCTTCGCCGCGCTGGCCGAGTTTTGCATAAGCCTGCGCGAGCAATCCAAGCACCAGCGGATCATCGCTTAATTCGGCGGCTGTTTTGTATTCGGCGAATGCTTCTTGAAGTTGTCCGTTAAACTGCAGCGCCGTGCCAAGATTCCAGTGCGCATAGTAAAAACGGGGATCCATCTCGATTGTCTTTCGCAGTTGCGCAATGCCTTCATCATAGCGACGCGCATTCACCAGTTCGACGCCGAGGTCTGCGTTAATGATCAATGAGAGTGGATCGAGTTGTTGTGCGCGCTTGAGCTCAGCGATCGCTTTGTCAAACTCGCCCAAGCTGGCGAGTGGCCCGTCTGCGTACCAATGATGCGCTGTCGCATAATTCGGGTTTAATGCGATTGCTCGCTCGAATTCTCTGGCAGAGTTCGCAAAATCTAAATCATAAAACAATAGAACCTGGGCAAGTGATGTATGCGCTTCCGCCAGCGTCTCATCGATTTCGAGTGCCTTTTTTGCCGCTGCCTCAGCCCGAGGAAAAGAATCCGCTGACGACGCAGCACCGTACAATGGCAGAAGCGCATAAGCGTCAGCTAACCCGGCATAGGCGAGTGCGTAGTTTGAATCCTTGGCGATGGCCTGGTTAAAGTACTGGATCGCTGTTTGCAAATCTGCTCCAGTTCGCTTGTTCCAGAAGAAGCGTCCTTTGAGATAAAGCTCGTGTGCCTCAGGGTCTTCAGTCGGTCGTTTGGCAATCGCTTGCTCCTCCGCACCGGTAAGTTTCGCCTTAAGAGTGTCAGCGATGGTTTTTGCGATCTCGCTTTCAACCACAAAAATATCGGTCAGTTTGCGATCGTAGGTGTCAGCCCAGAGATGCGCATTCGTCATCGCGTTCACCAGTTGCACATTCACGCGAACCTGATCCGCAGCTTTCTGCACACTGCCTTCGAGCACGTGCATAACCCCGAGCTGTTTTGCGATCTGCCGGAGATCTTCCGGCGCGCTTTTGAACCGCTGCGTCGAGGTGCGCGAGATCACTTTGAGATCGGCTACCTTTGCGAGCCGTGTCAGGATCTCTTCCTGCACACCTTCGGTAAAGTACGCGTTGTCCGGGTCACGACTGAGATTATCGAACGGCAAGACCGCGATCGATTTCGTCGGAACTGTAGCCGCCTCGCTCTGCCGAGGCGTTCGCCCCGTGTAACGTCCGAGGAAAAAACAATCCAACCGAAATCGCGGCACTGATGACGACGACATAAATCCACGCGTGCTTTTTGGTTCGTGTAGCGGCCGGCATTGCATCAGCGATTTCGGTCCGCTTGATTCCTTCCGGAGTCGCTTCAAACGCCCAGGCAATGATCAGCGCGATTGGAAATCCGACGGCGATAATCAGAACAACCAGTCGGATCCCCAGTTGGGAATTTCGAAGAACGGAAAGACTTGAGTCGCGACCTGAGTCAATAACCAGCCTACGACTGCGTAGGCGATGGCAACCTTGTAAACGCTGCGTCGCTTCAATTCGCCGAAGAAAACCTTCGGATTCACGCTTCGATCTTTTTGCCACATAGCGCTGGGCCATTCAAGACAAACACTTGCAAAGCAGGAGCATGCCGGAAGAGTTGGCTGCGATGCCTGCGCATTCTGAAGACCTTGATTCGAAAATCTCGCGCGCAGTCGCTGATGAACAATTAATGGAATCGGCGGCGAAGAATATTCATGCCTTGCTGACTGGCGCGCCGTCTGATCTTTATCTGCGAGCGATCAGCGAACTTGTTGATGTCGCCGAATGGTTGGAACTAAACGATCGGTTCTATCGAACACTTGCTTTTGGAACAGGCGGGCTACGCGGGCGAACAATCGGGAAAATTGTGACACGTGCAGAGCGTGGCAAAGCTGCGCCTAACGAGCGACCAGAATTTCCGTGCGTCGGGACAAACGCGATGAACTACTACAATATTAGTCGCGCGACGCGGGGACTTGTCGCCTATCTGCAGGATTGGAATCGACAGGAAAAAATTTCGGCTAAGCCGAAAATTGCGATTGCACATGATCCTCGGTTTTTCTCGAAGGAGTTTGCTCAGCTTGCCGCCAAAGTCGCATCCGAGAACGGTTGCGACGCATTCGTATTCGATGGCCCGCGTTCCGTGCCGGAACTTTCATTTGCGGTCCGTTATCTCAGGGCTAGCGCGGGCGTGGTGATCACAGCGAGTCATAACCCACCGCACGATAACGGCTACAAAGTTTACTTTAGCGATGGCGCCCAGGTGATCGAGCCACATGCGAGCGGGATTATCGCAAAAGTGAACGCGATCTCCTCCGAAGCGTATGAGCGATTAGCAAAAGATCGACAGGGCAAGATAACAATCATTGGGAAGCACATCGACGAAGCGTACATGAAGCGGCTCGAAACGCTCGTTCTGGATCCAACCGTGATTCGCGACGCAAAATCGCTGAAGGTCATCTACACACCTCTGCACGGAACCGGAAGCGTGATCGTCAAACCGATGCTCAAGGGACTCGGTTTCAATTTTGAAGTGGTGCCGGAACAAAACCATTTCGATGGCCGATTTCCGACCGTGAAATCGCCGAATCCGGAAAACGCCGAAGCGTTAACCATGGCAATCAATTTGGCGGAAAAGGAAGATGGCGATGTGGTAGTCGCGACTGATCCTGATTGCGACAGGATGGGGGCGGCAGTTCGTGCATCTGATAGAAGAATGAAACTGCTCACCGGGAACCAGATCGGCTCCCTCCTTGCCTGGTACCGAACCAAAATACTCTTTGAAAAAGGCGTTCTTAACAAAGAAAACGCATCGCGCGCAGTGATCATCAAGACGTTTGTTACAACCGATCTGCAAAAGGCGATTGCCGAACATTACGGTCTGCGCTGCGTCGAGACGTTGACTGGCTTCAAATACATTGGCGCGAAGCTTGGCAATTACGAACGTGTGATCCCGGAACGGCTGCGAAGGAATTATGGCGATCTTTCCGAAGAAGAAACACGGAGGCTTCGTCTCGAACATTCTTCATTTTATGTCTTCGGCGGCGAAGAAAGCTATGGATATAGCGGAGCAGATTTTGTACGGGATAAGGACGGCAACGGCGCCGTCATCATGTTTTGCGAAGTAGCCGCGTACGCAAAGGCCCACGGCAAAACAGTTGATGAGTTGCTCGATGACATTTATTCCGAATTCGGTTATTTCGCCGAGAAAAACGGTTCGCTTGTTTTCGAGGGCGCAGAAGGCGCAACGAAAATCGCGCGTCTGATTAAATCTTACGCTGCCGATCCGTTCTCAGAAGTAATCGGCTCAAAAGTGACAAGCATTAGGAATTTCGAGACCGACAAAATCGAAGATGCAGAGGGCGATCAAATTCCCAAAGAGAAGATGTTGATGTTTGAGTTGCAAGACGGAACGCGCATCGCGGTGCGGCCGTCGGGAACGGAGCCGAAGATCAAGTATTACCTTTTCGCCAATCGCCGGCCAAAAAATGGAAAATTCTTGGAACTCGAGCAGATCAAAACGGACGTGAAAGAGAAACTCGATCGGCTATGGGATTGGCTGCAAAAAGATGCCGAATCGCGACTTATGCAAAATAGCGACCGCGTGACTTCTTAGTCTTCAGCAGACCATAATGTTTGTCATGTTGAGCGAAGCCGAGAATCGAGCGGCTAGGAAAGCCGCAAGATGGACGGGAAGGCCGAAGGCTGAGCGAGCGGAAAGCGGGCGAATCACATCCCTCGATTTAGTTCGGCTGGTGGCACCGCAAAAATAATTAGAGATTCCTCGACTTCGCTCGGAATGACAGAATTGCTCGCTGAAGTTTAATATCCGTTTGCTTTCGATTTGCATAAGTTAACAAAAAAATTAGTAGCAGCCTGGCCGTGGCTTGCTGCGATCTCTAGCGGGCTTCTCTACACGGGCTGTTTCGCGCCATTTAATTTCACCTGGCTCTGCTGGTTTGCGCTTACTCCGCTCATCGCTGCGATCTGGTTTTCAGACAACGAATGGCGCCATCGCTCGCTTCGTAATCTTCTGCTCGGTTACGTCGCCGGACTGACATTTTTTTGGACGGCTTTCTCCTGGCTCATAACCGTAACTGTTCTTGGCTGGTTTGTTCTCCAATTCTACATGGCGATTTATTTCGCGCTTTGGGCATGGTTTTGCGGTTTGGTGCAGCCCCGGGAAAAAAAGAGAGAATCAAGTTCGACGAAATGGGACCAGATGCTGGCCCAGGCTCGCAGTGCCGCAGCTCCTTCGCAATCGCCGTGGATGAAATCAACAAATAATCTGCTGCTCGCGTTCCTTCTCGCTGCCGCATGGGTGACACAGGAATGGTTGCGCGGTTGGGTCTTCTCCGGTTTCGGTTGGAACGGTCTCGGCGTTGCCCTACATGACACCTGGCCGCTGATTCAAATAGCTGAGTTCACCGGCGTTGCTGGTTTATCATTCATAGTCGCGTTCGCAAACGGCATTGCAGTGACAACGGTGTACCGCCTGATTCTTGAGGCGCGCACACGTACGGTCCGCCCACACTTTGACCTGACACTCACATTAGCGGCAATCGTGGGCGTCTTAACTTTCGGAATTCGTGCCACTCAAGTCTCGCCATCCACAAAGCCGCTCCGAGTTGCTGCCGTGCAATCGAATGTGCCGCAGAATCAAAAATTCGATCCCCAGTTTACGCGCAAGATTTTCGATCAATTCCGGCGCTTGAGCGAAATTGCACTGCGCTCTAATCCTCCAGCCGATCTGTTGATCTGGCCGGAAAGCTCCATGCCCGGTCCGGTCCTCGCGGACCGCGAGAGTTACAAATTCGTTATGGACCTGGCCGCATCGGCGGAGACCGATATTCTTCTGGGCACAATCGACCAAGAGAACGGCGATGTTTATAACGCCGCGCTTCTTGTTTCCGATGGCGGCGAGCAGGTGCAGCTCTATCGAAAACTACATCTTGTCCCTTTTGGCGAATATGTACCGGGCCGGCACCGAGTACCGCTTCTCGAGCGAATTGTCGGCGACCAGGTCCCTGGCGATTTCAAAGCGGGCAAGGACTACACAATGTTCGAGCTGACAAACAGCGACGTGAAGGTGGCGCCGCTGATCTGTTTCGAAGATACAATTGGCGAGTTGACCAGACGATTTCTGGTTCCGAGCGAAGGGAATCCTGGTGCGAATTTACTGGTAGACATAACGAACGACGGATGGTTTTTGCATTCTGCCGGTTCGCATCAGCACCTGGCCAACGCCATTTTTCGCTGTGTGGAAACACGCCGCCCAATGGTTCGCGCCGCGAACACCGGAGTTACATGTTTTGTCAACGAATTTGGGCGGGTCACCCAGAAATTGCAGGATGATAAAGGGAGCACATTTACCGAAGGCGTGCTAGTAGGCGAGGTGAAGGTTCCTACCGAGCATGAGCTGACCTTTTATACACGCCATGGCGAATTATTTGCAAAGTTATGCGGAGCTGTGACTGCAATAGCAACACTGGTTGGGGTGGTGCGGCGTAAATGGTTGTAGAGGCATTCGGCGCGCCGAACGCCTACGGGGCTTGACACAGGCACCGCTACAGCATCTCGCGAGAATTTCCGCGTTGTGCTAGAACAACGCCATGTCCGTTGAGTTGCCACTCGATCATCTGAACGAACTTTGGCCGAAGAAATTTCGCGGCGCACGTATCGGCGCGTTGCTTCATCCAGCATCGGGTTCGAAGAAGCTCGAGCACGCCTCGCGAATCCTCGAACGACATCATGGCGATCTTTTTCGTCTCTCAGCGTTTTTTGGCCCGCAACATGGATTTCTCGGCCAGACGCAGGACAACATGGTGGAATGGAAAAGTTATGAGCACCCGCGTCTTCACATACCAGTTTACAGTCTTTACGGCGAACATCGTGAGCCGACTGCAGAAATGCTAAAAGATCTCGATGTGTTGCTCGTTGATCTCCAGGATATCGGGGCGCGCTATTACACCTTTATCTGGACAATGTATCTCTCCATACGCGCTTGCGAAAAAGCGGGCATACAGATCATCGTTCTCGAACGGCCGAATCCGATTAATGCCGTGACGACTGAAGGACCGGTACTCAATCCCGCTTACAAATCGTTCGTGGGTCTCCATCCGATTCAAGTGCGTCATGGAAAAACGATTGGCGAACTTGCTCAGCAATTTCGAGACGAGGCTTTTCCGGAATGCCGATTGTCGATCCTGCCGATGAAAAACTGGGAGCGCCAGATGTGGTTCGATCAAACCGGTCTGCCTTGGGTCATGCCCTCACCCAATATGCCGACGCTCGATACTGCGACGGTTTATCCCGGCATGTGTCTCCTGGAAGGAACAAATATTTCGGAAGGTCGCGGCACAACGCGGCCGTTCGAGATTTTTGGAGCGCCCTTTATTCAAGCCGAAGGAATCTGCCGCGAGCTTAACACATTAAGATTGCCGGGTGTGTTCTTCCGCGAAAATTATTTCCAGCCGACCTTTCACAAGTTCGCCGGTGAACTTTGTCACGGCGCACAGTTGCACGTAACCGATCGAAACGTGTTTCAACCATTTCAAACAGGCGTTGAAATCATTCGCACGCTCCGAAAATTGTCGCAATTCACGTGGAAGCAACCACCTTATGAGTACGAATGGAAACGACTTCCCATCGAAGTTTTGATCGGCGGGCCGATCGAATCGCTTTTTGGCGACTGATTCCTTGGATTACGGCCTCCGGCATTCTGGCCGCAACGTATCCGGAAGCCCGGGCAGACATTCCATGGCCCGAAGTCGTTCAGCGGCTTGCGTACGAGAACGAGAGATTGGCGCGGCGTCCTCAAGGACATAACGGCGAATACTTCGTAGTTTGTACTCTTTACTACACACCAAAAGAATCCGGCTTTACTTTCGAACGCGGGTTTGATGCAACCCCGGTTACAAAACCTGGTTTGCACGGGCGAAAATATCCGCACGACTTTCTGCGCTCGGTGAAGAAGGAAGGTTTCGGTCGAATCGTTACACCTGTAAACGGACGCAATTACATTCGTTATAACGGCGGAGATTCGTATGCGTTCGCTTCGAACCCTACGGGAGGAGGAGGCGTTTTGGTCCCACGCTTTTCTGCTGCGATGAAGTCGACTCAAGGCAGTTTGCGGCACGGCGCCATTATCGAGACCGAGTCTCCGGACGTACAGAAGGTGTTTCGAAGCAATCGATGGAAGATCATGGATACCGGGGGTGGCTTGCGCCGTTGGCAGATCGACTGCTATTACGGAGAAGATGAGCCTCTCGGGCCGGGCAGGTTCATGGGTCGGCCGCGCGCAACTACCTTCGAATACGCTTACGCCAACGCGCGAATCACGCATTGACGTGAAGCCGTTTACAGTCCGGCTCAATTTGCACGGGGACCTGGATTTTTTTCTCCGATCAGAAGCGCGCGGTCGGAGCAGCGAACGCAAGCTGAGTGAAAAGACATCGGTAAAGGACGCGATCGAATCGTTCGGCGTGCCGCATCCGGAGGTGGATGTCATCCTTGTTAATAGGCAGTCGGTGGATTTTGATTACGCGCTTGCCAAAGATGCGGAGATCGAGCTTTATCCGGTAGTAACTCGTCTTCCGAAGTTTAAGTATAAACAACTACAAGTCCCTAGACATAGTAGATTTGTCGCAGATGGACACCTTGGAAAACTCGCGCGTGATCTGCGCCTGCTCGGCTTCGATGTCGCTTACGATCCGGCGGCAGAAGATCGACAATTGCTCAAAGTAATGGAACGCGAAAACCGGGCGCTGCTAACACGCGATCGGCGTTTGCTCATGCACGCGGTAGTAAAGACAGGCTACTTTCCGCGTTCACAAAACGCTGATGAACAAACCGTCGAAGTAATCCGCCGGTTTGATCTTCTTGGCTCCCTCGCCCCATTTACGCGATGCCTCCGTTGCAATGCGCCGCTGCGCATGGTTTCGAAGGACGAAGTAATTGAGAGACTCGAACCGCTTACGAAAATCTACTACGAGCAATTTCGGCGTTGCACCGGCTGCAGCCAGATTTATTGGGCTGGATCGCACTTCTCGAAACTCCAGAAACGTCTCGAGCAAATTCGTGCGAATTTCGTGGATTGAACTAGCGGATGTGCCAGGACCTTTGTAGGCAAGAGTGGATTCAATCGTATTGTCGCCAATTCTGAAATGAAATCTGCATGGTGCCGCACCCTCTGCTTCGTTTTCTTAACGCTACGGCGAAGCGTACGGCCCGCTTGGGCATGAGATCGTCGACGCGATCGCAGACGAGCGATTGGCGAATACGAGTGCCGCCGCAAAAATCCGCGCGCTGCTGGACGGACTGACACTGGAAAAAGCAGCCGTCATTGCCGACGAGATCAAAGGTTGGGACAAAAAAGGAGTCGATGATCCGCGGTCGCTTCATTACTCAACGCATCGGAGTATCGACAGGCAGCTGTGCGATTTCTGGCGAGCAGATTCGCTGACGCCCGCTGTAAATCCGGACGCGCGCCTTCACATCATTGGTTCCATTATACAGACGTTCCGGTCGTACCGGCACAACGATACCGCGACGGGCGCGCCGGTCGCAGCAAATGGGATGTAGTCCATATGATTCCATTCTGTATCGACGTTTTGCAGGGACGCGTGCCTGAACAAAACGAGCGGAGAATTACCAAGCCAGTAGCGCTCATTTTGCTCGCCCATTATATCGCCGACATTCATCAGCCTTTGCATGTCGGCGCGGAATATTTTGATCAACAGGGTCAAGTCGCAGATCCTGACAAAGATAAATCGGCGCTTGGAGACGAAGGTGGAAATACATTTACTCTTGAACTGAGTGACGAACCGCCGCGCAGACGCGGGGTTCAATAAGAAGAAATTCCACGGCTTTTGGAACTATGATGCCGTGAACGCACTTTTGCTGCAGGGGCCCGACCCATTACGAAAAGATGAATTGCAGACGCTCGTCGAGCCACCCAAGAGAGAACTGGTCCACGAGATGGCGACACACGAACCCAACAATTGGAAGATGCCTCGAAACGCCCCTGTCGATAGTTATGCTGAGGGGTGAGCCGATGAAATCCTGCCAATTGCGCGCGAAGCGTGTGCGCGATTGGAATTCACAAATGTGCATCCGCAACAAGACGAAGACCGGATCGTTGCAGCTGGCGGAGCGGTCGAAAACTCGGCCGCCAATCATGATCTTTATCGCGTTTGGGCGACTAACGTAGTGCGGGGCGAACTACACAAAGCCGGTTGGCGTCTTGCCGATTTGTTGGAGAAAATTTTGTAGCCCAAAATGCGAGCCGTTGTCCAGCGTGTAAGCCGCGCACGTGTGACCGTGAAGAACGGTGTCACGGGAGAAATCGACGCAGGTCTAGTGATTTTGCTCGGCGTCGGTCGCGGCGATACATCCGCCGTAGCTGTGAGCATGGCTGAAAAGATCGCAAATCTGAGGATCTTTGAGGACGATCAGGGGAAAATGAATCGCCCGCTACTGGACACAGGAGCCAGCGCGCTCGTTGTCTCGCAGTTTACCCTTTACGGCGACGCGCGCGGTCAACGCAGGCCCAGCTTTATTGCCGCAGCGCCGCCGGAGCAGGCAAAGAAACTCTATGAGGAGTTCTGCGAAGCGCTGCGCAGGCTGGGAGTCACCGTGGCTACAGGAGTCTTCCAGACAATGATGTCAGTGGAATTGGTCAATGAAGGCCCGGTTACGATCCTCCTCGATTCCGACAAGGCGTTCTAGCTACGAACAAGTGCGTGCGCATTCCGCTGCGGAATGCCCTGCTAATACGTCGAGGCAAAAAAATCGCGCCGGGATCATTCCGCGGCGCGATTTCCGATGTCATTCTGAGCGAAGCGAAGAATCTCTCTGTAGATCCAACGCTCGCTACTTTGTGAGATCTCTCGCCTTCGCTTGGGATGACAGTTGGATAATCAGGCTTGAGTCTTCTTCCCGTTCGAGCTCTTCCTGCATTGCGCCTTTAGTTGCGCGAACTGGTCAGCCGAAAGAATTCCTTTGGCCTGTTTCAGGAATGTCTTTCGACTTTCCTTTGTGCAGCCGGCTTTCATGCATTCGGCCTGCCACGCTTCGATCTTTGTCTTTTGATCTGCCGTGAGATTGAGTGTTGCCAAATTAACGCACGCCATCGCATTTGCTTTCGACGCGCCTTTGGCGCAACACGCCTTGTCTCCTGCAAACGCGCTGGATGCCGCCAACATCGCAATCGTAACTAGAGCTGTAATGGTAATCTTAATCATGATGGATCCTGAGATAGCTGCTCTATCGAATACGTTCAAACTTTTCGCCTTAGGAGCGCATCGATTGTAGGGTAGCGCTTCGCCTGCCCGGCCGGCAACCGAAGCGATTGCCCTACAAGGCGTTTTTAATAGCACAAGATTGCAGCCGTCACGGCTGCCTCTACAGTGAACCGATGATTCTCGAACCGGTTCGCCCAATCCAGCTCTCTGAAATAAGGGAAGCGCGTGAGCGAATTGCAAAAACAATTGTTCGCACGCCACTCATCCGTCTGGAGCTCGGACCGCATTTTCCGGATATCCGACTCAAGCTGGAGAACCTGCAACCGATTAACGCCTACAAATTGCGCGGCGCGGCGAACGCGGTAGCCCTGCTCTCCGATTCGGAGCGCAAACGCGGCGTCTGGACAATCAGTGCTGGAAACGCAGGACAAGGTGTCGCTTTCGCGGCGCGCAAAGCCGGCGTGCCATGCGCCGTTGTAGTCATTGAGACGGCGCCAAAATCGAAGCTGGAACGAATGCGCGCGCTTGGCGCAAACCTGCTGCCGGTGCCGTACGAGGTTGCATGGAAAACGCTGGAGGAACGTTCATTTCGTGGAGCAGACGGAACATTCATTCATCCATTCGACGACGACAATTTCATCGCTGGCCACGGAACCATGGGATTGGAGATTTTGGAGGACGCACCAGATACGGCGGCAGTCATTGCAAGCATCGGCGGCGGCGGCCTCATCACCGGAGTTGGCAGTGCGATCAAAGCACTCAAGCTAGAGACAAAAATTTTTGCAGTTGAACCTGAGACCGCTGCACCCGCCGCGCTCTCATTCAAGATGGGCTCACCGCAAGTATTTAAGGATTGGAAAGCCTCCTTCGTGGATGGCGCTGGTGGCCAAAGCATGTTCCCTCGCATGTGGGAGCGAATGAAACCTGTTGTTGACGATTACTTCATCGTCAGCTTGGAGGAAACGAAGAGAGCGATGCGGATCATGGCAGAAAAAGCGCGAGTGATCTCAGAGGGCGCAGGTGCGCTACCGCTAGCGGCAGCTTTGAGCGGAAAAGCGGGCAAGGGTCCGATCGTCGCAATCGTTTCAGGTGGCAACATCGACCTTAGCAAGTTCTGCGAGTTGATTGCTCGGTAAAAACTGGCCTTCCGATGTTGACTCTCGCTCCAGAACTTGAGAAAACCTTCTCCGTAGTACAGCAAAGGAGGTAAACAAATGAAAATTGGCGATACAGCACCCGATTTTGAGGCGGAAACAACCGAGGGCCGGATCCGTTTCCATGATTGGATCGGTAACTCCTGGGCAATTCTGTTTTCTCACCCGAAGGACTTCACTCCGGTCTGCACGACGGAACTCGGTTATATGGCGAAAATTAAACCGGAGTTCGACCGCAGAAACGTGAAGATAATGGGATTGTCAGTCGATTCGGCGGGCGATCATAAAGGCTGGGCGAAAGACATTGAGGAGACACAAGGACAAGCGCCGAACTATCCAATCGTCGGTGATGCCGACTTCAAGATCTCAAAACTGTACGGAATGCTTCCGGCCGACGTTGAGGGCGACCCGAAGAAGCGCACACCCGCGGATAACGCAACCGTACGCAATGTCTACGTCGTCGGCCCAGACAAGAAGATCAAGCTGATCCTGGTTTACCCGATGACGACGGGCCGCAACTTCGACGAAGTGCTGCGTGTGATCGACTCACTGCAATTGACTGCGAAGCATCAGGTGGCAACGCCCGTCAACTGGAAGCAAGGGGAAGATGTCATCATCTCCGGTTCGGTGTCGGACGAGGAGGCGAAGAAGCGTTACCCCAAGGGGTGGAAAGCGCCAAAGCCGTATCTTCGCATTGTGCCGCAACCACAATAGATGTAGGGCGTTTGACTCGCTCGCTCCCGCTTGCTCGGCCGTCGGCCTGCCCGTCTACGTCGCTCGCCTCCCCGCGGCTCCGTTCTGTGAAACGCTATCCACAGATGGCGTCTGACACAGACACGCTACGATTCTCGCATTACCCGAACCTACCCCGCCACCTGCTCAGCGGAATACTCCATAGGATCCTGCTGGAAATACTCTTGCAATTCCGCGTATAGCCTTGGGTGACGATTGCGTAACGCGCGTGGCTGTTCAAAGAATGCTTCCACCGAAACGGCAAAAAACTCAACGGGATCAGTCGCTCCGTAGGTATCCAGCAAAGTTGGTATCCCGGTCTCATCCGCAGCGCGTAGTGACGCAAACTCGGATTTCATAACTTCACTCCAAGCCAATTGCTGATCCCGGGTTGCCAATCCCGGCACTCCGTCAGCTGCGCCGTTTTCGTAGTCGAGTTGGTGAGCGAATTCATGAAGGACAACGTTCTTGCCGTCGGCGGGATCAGCTGCGCCATGTTTGACGGCGCCCCAGGAGAGAACCAACGAACCCATTCTACGGCCAGTTTCGCCAAGACGACTCACAGTCCCCTCTTCCCAAACATGCTCACCAACCTGGTGATCTTCCTGCACCATGTATGTCAGCGGATAAACAAGAATCGTGACCAGACCCGGGAAATAGTCGGTCTCACGATGTAACAACAAAAGACAAGCTTGCGCCGCGATGGTCACGCGGACCTCGTCTGTGATCTCGAAACCGCCGCATCCTTCGAAACGTTTTTCTGCCAGAAAGACTTGAATGTGACCAAGCAGTTCGAAGCGATCGCTTCCGTTCAGTTTGTGAAAAAACACAACATGCCGTTGAACCAACGCCAGCCATTCCTTCGGAAAGGGCCGCGCTCGCAGGCGACGTCGCCTTCGCTCCTTCAGGAACTCAAAAATCATATGAAGTGTGAACAGACCGTTTCACCATGTTCGCTTTAGCGGATGCGCCTCGGTATTAAAGATTACTTTATCAAATTGCAAGGTTTCAGGTGGCGCGAAGAGCAAATAAAAATATTTGAAAGTCTCGGCGAGGACGTAACTCTCCATCTCGTCGAGCTGCTTTTTGGTGGTCACGTCGGCGAGCGCGGCGTAACCAGCCTCGGTGCGGCAATATTTAACAAAATCATCGAACATTTTTTCGCCCATGCGCCGATATTCTGGGTCGCCCGTATAATGATAAAGGTAATAAGTGGACTCAATGATCTCGGGGCGCAGATGATAACTGCCGGCGACCACGCGCATCGTTCTGTAATCGAGAGTTTCCGGTTCAATGCCGTGAAGGTTCCACATCTTGAACGACGAACTTTGCAGCCGCCGCGCGCGCGCCAAGTCGCCTGAAAGGGCAAGTAATCCAGGGAAGAATGCGTCCAGTGCGCCGTACTTTGTCCTGGTCCGCTCACCGGTGCGCATATCGGCATGGCCGTACCAGGGTTCGCCGCGGATTTCGTCGGCAAGATATTTGTTAACGGCGGGAATAATCGCTTCCCACATTGCGCGACAATCTTTATCGCCGAATAGAAGCCAACACTTCCAGAGATACTCGTAGTACGAATCAATGCCCCCGCTGATATGACTGTCACTGTTTGTCCACTCGCCTGTCTCGACGTTAATGGCTTCTCCGACTAGGTCGAGCGCCGAGCGCCGCTTGAATGTCTCGACTAAAGCGCGTTTCGCTTTCTCAAAGAAAACGGCTCTGCCAGTTAATTTACTCAGAGTTCCAAATTCCAAGAGCAGCGTACCGGTTTCCGCCGGATTCGTCATGGAATCGCGTGTTTGGCCACTCCGCAGATTCACATACACATAAGGGAGGCCTGTGGGTGAATTGAAAGCCGGAAGCAAGCGGTCACCCAAATCTTCAGCCAGACTCAACAAGCGCTTGTCGCCCGTCATTTGATAGCTGGAGAGCAGCCCGCCAAGCAGGCGTATCGTTATCTCGAAATTTTTGACGTAGATGTCGCGATCGAACGAGAGCTCACTAACGATCAGTGATCGCGCTTTTTCGGCTTCGGCATCGAGATGCATCAGTACGAGCGTGTCGAACGCATCGACCGGCGTCATTAAGAGCGACTGCTCGTACCAATCGTGCGCAGTTTTGCTTAAAGGTCGCAAGGCGTCGTGACCCCAGGCGTAACGCTCGTAATTATTCCACGCATGAAGAAATTCAGTTCGCACACGCGCAGCCAGGTGTTGCGCATGCTCGTTCTGCCGTGACTTAACGCACCCGAGCGTTGCGAGCGCGACCACAGCAGCCAGCAAAAGGGCGATTAGTGTAATTCGATCTGGCATTCGGCTCTGATTAGCCTAACAATCCACTAGGGAGGGTTCAAAAATGAATACGATGTCTGTTTCTCGCCGCAGGTTTGCTCAGATATTAGGCGCAGGTGCCGCAGCAGTAGTCGTTAGGCCGCGGCTTTCTTTCGCAAAGCCAACTCAGTCCACTGCCACGTCTTTAACAGCGGGCGGCAACATCGTCCGCCTGAGCGCGAATGAAAATCCGTATGGACCTTCACAGAAAGGATTGCAGGCGATGACAGATTCTTTCGGCCTCGCCTGTCGTTATCCGGACGAACACAACAACGTGCTGATTGATAAGCTGGCCAAGCTAAACAACGTCGATCGCGATCACATCCTGCTCGGCGACGGTTCCGGCGAAATCCTGAAACTCTGCGCGGAAACCTTTACCGGACCACAGAATGGCAAGCTTGTCGCGGCAGACCCAACTTTTGAAGCAATACTCAACAATGCCAGCGCCAACGGCGCTGAAGTGGTGAAGGTGCCCCTGACCAGCAGTTTTGCGCATGATCTTCCGAAGATGCTTGCTGCGGCAAAGGGAGGTTTGATTTACGTCTGTAACCCGAACAATCCCACTGCCAGCATCACACCGAAGGATGAATTGCGCGATTTCATCGCGAAGACTCCGCCAGAGACGGTGATTCTTGTGGACGAAGCGTACTTTCATTACGCCGACAGTCCGGATCATGAGAGCGTGATCCCGCTTGTTAAGGATCACCCGAACCTGATCGTCTCGCGCACGTTCTCCAAAATTTACGGCATGGCTGGGCTGCGTTGCGGTTATTGCGTGGCACAGAAGGAAACAGTCGAGCGGATGCGCCGCAACCAGATGTGGGACAGCGTCAACTGCATGGCGCTGGCAGCGGCGACCGCAAGCCTGGACGATCCTGATCATGTTCCAAACGGCCAGCGTCTGACCCGAGAAGCGAAAGCATTCGTGAGTGCCGAGCTCGACAAGATGGGTTACAAACAAATTCCGTCACAGGCCAACTTCATCATGTTCGATTGCAAACGTCCTGTTCTGCCGCTGATCCAAGCGATGAAGCAACGAGATGTCCACGTCGGCCGCTTGTTTCCAGCGTTGCCGAATCACATGCGGCTGACTATCGGCAAGAAATCCGAAATGGAAGCGTTTCTCGCCGCATTCCGAGAAGTCACGGCGTGAAATACGCCTCCTTGCCGCGCGGGAGCCTTGGCGAAGGCGGAACCATCGGAAAGAAATCAGAAATGGAAACTTTTCTCGCAGCGTCCGTCCTTGACCTAACTACATGGCTGCACCGCATGGTTAGGCGCCTCGGGTCTGTGCATCCGGCGGCAGGTTAGCCTTTTTCGCGCGTAGGAGCGAGACGATCACAGAGGTCGCTAGGATGACAATGACCACTCCAAGGGAAACAAGCGTATCGATCTTGTAGGGGGAACGCGCGAGTAGCATTTTGATGCCGACAAAGGTTAGCACCGCTCCAAGACCAATCTTAAGGTAATGGAACTTGTCGATCACGCCGGCAAGAGCGAAGTAGAGCGAACGCAGGCCGAGGATGGCGAACACGTTCGACGTGTAAACGATGAATGGATCGGTCGTGACGGCGAAGATCGCTGGGATCGAGTCAACAGCGAAGATCAGGTCTGTGAACTCTACAAGAAGCAGCACCACAAACAACGGTGTCGCCATTCCGACACCATTTTCGCGGACGAAGAAGCTTCCATCTCGGTAGCGGTTTGTAACGGGCATCAGCCTCTTGAAAAGGCGCACAATCGGGTTGCGTTCAGGATGAATCGCTTCGCTACGCTTGACGATCATTTTGATCCCGGTGGCGATTAGAAAAGCGCCAAACACGTAGATGATCCACGCGAAGCGGGAGATTAGCGCCGCGCCAGCCGCTATCATAAATGCGCGCATCAGCAACGCTCCAATGATGCCCCAGAAAAGCACCTTGTGCTGATACAACGGGGGAACGGCGAAATAGGAGAATAGCAATGCGAACACAAAGACATTGTCCACGCTCAAGGACTTCTCAATGAGATAGCCAGTGAAAAACTCGGTCGCCTTCGCTGATCCGTAGTAATGCCATACTCCGAGGTTGAAAATAAGCGCGAGCACAACCCAGACACACGTCCATGCGATTGATTCCCGAAACAAAACGATGTGGGCCTTGCGGTGAAACACGCCGAGATCAAGCGTGAGCATGCAGAGGACGAATATATTAAAACCGATCCAAAGGGAGAGCGTGCCAGTCATTTGTGTGGATTCGAAAACTGCGCGCAGCAGCGTCTAACGAGAACAAGATCAGCCACCGCTGACGAGAGCGAGCGTGGCTTGCAATGAACGTGTTTTCATAATGTAAAGCGAGGCAGTATGCCGGCCAGCGGTTGGTTGCATCGCCTGTTAGGCGGACTTGCATGCACGCCGTTCGAAGTGTTCCAGGTGCCGTGCTTAACGGGGTCGGTCATGGCTCGACAGGCTTTCGCAAAACGCGCGCAGGCGCTCATTGAAGGCCGCCGCGTCGTCCCAGAATGCTGCGTGCCCTGTAGTCGCCATTAGCTGAACTTGCGCGTGAGGCATCGCTGCTGTGTACCGATCGACGGCGGCCGGTTTGACAATCCCATCTGCGGTCCCATGCGTAATCAATACGGGCTTGCGAATCTCCGGCAGGAGATCGTCATTGTCGAAGGAGCGTGATAACAGCCCCTGCCGGACATACGGCGGGACAGAGAGATTGTATTCCAGCATCAGGTACAGTTCGGCGGCGGAGAGCTCATGCGCAAAACACAACCGCAGCAAGCCCTCCAGACCGTGGACACTCGTTTCCGTGTCTGTGGAGAAGAACTCTGGGACGAGGCTGAGAAACTCAGGAGTGAGGACCGACATGGCCTCCTCACTGCCCAGCTTCGTGGCGGGCGCCGACGAAATGGAGCCCGCCGAGCGCGTCCTGACCGTAATGCCCGATGTAGTCGAGGAAGACAAGGGGACCGTAGGACCAGCCCGAGAGCACTGGATGATCGAGATCGAGCGCCTGTATGACCGCATGGACGTCGTCGGCCCACTGCTTCGAGTCGTCATAGCCGACGCGCGGCTTTTCCGAAAGACCGTGACCACGCATATCCAGCGCCACCAGTCGATGGCCCTCGGCCAACTTCGAGTTCAGCTGTCGACTCCACTGGAGCCAACACTGCGATAAGCCGTGAATGAAGACAATCGGGCGACCCCGCGGATTCCCCGTCTCCACGACGTGGAGCTGGATGCCCCCGCCGCCTGTGATTCTATGACTTTTCATCGTGTTCGTCCTCTCCGGATACTCCCGCCTAACAAGAATAAGATCAGCCACCGCTCGTGGGAGCGAGGCTGGCTTGAATTGATAATTTGTCAGTCATCGAAAGTGAGGCCGTACGCCGTCGAGCGGTTGGCTGCATCGTCTGGTTAGGCGCCAGTTTCATTCTTCACCATCAAAATAGTCCAGCGGCTCTGAGCGGACATATGTGCGCTCGGGGATCGGCACGCCCCACTTATTACTGTCGGGCTGATACCATGAATCGCCAATTGGATTGTCCGCCACCACGTAAAGGATCATGTCTTCGGTAGTGTCATTGGTGATCTGGTGTGGCTCACCCGGTTTGAAAATAAATGCGTCGCCAGCCTCAATCGGAGTAGTCCCATCTTTATGGCGGACGACGCCGCTGCCTGAAATCACATGATAGAACTCCCACTGTGCGCTGTGCGAATGA
>JBKPOB010000017.1:0-45991 GCA_046732875.1 Verrucomicrobiota bacterium | reverse complement strand
AACTGGCCCAGGCTCCCCGGTCGGATTCTCACCAGTAGCACGGAATACCGACCCGAAGGGGGTTTGAACGATTGACGCGCCGTTTGTTGGCGGAGGAAGAAGCGATATGATCGTTTGCGAACCGAGTGCTACTACGATGTCGCGCATATCAATATGCCACCAGTCGGCGCTCAGCGTCAGGCCCTTGAGCCATTTCGGGCTGTAAACAATTCCGTAGGTCCACTCATACGCCACTTCCGGATGGTTAAGAGGATTTCCTATGACCCGATCCTCCACCTGAGGCTCCGTCTGAGTGGAAAACGGATCTCCAACAATCGGGAAGGCTTGCGAGGAAGCTGGCGTAAGCTCAGCCAATGTTGGCGCGTGGAACGCTTCGGTATAGCTGCCGCGCAGGGTGACTGCACCGATATACTTCGGATCAAGCGGCTGCCAGCGCACGGACACCTTCGGTTTCTGCGCATTGTACGTGGTGTGTGTCGCAGGCACGCCCGGGAACAGGGTGCTGGAAGGTAAGACTGACGAGGTGTTATTGCTGTACCATTCCTCCCGCTCAGCAAAGTCTACTTCGAAGCTGTAGAAGCCAGGAAAGTTCCACGTAGGGCTGGTGAATGGCACACGTATTTCCTCGTAGATTCCCCAGATATCACGGTTCACACGGAAACTTTGCCCATCGGTGGCGCCGATTGATTGAAACGTGGTACTGAGCGAGTCACGATCGCGGGTGAATCTCGGTGCGTCGTACTCTCCGCCAATCGCAAACGAGACCGGTCCGGCAGGAAGACGGAACAGGTCGCCGTTAATGGTGGCGTAATAAATTGGTAACTCATACTCACCGGAGTCGTGCAAGGTGACATAGACTCTTTGCCGGGCCGCCGCAGTGTTTTGGCGGAAAAAGCCACCGAATGCATTAAACGCCGTGTGCGGATCCGTATCCAACAGGGCATCACGCAACCCGGGCTGACTGACATTGCCTATGCCCAGGGACTGCCCTTCGTTCCGGGAATAACGGAAGCCTAATTCCCAGTTCCAAGTCTTGAAGTAATCGCCAAACTCTCCCATCTCGCCGCGCAGACCAACGTCGAAGAGCTGGTCCCAGTAAGTGTTCTTTACGCTCCTTGGACCGGTGTCATTAATGCCACGAAACCGAACACCAGTAGTCATCGGGACTGGTATACCGTTAACAACCAGAGTCGTGTCCCCAACTGTGAAGGGATTAAACGGATTCTGGATTGGCACACTGATGCCATTGGGACTAAAAAAGTTGTTTGTGCCGGGCGTTTTGAATGGATCTGGCGCAAACGGCACAGCCGCTAGTGACGAATCGAAGTAGGAGCGCGCATATTTGAAGTCGGCAAATACCGTCAGGTATTTATCGCACAAGTCGCGCGTGAACGAGCCGTAGTACACTTGACGGTCTCCCGGCGGAATCGCAGGGGTAACAGCTGCGAAGTTATAGAAGAAGTAGTCGCCACCGCCCTTATAATCAGTGCCAGTCTGTGGCACGAACTGCGCTGCATTGGGGCCGATAATACCAGGTGCGCCCGGATAGGCATTTGGATTAACCGCGTACGGACTCGCATAAAATGGAGAAGTCTGTCTGTTCGGCGCTGAGTGCGGCGTCGGCGTGAACGAACTGAAAAACAAACTGGGGACCAAACGGAAGCTTTGCACCCGGCCAGGCTCGTTGCCGCTGCGATTATCGAATCCGCCCCAGGGTATTTGAAACGCATTGCTGGAAATATCCCGGTCACGACTAAAAATGCCGCCGGTACGCTGGAAAAAATCGGCAATGACCACAATGTCGGTTTTGTCATCCCCAGTGCCGGCTTTGATCCATGCCTCCCATTCGCCCATGTCGTTGGACGCTCCCATGTTCGTGTTTCCATAAGTGCCCCCAATCTCCAAGCCGCGGAATTTGTGGATCAGAAAGAAGTTGACCACGCCAGCGATCGCGTCGGAACCATACACCGCCGAGGCACCATCCTTGAGGATGTCCACGTGATCGATCATTGGGAACGGTATGAGGTTAATGTCCGGGCCTCCGCTAAAACCAGCGACGCCTAACGAACCAAAGGCTACCCGTTTGCCATCAATCAGGACCAAAGTCTCTTTCGGCAACAAGCCGCGCAGGTTGAACTGGATGGTACCATCACCGCCGTTGCCCATGTTGGTATTGACGGTTCCGCCCGCTTCCTGCGGAATGAATTCCTGCAAATCCACTGCGCTGCGAATGCCCAGTTTCTCAATGTCCTGCGGCCGATATGTGTCCACTGGATTGGGGCCGGTTTCTTCCGCCGTGGGAATGTTCGAACCGGTCACAATGACGCGCTCGACCTCAGCTGTGGGCGCTGGCGCACCTGGCGCAGGAACGGCCGGAGCCGGTAACTGAGCAAAGGCGTTCGATGCAAAAATTAGAGGAAATCCCACCGTCGCTATCAGAGCGGCGCCCAGGAATCCGAGTTTATTTGGTACGTCTTTAGTCATTAGTTTCTCCTTTGGGGTTTTGGTTAGGTGCGATGTGTGAATCGGGTATAACGCCGAAAGAACTTTTCCCCCTAGGCCAAAGAAACGAGGGTTTGGGCAACCCCATGCTTGAGGCCCTCGATTGAGTAGGGACCGCTTTACGTGCTCGCGTTCGCGGCTCGCAGCCTGAGCATCGATGTCAGATGCACCGCGCGTTAACCAGTCTCACCTCACTTAGGAAAGCTCGGTTGAGGTATCAGTTGTAAAACGTAAACTGGCTTCTAGAACAGGCGACAATTTGTTACCTCGGACCAACCGACTTTGCTATGGGATCTAATGGACTACCATGGCATGACAGGTCTGCCTAACATAAACCCCAATTGGAACCGGGTGAGCTCTCAGCACAGCAGCGCAGATCGCGGTTGCGCTCGCTGGTTTTGCAGGTGTCGTGGTCGTATTCCGGCGCGAATCCGTTCACGATTGGTTGCCAATCGATAAGTTTCGCCTCCGATTACTTCTCACGAACGCAATCCTACCACTCGCACTTTGCCTTATTGGATTGTTGTTGCTGACAATTAAGCCGTTACCCCCAGGAATCTGGCGCTGGTGCAGCAGCTGCGCGGTCGTAATTGTGTTGCCGTTCGCAATAACGACATCCAGGAGCTTTCGCCGACTTGATCCGGAGCAGTTACAAAGTGCGCTTGCTACCGGTTTCTCGTTTCAACTATTTACCATCCTGGGGACCGGCGCGATGTTGCTCCAATTCTTCAACATCGCAATTCTTGACGCCTTCTGGGCGTTCTTCACCGGCATCGTCGTGCACCTGCTAGCCGCGATGTTTCAGTTTGCACGAATTATTCTACTACCCCCTGAAGCATAACAGTGGAGCTAGACTAACGCGCGGTTAGTCATCGCAGCATCTTAGCTGGAGGTTCGATCGGGTGCGCCTTGCGCAAAATGTTCTGCGCTTGTGCCGACTGATCGCCGCCAGGTTTCCCACCGAGGCTTTGCAAGAGTGATGGCAACAAAGCAGTTAACCCCTGTTGATGATCCGCGGCAGGATCGATCTTTCCAGCGGGTGGTTAGCTTGTCCACGATCTTTGGCAGATACTCAGCCAGAAAGTTCGAGGCCATCGCGGGGTCCACTCCCAGTCTGCCTGCGAGCGCGCGAATCTGATCGGATCCAAGCGCTTCCTGGATTTGGTTGGTGGAGACTGACTGGTTTTCACCCAGGCCAACCCACGATGAGAATGCATTCCCCTGGCCGCTCTGTGAAAATTTGCTGGCCAAACCCTCCAGGCCACCGCATTGCGTGAGGAGACCGCTGAGAACTCCGATCAGCGGAGCCGCTTTCTCAGACGTGTCACCTTTTCCACTAACTGCGCCGAGTATTGAATCGAGTAATCCCATAAATTTAATGCTCCTTTAGTTTGAGTTTGTTTTTCGAATAAAGATTGAAGCCCTGCCCATCCGAAGTGACAGTATCAGAGCGACGTAAACATAAACAAGTTACATCGGCAGTCAGCGCCTACTCATTTCACTTGTCACTGGGAGAGTCGTCAGATCCGTTGCCTCGAACTGCAACCTCCACTTGCTCAGTATCGTGAAGGCGGCCGTAATCTACCGTCAGCCTCCCGCCACCGTGCTCAGTATACATCTCGACGAAACGCTCGCCGAAACGGACATCGCGCCAGCTGTAGTCCTTTTGCGTTTGAACCGCGGCCGCAATGACCGGATCAATTCCAACCACCGAGACAATAAACAGAACCCGGCTGGATTCCAGTGACTCGGGAGTTGCGCCAAATAGCGGACTCGTTTCATCGATGGTGTGCCGCAAAGTCAAGGCGGCCGGGAAAACCGTGAGCCGGTCGAAATGCAGCTTCAGAACGTAGAAGTGCCTGAAATCGCCGCCCTCGAGCAACGGTTCATCGCGCGAAAACATGATCCGAAACTCCGCTTCAACCATGCTGTGTTGATTTTCATTTCCTACGCGCACCATCAACGTAGGCTTTCCATTTAACGGCGCGATCACGATTGAGTTGCTGAAAACAACTCGTGCACTCGGGCGCGAAAACCGGACAAAGATCAGCCCAGTCATTACGGCGAGCAGAAAGATACCGCTCATGATTTCAATGGTGGTAACAACGTGGCCATAGAGCGTTTGCGGATACATATGGCCGTAGCCCACGGTGGCCAGCGTTTGCACACTGAAAAAGAAGCAATCATAAAACCACTGCCCGCCGGTGGTGCCGGCGATACTGTCTTGCTGCAGACTATAAAGCGCGGCGAAAAGAAGATTGAGCGCGATATAAAGCGTGCCGACGAACACGGCAAACTGTGGCCACCTTAAACCAAGCAACCAGCGATAAATGTCGCGCCATCTCCACGCGTCGGTATTGACTTTCACGAACTCTATCGGACCTGCGCGGACGGAATGAAACGCGCGCGATTTTACGCTTCGTCTGCGGATTTCCGTCAAAGAAACGGGAACAGGTTTCATCTTTACCTAATCTGCAGTAATTCGCGTTTGGTCAACAAATCCAGCAATGGCTTTGAAGATCTGTCGATCCATGTCTTCCTGAGTTTTACCTACTGCTTGAAGCTGGCGTTTTGGCACGCGTAACGAATGGTCTCCACCTTCCACCACGTGTAAGATGTTTTGCGTTTTCATATCCGTGCGCACGCTCTCAAGGAGGTCTAACGGGCAAAGCGCATCACGCGTGCCTTGCACAAAAAGAATCGGCGTATTCAAAGCCCGCAAAACCTCATCGCGGAGTTTTGTGCGATCTCCCATCGCGCAGAGCGGGTATCCAAGGCAAATCAGGCCGTCCACTTTTTCTTCGAGCGAAACATGACATCCAACGCGGCCACCCATGCTCTTGCCCACCAGAATTGTTGATTCAGCGGGGTGTCGTTTTCTCGCTTCGCTCAACGCTTCTCGATGCGCTGCGATAAGCTTGGGCAATGGGTCGGGACGTTTCCGGCCCTCGCGCATGTACGCGTAATCGACAACTTGGACATCACCGATCTCGGACAAGCGGCGCTTCCAATTTTGCATCCAGGGATGGGACGAAGGCGCGCCTGCTCCGGGTGCGAATAAAATCAACGGTTTCATGGAGACTATCGGCGGTTCATAGACCGCCGCTACAGCAGCGGATCGTTACTGCACCGTCACAAGCGTACCGACTGGGATCTCGGAAAAGAATTTGCGGGCGGCTTCCTCGGGCAATCGAATGCAACCGTGTGATGCTGGATAATTCGGCACGATTCCGGCGTGCATTCCGAAGTCGAGACAACTCAGGCGCATAAAGTAGGGCATCTCCACGTGGTAGATCGTGGAACGATGGTTACGTTCCTTATTCGTAATCACAAAATCGCCGGTTTTCGTGGAGTAACCTTGACGTCCAGTCGAACATTGCGTGCGATATACCGGCACACCGTTTTTGACGAGAGCGACCCGTTGCAAGGCGAGAGAAATTTCGAGCCGCAACTGATCCGGAGAAGGCCCGCCACCGAGAAGAATTTGCGAGGACCGCCAGTGACCAGTCTCCGCGGCGATGTCCAGCGCAGACATTTTGTTGCGTTTTGTCAGTAGATTCCGACTAGCCTTCGATGCGAGCAGCGCGCGCAAGTAATCTTCCCGACCGAGGCCCGCAGCCAGCATTAGCACGGTAACGCCCCTGTCTTCTTCGATGTAACTGCTGAACCCTTTCGACGGAAGCGCAGCCAGGAAATCCTTATCACAGCGCGATGGCAGAACCGTGTTGGGATCAGCGCCACAGGCCAAAAGCGTGCTAAAAAGAGAGGAGTCATTTCCCGCAATGGTGTACGCGAGCAGGGGCACGTTCTTTCCCTCGGGCGTTGGAGGTGCAGAGTGCTTGCTAAGCAGCAGCTGGATTTGGCTCTTGTCCCCAATCATCAAGGCTGATTGAAGAGCGCGTCGGCTGCTGCTTCGCCATTGAGGCATTGCGGGCAGACTTTCCACAACAAACTGCGCGATTTTCGGATTGCCGCCATCGAGAGCCATTCCCAGTAAATCGCTTCCATCTTTGCAACGGGCTTCCGCATGAAAATTGGTCGAGTGGGCCAGCAACTCGCGAAAGATTTCGACATTGCCATGCCTGGCGGCGACCATCACCGGCGTAAGACCATTTTTGTCAGCCAGATCGACTTTTGCACCGGCACCAATAAGCCGCCGGGCCGTTTTCCAATCCTGCTGCGACGTTGCGATCAACAACGGTGTCCGGCCCCGGGCATCGCGTCCGTTTGGATCAACGTGGTTGATCAAGCACAATTCGATCAGCGACTCGCGCTGAATCGTAACAGCGCGAACAAGTTCGCTCGGCGAAATGGAAATGCGCGCCGGAGGTTCTGGTCCAAGTGCCGTCGCCCAGAACAGTATCAAAAGGACGACGCCGATCCGAAAGACGAATCGCCTCTTAAACACGCGCATATGCAGGGTTGGGCCAGTTATTATACGGCCTGTGTCCAGCCCTGTAATGGGGGCTGGATTGAACTGCGAGCCTACTTTCGAGTAAGCCGGGATTGGACGTATCCAGTTGAACGTTGCATGTTCCCTGCTGTCCAAATTCCAACCCATGCGCTTATCCATTTTGACCCTGTGCGTTGCACTCAGTACATCGTTCGCCGCGCAACCTGAGGCTGTTCCGACCCCGACTGTTCCTGCCGCTGTGGCCGAGGCTGGCAAAGACGTTGTCCATCAATTGAACAATGCTTTTGCAAAAGTTTTCGAAACCGTCGCACCGAGTGTTGTCATTATAGGAGTTTCTAAGAAAAACGACATCGCCGAAAGTTCGCCGCTCGATGACTTGTTCTTCCAGGGGCCGCCCGATGAGAGTAATCAACGGCGCAACCCGGGCGGGCCACGCCCGATCCAAAGCGAAGGCTCCGGCTTTGTTGTTCGGCCAGACGGCTACATTTTCACCAACTTTCATGTGGTCGAAGGCGCAGACAAGATAGACGTGAAATTGAGGGATGGCAGGAATTTTCCGGCGAGGGTCGTGGGCACTGACGAGAAGACTGATATTGCAGTCATCAAGATCGACGCCAAAGATTTGCCGGTGGTCCAGTTGGGTGACAGCGATGCCGTGCGGGTGGGCCAGTTTGCGTTCGCGATCGGGGCGCCATTCAAGCTCGATTACACCTTCACTTACGGCGTAGTCAGCGGCAAAGGCCGCAGCAAATTGCTTCAGAGTGGCGCCTACTCCATTTCAGATTATCTGCAGACCGACGCATCGATTAATCCGGGCAACAGCGGAGGACCGCTGTGCGACATCGATGGCAAAGTGATCGGCATGAACACGCTGATCAATGGGATGAATCGCGGCCTGGGCTTCGCCATCCCCAGTAACATGGCCAAAGAAATCGGCGCCGAACTGATCGCTGGTCACAAAATCATGCGACCCTGGTTGGGCATCCGAATCGAAACACTCGGAGACGATCCGACAATCCGCGATTTGTTTAAAGGCGCCGAGAAAGGTGTCGTGGTTCGCACAATTGAAGCCGATGCGCCCGCTTCTAAAAGTGATTTGCGCCCGTTCGACGTAATCACGCATGTGGATGGAACACCGATCGAATCGGACTCACAGCTGCAGCATGAGATTTTGAAAAAGAAAATCGGCCAAAGTGTGCAGTTGAGTGTTTGGCGCAAAGGTCAGACCATCAAAGTCCCCATCAAAACGGGCGAATTGCCTAACGAGATTGCGCAAGCATCAAATGCATTGCCGATTCCGCCGTCCCAGCCGAAGCAGGAAAGTGTCGGCAAGTTTGGACTGCAGGTACAGGAACTAACGAAAGACGTTGCCGAGCGTCTTCATTTGCCAGCCCAGCAAGGTGTGGTCGTAACCGATGTCGAGGACAACAGCATTGCTGCAGCCCAGGATATTCAGCGCGAAGACGTCATCACGGAGGTAGATGGCAAGCCGGTTACGAACATCAAGTCCTTCCGCGAGGCGTTGAATAAAGCCGATCCGAAACGCGGCGTCCTTCTCTACCTCGATCGCAAAGGCAGCAGAACTTTCGCAGTTCTAAAAGCGGGCGATTAGGTTTTCCGGCTTCCGATCACTACCAGCGCGATCCCGCCGATCAGACAGATCCCGCTCGCAATAGGCGGCAAGGCGATCCCGTGGCTTTCCTTGTGAGTGATCTCAAGCGGGCCAAGCTGCGCATCTTTCTTTTGCGTCGTCCAGCCCAAACCGCCCCAAGCGAATCCGATAATGCCAATGACAATGAGAATGATGCCGATGACGACGACCGGTTTCACTAGCGCGACCTTACAATGGTCGGCGGCCTTGGATCAAATTGATAATCAGCACCACAATCGCAATGACGAGTAGGATGTGAATGAATCCACCCATCGTGTAGGAGCTGACTAGTCCAAGCAGCCACAGCACCAGCAAGATCACGAATATTGTCCAGAGCATAACGTTCCTTTCGGTTAGGTCACATGTTCCTTCGTGGGATAAGGTTCCGGTGCGCTTATGAAAAACAAAATTTCTGCACGGGCCGTCCGTTTGTAATGCGTTCGGTGAACGGGTGCGGCTACAGTTTTTCCACTACGGCACGCAGGTTCCAGTCCGCTGCTTCGAGCTGTCGACGCGCAGAATCGTAATCGCATTGCGCTAAATCGGCGATGACCCGCACCGCGCGGTCGCGCAGCTTGGCGCTGGTGGTAAGCAGATCAATCATCAGATTGCCGCGCACTTTGCCAAGCGCGACCATCGCGCCGGTGCTAATGATGTTAAGCGCAATCTTCGTCGCCGTTCCAGCTTTTAGCCTGGTCGATCCGGTCAGGACCTCAGGGCCTACGGCGAGCGCGATCACAAGGTCGACATCGCTGTAGCCACGGCCCTGTGGGCCGTCTCCCTGACCGGCCACAGGCCGGTGGCTACAATGCGGATTACAGGTGAGCAGTATTGTTTTCGCGCCTAACGATTTTGCGTAGGCGAGCGCGCCGAGGACAAAAGGCGTTCGGCCGCTGGCGGTAATCCCAATAACAACATCGCTGTTCCTCATCCCCCTCTCCCGCAATGCCAATGCGCCCGCGCTCTCCTCGTCTTCCGCGCCTTCCACGCTGCGACCAAGCGCAGTCGTGCCGCCAGCGATTATTCCCTGCACAAGCTCGGGCGACGCGCCAAAAGTTGGCGGAATTTCGCTCGCATCGAGAACCCCAATGCGCCCGCTGCTGCCAGCGCCGACATAAAACAAGCGGCCATCGCTCCGGAGTGACTCAGTCACAATCTCAATGGCTTTGACGATATCGGCGATTGCTCCACGTAATGCGTCTTGAACGAGCGTTTCTTCCTCGACAAAAAGTTCGACGAGTTCAGGAACGCTCATTTTTTCCAGGTTCTCAGAGCGCGGATTGCGCTGTTCGGTAAGCGCGGCAGCGAGGTGTTCGATTTCTCTTTCAGAAAGCTTTGGCTGAAACGAGACGGGATCGCGTGTCTCCGCGGCAACCCAGGCGGCGCCCAGTTCGGAAGGTCGCTCTGCAATTGTGACCCGAGCGTCAGGGAGATTCTTTTTTAGTCTGCGCCGAAATGCGTGCGTGTAAATCGAGTCGCGGTGAAAGAGGCCGCCCATGAGCGCGACTTTGGGAGCAAGCAGGTGCAGACGAGAAGCGACGGCCTCGGTGTATTCACAAAGGACACGGGCGCCTTCTTCGACAATCTCGTTCACGCGCGCGTCGCCACCAGCCGCGGCTTCAAACACTAGCGGCGTCAGCATTGCAATCTCGTTTTTGTCCGCCGTTTGCGCCCAGCGAACAAGCTCATCAAGATTGTTCAACGAAAGCGCGTGCAAGATTTTCGCGGTGAACTGGATCTCACCGCGGTGCAGATCGTATTCGCGCAAGATCAGGCGCAGCGCCTCGATGCAGAGAAAATAACCGCCACCGGTATCGCCAAGGATATGTCCCCATCCACCGGCTCTCTCGATTCGGTCGCCTCGCCGGCCAGTCACCGCAGAACCGCTTCCCGCATTTACGACAATGCCGTCTCCATGTTCGAGGGCCGCCGCCAGGCCCGAATCACGATCGCTGCCAGTCACGATTTTCGCATTTGGCCAGATGCCTTTGCAAATCAGCGCGAGTGATCGCCGATCTTCCTCGGTGCCACAACCCGCGAGGAAAACTCCCGCGCGATCGACTTCCCTCGGCAACCCGGCAAAAATTTCGCGCAACCGTTCCACGCTCGTCAGGCGCAAATTGGACGGCGGCAGTTTTCCTTGATCGAGAATTGTCCATTGCGAGCCGGGGTCAGCGCCCCCGGCTACAGTCTCCACCAACACCCACGCGGTTTTTGTCCCGCCTCCTTCGACGCCGAGGATGGGCTCGACTGCGCTCACAGCATCATTGTAGGGCAAGCGCCCTGTTCGCTGCGAGTTTGTTTTTCAGAAGGTAACTACTGCGGCCACATCCAGCGTCAACAAGGCATTGAGGAGTCGCCGCGGCGACGGTTCGACCTTTGCTGAGATTTTCTCTGCCGGTATGATGCAACAATGGCCATGAACGAAACGCAGGCGGCAAAGCGTACGGCGCAGTTGCGCGATGATATCCGCAAGCATGACCGGCTCTACTACGAAGAAGCTGCGCCGGTCATCAGCGACCGCGAATACGACCGTCTTTACAAAGAACTCGTCGATCTCGAGACGCAATTTCCCGACCTCGTTACTCCTGATTCACCCACTCAGCGTGTCGGGGGAAAACCGCTTAAAGCATTCGAGCAGGTTTCGCATCTGATCCCGATGCTCAGTCTCGATAACACATACTCCGAAGAGGAAGTGAAGAATTTTTACGCTCGTATGCAGCGGCTTTTGCCTAACGAAAGGATCCCAGTGGTAATCGAGCCAAAGGTGGACGGCGTTGCAGTTTCCCTTATTTATGAAAACGGCAGGCTGCGCCAGGCAGCAACGCGCGGCGATGGAACCGTAGGCGACAACATCACTCAGAATATCCTGACGATCCGTTCGGTGCCGGAGCGACTACGCGGTGCCGCACCAAAACTTTTGGAGGTACGAGGGGAGGTTTACATGGACAAGCACGGCTTCGAAAAATTAAACGACGAACGGCGCAAGGCCGGCCTGCCGTTGTTTGCAAATCCGCGCAACGCCGCGGCCGGTTCACTCAAGCAACTGGATCCGGCGATCGTGGCGAAGCGCCCCCTCGGCGTGGTGTTGTACGGAACTGGCGCGACCGAGGGTGTGGACGTCGATGTTCACTCTGAAATTTTTCCGTTGCTAAAGAAGCTGGGCTTGCCGGCCACCGAACGTTGGTGGGTGGCGAAATCGGTCGAAGAAATTCTGGATGCAATTCACGAACTGGACGACATCCGTCACAAGTTCACTTATCAGACCGACGGCGCGGTGGTGAAAGTAAATTCATTTGCGCAACGCGAGCGCCTCGGATTCACCGCGAAATCGCCGCGCTGGGCCATCGCTTACAAATACGCGGCCGAACGAGTGCAGACGCGCTTGAACGATATCGTGATCCAGGTGGGACGCACCGGAATTCTCACGCCGGTGGCGCTGCTGGAGCCGGTGTTTGTAAGCGGAAGCACGGTTGGGCGCGCGACGTTGCATAACGAGGATGAAATCAAACGCAAAGATATCCGCATCGGCGACACCGTGGTAATCGAAAAGGCAGGCGAAGTTATCCCAGCAGTTGTCGAGGTGGTAAAATCAAAACGGCCGCGCGACGCGAAGCCGTTCGACTTTGCCCAACATATTCATGGCACGTGCCCTGTGTGCGGCGGCCCAATTCGCCGCGACCCCCAATTCGTCGCCTGGCGCTGCGAAAATCTCCAGTGTCCGGCGCAAACAACACGACGCATCGAATTTTTCGCGGCACGCAGCGCGCTCGACATCGAAAGTGTCGGCGGCATTGTGGCGGACAAGCTGGTTGAACGTGGGCTTGTGCGCGAGCCACTTGATTTGTTTGAATTGAAGACGGAACACCTCGCCAAACTGAATCTCGGAACGGACGAAGAGCCGCGCGTGTTCGGTGAGAAAAATGCGACGAAGGCCATCCGCGCGATCGAGCGCGCCAGGACCCTGCCACTTTCCCGATGGCTTTTTGCGCTCGCCATTCCGGATGTGGGAAGAACGACAGCAACGCAAGTTGCCCGTTTTCACCAAGCAATTGACGACGTCGCCAATTCGCCGCTGCTCCGTGATGTTTTGCAGTACCACGAAAAGCGAGAAGAGAAAAAGGACGCGAAAGAAATTGCCGACCGACTTATTCAAGCCGGTTTCGCGAAGCCATCGAAAAGCAAAGCCGAAAAAGGCCGCGGCATTACCACGGAACTGGGACCTGTTGTTGCACAAAGCGTCCTGGATTTCTTCGCGTCAGCGACTGGGGAGAAAATTCTGCGCCGGATAAAAGAACTCGGGATTCGCCCCAAGAGCGAAAAAGTCTCAGCAAAAAGAGCGGCGGAATTGCCACTGGCCGGAAAGACATTTGTGCTCACGGGAACGTTGCCATCGATGACGCGAGAAGAAGCGACGGAAAAAATCGAAGCGCTCGGTGGCCACGTCACCGGGAGCGTCAGCAAGAAAACCGATTACGTTCTCGCAGGCGCCGAGCCAGGAAGCAAATTCGATAAGGCAAAAGAACTTGGCGTGCCAATTATCGACGAGGGCGGGTTTCGAAAGATGTTGTGACTTAACCTGCCCGCCGCTATTCGTGGCGCGCGGTCGAAGAGAATTCTGAGATCGCCAAACTACGGCGTAGGCGACTTATCGGAACCGAGCGAGAGCGGGATCGCCTGTTGGTTCATTGCCGGCGTGCCGGGAGCGGCAAGTAACAGCCCAGTCTTGCTGGCGGGATGAAGAGTGGCCTGCACATTAAACGTCAGTTTTTGATTTCCTCGCATCACAGTGATTGGGACAACGTCTCCGGCTGTGATGAAGAACGAGGCATCCAGGACATCTTCTGGCTGCGTTACCTTCTTCCGGCCGACTTGTAAGAGAATATCGCCGGGTTTGATTCCGGAACGGGCCGCGGGGGTCTCCTGCATGATTTGCGTCATTTCCGCGACCGAACCTTCTACCGGCTGCCGAGCCATGGAGACATTGATCCCGACCCAGCCATGCCTGGCCTCGCCAAAACGCATGAAATCGCTCCGAATTTTCTCGGCTGCTTCAATTGGCACGGCGTAACACGCAGAGTTGTTCTCGAGGCTGCTGACCACAATACCAACAACCTCACCTTTCATGTTCAACAGCGGCGCGCCGGCTTCTCCGCGCTGCGACGGCAGATTAAGACGCATGTGTGTCGTGGAAAAATAACGCCCCAGATATTTCCGATCAAATCCCGCGACCATGCCGCAATTGGGCGTTTCCGGCAGATCCAAAGGGAAACCGATCGATACAACAGGTGTTGCTACTTCCAATTGTTCAGATTTGCCAATCGGCAGGGCCGGAGTGGCTTCATCGATTTTTAACATCGCCGTTCCGCTGCGGATATCCGCCAAAAGCTGGCGTGCCGGGTATTTCTTGCCGCCAAATTCGATTGTGAAATTTCCTGCTTCCCCTCCAACCGTATATGCGGTGTAAAGGGTTCCGGTGGGATCGATAAAGAATCCAGTGCCGCAAATCTCGCTGTGTTCATCGACGCCGTGAATCTTAACCACTGCTTTGGCGGCGCGCGCGAAGATGTCTTTGACCTGATGGCTAACTGCTGCAGCGGACTCCGCCTGCGCCATGGCGCGCTCAAGACTATCCTTAATCCGATCGCTACTTGTCTTAGTGGACTGCGCCTGACCGAAGAGCGAAGGGACGCCCAAGCAGAAAATCAGGGCGAATGTGGTGTTACGGGACATAGTGAGGCGCTGATTCTTAACTTGCCATACTGGGACGCGCAAGCCGTGTGAGGCGCGTCTTCCTATACCGGGCCTAAAATCTGAAAGTCGGCTCATAACTCACGGGGACGCTGTCGAGCACGTAGCGCGGCGGGGCCGCGGCTCGGTGAGTCTGGGCGCTTCCATTAAAACTGCGAACCGGCTGCGTCCTGAAAATCTGCGTTGCCACCGGAGATGTGAGGCTCCATTCTCCTTCGGCGCTCGCCGGGACCGACAAGGCCGGCGGACTCTGGAGGGCAACGCGAGCCGTCTCCGGTTGCTGATAAATCTTCAGTGAAATGACTGCGGCGCAGACCAGAACGGCCGCGACCGCAGCTGGATACGAGGCGAGAGATCGAACATCGAGACGAAGCATGAAACCGTGAGCGCGCTCCAGACAGATGCGCCACAGCGGCTGGCGGAGCATTTCATCGCGCTGTCGCCGATGAAATTCATGCAGGAAATTTTCAAAGTAGCCGGGTGGCGGCTGTTCGTACCGCTTCAATCGAAGCAGCCTCGCGATTTCGTTATCGTTAAGCTCGTCCATTTTTCAGAGCGGATTAGGAAACAGGATTTTTCCGAAATTCGTCCAGATAATTCTGTAACTGCCGATTCGCGTAGAAGAGCCTCGAACGTACCGTTCCTTCTGAGACGCGCAAGATTTTACTGATCTCTGCGTGGGGCATCCCCTGGATATGGAACATGGTGACCACGGCTCTGTGTTCATCAGACAATTTCATCATGGCCTCGTTCAATCTTCGCTGCAGCTCAGACAAGTCCGCTTCGCGCACCGGACTGCTCGTGGCCGTGCTTTGCAGGAATTCCTTGTCATTTTGAATGCTGGCGTCGACGTCATCCAGGCTCAGTTGAAAACGCCGGCCGCGTTTTTTCAGAAAATTGAGCGTCATGTTCACAGCAATGGAATGAATCCATGTGTAAAAAGACGATTTGCCACGGAATCCACGGATCGCGCGATACGCTTTGGCAAAAATGTCCTGCAAAAGATCGTTCGTGTCCTCGTGGTTCGAGGTCATGTTGTACACCAGGCCGTAAAGACGCGGGGTGTATTTGACGACCAGTTCATCGAAGGCGGCGGCATCGCCCGATTGCGTACGTTTTACCAACTCCTGATCTGGATCGACCCGCGGCTGGTCCATTGTCTCGCGCCTAGACTTAGCACGAGCTCCGAGACCAGACGACAACAAATCGGAAATCCGTCGAGCAGGTAAGGCGAGAGCGGAATCCATAGTGCAGTCGATCACCGCCGATCGCGGATCGACATCAGCCAGAGCAAGTTCCCGAGCGCAGCGATGAATGCCGCCACGTACGTGAGCGCAGCCGCGTTGAGGACCTTATTCACGCCCACTACTTCCTCACCGGGCTGGACGATACCCATCTGTTGCAAAATGATTTTTGCTCGCCGCGAGGCATCGAATTCCACGGGCAGCGTAATCAACTGGAAGACCAGCAAGACCAGATAGCAATAGATGCCAAGAGTAATCAGACCGGTGATCCCGAAGAAGAGACCGCCGATAATAATGAACGGCAGCAATTGCGACGCGACCATTGTCACAGGCACGATTGCCATGCGCGCTTTCAGTGGTGCGTACGCCTTTGCGTGCTGAATCGCGTGACCGGTCTCGTGCGCAGCAATGCCCAGCGCCGCTACTGAAGGCGTGTGGTACACGTTGCTGGAGAGGTGCAGCTTCTTGTCTCTCGGGTCGTAATGGTCCCCAAGAAAATCATTCGTCTCCACAACCTCCACATCCGGAATTTGGGCCGCTTGCAGAATTTCACGCGCGCATTCCGCGCCGGTGATGTTTGAGCTTGCTCGTACTTCGCCCCACTTATGGAACGCGCTCGTGACCCGAATCTGGGCCCAAATCCCGATTATCAACGGGACGCCGATGTAAAGCAGCCAACCCGGTCCAAGACCGAAACCGTATGGATAAAACATACCGAGGTAATTTAATGTATCGAAGTCAGTTGTCACTTTAGTGGTTGGAACAAATTAGACGCGCAATCATGCGCTTCGTTCATTTAGCCGGGGGGGCATTCGCGCGGCGACGTTCGACCAACGCGGTACCCAAGGGTTTCGCGCCCGGCCTGGCAGTATTGCCGGACACGATCTACCTACACTGCTTGCGGCTGGCCGCACGCACGTGCAACCAATCTTCCAAATCAAGCAGCCGCCAGAGCGGGTTCGCCAGAAAACGCCGGCTCCAACCAGTAATTTCTCTTTGCCGAGCCGCGGCGTTGTGGGTCATCCAAGCTGTCACTTCCGCATCGTCTGCCCCGGTTGCGATGAATTCCCGCAGCACCTCCGCATCCAGTCCACACGCAGCAAGGAACTTGCGGTCCATTGGACAATTATAATGATAAGGGCCGCTCCAGCCAACGAGTTCTGCCCGGCATTTATCTACCAAGCGCGCGGCCACGGCGGGAAAGTTGCCGAGCGCAGCCCGCGGGCTTCGAGGAGCGGTTCGGTTCAGATCGAGCGCGAGCGCACGCAGCTTTTCCATGTTCCGCTTAAATCTCCAACCGCTTCGGAAACCGCGACAGAATTTTGCAACCTGTTTTCGTCACTAAGACCACATCTTCGAGCCGCACGCCACCAAGCCCGGGATAGTACAGGCCGGGCTCGACAGTCAGCACCTGTCGGCCCTTTAGAACAACTTTCTGCAATCGCGGATGCTCGTGAATTTCCAGCCCAAGCCCATGCCCGGTGCCGTGGAAAAATCCAATGCGTCGGCCTCTGCGCACTTCAGTCGGAAAACCACGTTTGGCGAACAATTCCTGGATTGCCTTGTGAATCGTCATCCCATCGACTCCCGCCTTGATTCTCTTCAAAGCGAGCGCTTGACCGGCTTTCACCGTTTCCCAAAGCTTCCGCTGGGCTTCGTTCGCCCGTCCGCGCAATACGGTGCGGGTCATATCGCCAAAATATCCGGTCTTCGCATCGCGAGGAAAAACATCGAGGATAATCAAAGAGTCTGCGTAAAGCGGCCCGTAGCCCCGTTCATGCGGATCACACGCCTGGTCGCCGCCGGCGACAATCGTACCGGCCGGAATGCCGCCCGCGTGCAAGATCGTAGAATCAATTTCGGCGCGGAGCACTTCGGAAGTCAGCGTTTTGCCGTTCCAGCGCAATCGTTTTCGAGCTCCGGGCTTGGACGCTTTCAAAATTTCGATTGCCCGCCTGAGTCCTTTTTCCGTGATTCGCAAGGCTCGGCCCATCATTTCCACTTCCTTTTCCGATTTCGCCTCGCGCTCCGGCCAGAAAAATCCATTCGTCGCGCGCACACGGATTTTCTTTGCGGCGAGTTCCTTCGCGTAACCGAGCGCAAAATTTGCAGGGACAACTACCGATTTTACGCCACGTTTTTTAAGAAAATGCGCCAGAACTTTTTCATAGGGTGGCGCCTTTTTGGATTTTCCCTGCACTTCGCGCTCGAGCTCGCTGAACATGACAAATTCATCCGCGTCGGCTTGCTTGCGACCACGATCGATTTCCAAATCGCTCAGGACAAGAGTGCGTCTGCCATTGCGTTCCAGAAAAATGAATGGATCCGGCGCCCAAAATTTCGTCGCATAAAGCATATCGGCATCTGTTTCGCTGGTGGCGACGATCAACCTCGGAATCTTGCGTTTAGTTTTGCTCATAAATCAATAGCCAGAGATTCCTCGACTTTGCTCGGAATGACAAACACGAAGATGTCGAATCGCTCTGTCAGCGATGTGGAGTGCGCGGACATGTCCGCGCTTTGAAAGCGGCGACATGTCGCCGCACCCGAAGATCTAGCTTCTTCGAACTTCGAGCTCTCTTCGCAAAATCCAATGCAATAGTGCAAGCAATCCAAACGTGGATAGAAGTAGGACAGCCGTATTGAAGAAAAACACACCAAACTTGATTCCGAAATAACGTTTCTGCGCGCCGAAGAACACATTAGGCTTGTTCCCGCGGCGATAGTCGCTTTGATCCATCTCGGCATTTGAGATCAGGTCGGAAACCTTCTGGTTCACGTAGATTTGTTCCGCCGTGATTGGACCAGTCGCGTCTTTGAACAGAGCGCGGTCGAAAGGTCGTTTGCCGTCAAGTACTGGATCGATCAAGTGGAGATAGCTGTCCACATCGGCCGGAGATTTACCCTCCAAGCCCGAGAGCAGCGCAAGCACGTCTTTCAGGTCATCGAGTCGTTTGCGTTGCTCCAGAGTGCTGGCTTTGGGCGCGAGCCGTTGAATCTCGTCGTTGGCTCGATCCTGTCGCCGCGTTAGCGGATTGAGCTTCGCCTGCGCGACGATCATTTCTTCGTAAGACCAACGCATGGCGATGAATTGACAGACAAATGGCACCTGCAGTTTGCTCTCCGACTTCCTGGTTTTTTCTGCGCTCGGATGTTCGGAGAACCAACGCGATAGCGTCCAAAGGAGAGCGAGGTTCCGGTTCATGTCCTCGTACTTGATGAGGGCACCACCCATGATGATCTGCGGAATTAAAACGAGCGGGACGATGTTTGCAGCCGTCTTGGGATCGGCCACCAGCGAAGAGATGAGCAAACCCAGCGCCACGCCGCCCATGGCAGTCATGAACATGATCCCGAGATCGATCCAAAACATTCCGCGGATTTGCAGAATGTAATTACCGATCAGCACGAAGAGGACGCACTGAAAAAGAGCAAACACGCCGAGCGTGAGCGTCTTTGAGATGACGTAGTACGATAAACGAACGTTGACATTGCGCTCGCGCTGCAGGACGGGCCGGTCACGGATGATGTCATCGGCGCTGTTGGTGAGGCCGAGGAACATCGCGACGATCAGACCGAGGAACAAGAACGTTGGAATGTGATAAGCGGAAGCAAAATCGTATGTCCCATTCTCTGAATACCGCAGAATGGTCGCAATCAACAGCGCCAGGATAGGCGAAACTCCGATCGTGATCACCAGGTTGGCGCGGTTGCGCATTTTGCTGACGAAGGCGCGCCGTAGCACCGTACGAAACTGTGTCCACTCATCGTGCCACCGAAATGGCATCCGCTTTTTCTGCACCGGCGCCGCGGGCAAGGGAGAGGGTGCCTCCCTGCGCAAGGAAACTTGTTTGACGTCTTGAATCAGGCGAAACGCTTCATATTTGTCACGCCAGAATTCCGGTGAATAACGGCGCGCCGCGACGAGCTGACCGCGGCTGTTTTCTTCGTAAATAATGTCGCCACTTAGATCGCGTAGCGGTGTCTCCAACACATCAAAAATGAATTCAGGACGAGTTGTTCCGCAGGCTGGACACGCGCCCAGTTCCGCTCCGAATTGATGTTGATGTTCCGCTTCAGCGAAATACCGAAGCATGTCGGACGGCGTTCCGAAAAAGACCAGGCGCCCGCCTTTGTCGAGCAGGATCGCCTTGTGAAACATCTGGAAAATTTTCGAACTCGGCTGGTGAATGGTGACGATAACAATTTTGTTGTGCGCCATGCTCCGAATGATTTCCATGACGTGTTCGGAATCTTTTGAGGAAAGGCCGGAAGTCGGCTCATCGAACAGATAAACGTCCGACATACCGATCATATCGAGCCCGATGTTAAGACGTTTTCGCTCGCCGCCACTCAGCGTTTTGCTCTCCGGGCTGCCGACCACTGCATCACGCCGTTCGCCGAGGCCGAGCTCGATTAATTTAGCGTCCAAACGGCGGCTGCGATCGCGGCGGGATAGGTGCGGCGCGCGAATGGCCGCCGCAAACAACAGATTTTCGCCGATCGTCAGATGTTCGTCGAAAGCGTCTTGCTGAGGCATGTAGCTGACGTAATGCTTCAGCACGTCGAGATTTTGATAGAGCGACTGCCCGTTGAGGAGGACTTCCCCACTGGTGGGCTGAAGTTGGCCAGCGAGCACTCTCATCAGAGTGCTTTTCCCTGAGCCGCTTGCCCCCATCACGCAAACAAGCTCGCCACGCGCAATGCTAAAGGAGATTCCTTCCAGACCAATCTGACCCTTGCCAAATCGGTGTGTGATTTCGTTCGCCTCGAGAACGCGAATGATGTTGCGCTCTTCCTCGATGATTCGTTCCGAAAAATTGCATCGCAAAAATTGGCCGACGTCGATTCGAATGGTGTCTCCGTCGTTGAGCGGCGCTGTGGTGCGCACCACGGTGTCACCGACCATGATCGGGCGATCCGCTTCGATAACCTCCAACTGACCGACCCGCCGATCGTAATCGCAGAAAATCTTCAACAGCACATCACCACTCGTGCCAGGGGAAAGCAGAATATCGTCGGCTTCCAGCCGGCTCGGGTCATTCGAGACCAGATATTCTGATTTGGAGGCCTTTAGCTGGAACCGGCCACCGAGAGCGCGCGCCCGCCGGCGCAGATCGTTCAAATCCAGCTCAGTATTATTGCGGAAGACGATTCTGTCTTCCAAGGCTGCATCGACCTGTGTGCCGGCCTTTAACTTCACGCCGTTGAGTTCGGCATCCACATCACGCAGCGCCTTCACGCGAACCTTTAAACCGAAAGTGACCCGAAGCACGCTTTCACGCGTTCGCGAGCGTTCCAATCCCACTTCGTCAGAGTCTCTGGTTACACGAATGAAAATCTGTGGAAGTGAAACGTTCTTCTTTGCGTTGAAATATTGCGCCAGCTCCTGATAGCTGAGCACCTGATCGCCCACCAGAATGCGCTGGCCCGGATAAATCCGGCAGAAACCGCCACGCACCAACGGCCTGCCACGAACCGAAACGTTTTGGTCGCTATAATTTTTCAGCAAAATGAGTTCGTGATAGCGAAAAGCCATCAAGCGATCGGCCTCGTTCAGATTTTTAAGCGTCACATCCGCTTTCCCGTCCGGCCCGAAGGAGAGCGACTCCAGCGGCGACGCGCCGTGCTGATAGATCGACGGATCGGAATCTTCCGACGCATTGAGTTGATAAACGATATCGATCGCCTGCGCAGCCATGCCCATCTGCGACATGAACGAGTAGAACGCAACGACCTGTTCCTGCTTTAAACCGGCTTGCGAGATCAAGTCGTAAAGCTGAACTCCCAGCATGATCTTACGATCCGCGCCAAGCTGCGCGCCGAGCTTTTGCGCCATGGCAGCGAGATCTTGCTGCTCGTAAAGCGCTTGCCGGAATAATTGCCGCAGCTCCGAGTAAACCGCCTCTGGATAGTCGTAGCGGAGAAAACCAAGGCTTGAGTCGATCTCTTCCTCGAGCAACACGCCATCCGCCTTGGTAAAGCTCGCCAGCACCTGGATTAGCACCGGCAGCAGATTCGGCCCTTCCGCGACGCTCCGAGGCTTGCGCAACGCCCGACGCACCCAACGCCGCCCGGTCCGACGCACCCGATATGCAAGCGGAGTTACCCGCTGCACAGCTCGATCGATCTTATCAGCGACTGATGAGACAAGCTCTGTCATTGTGAATGTTCGGGGGCGAATTTTACCCGAAACGGGCGAACGACGCAATGCGCGGCCACGAATATAAAGTGAGGAAGGGAAGGCGAAATCCGAACAACGAATAGCTCCGGCAGGTCAAACCGTTTAGATTAATGGAACATTTTACGCCGTAACCAGTCACGAATCACATGGGCTTGCCCATTTTGCATTGCCAATTTGTCCATGGTAACCTCTTTACGCCGGTAAATTCCGTTTTTGCTTATGGCTCAGTTCGATCGCAATTCTCAGAGAGAGAATAGAAACCGCGGGAGCGAACCCAATTTCAATTGGCGTGGCGTCATCCTCATCGTGATCGCCTTCAGTTTGATCGCAATGGCGATGCTCTTTTACCGCGGCGGAATGCAACCGGTCGAAGACGTGCCCTATAACCGTTTCCTCGAGCTGCTGGAGAACAAGCAGATCGTTAACGACAAAAATTATCCGCTCCAGCTGGTGGTGGAAGATGGTCGCCCAACGCAGACCTTGCGCGGCGCTTACATCCGCCAGGGAATAGGTTCGGCGCCCTCCCAGCAGATTCCGTTTCGGACCACGGTTTATTTAAGTTTCACAAATAATTTGCAGGAAAAACTAGCTGCCGCCGGAATTCAACCCGCTATCAAGACCGAATCGAACATGCTTGCCCAAACCGTGGTCGGGTTTCTGCCGATCGCCCTTTTCCTGCTGGTGCTTTACTTCCTGTTCCGCCAGCAAATCCGCATGGCAGGAAAAGGCGCTCTCAATTTCGGGAAATCCAAGGCGCGCATGCTCGCCCGTGACAAAAACAAAATCACATTTCGCGATGTCGCCGGAGTTGAGGAAGCAAAAGATGAAGTGCAAGAGCTCGTCGAGTTCTTGCGCGATCCGAAAAAATTTCAGAAACTCGGCGGACGCATTCCGAAGGGCGTGTTGATGGTCGGGCCTCCGGGCACTGGCAAGACGCTTCTCGCGCGGGCTATTGCGGGCGAAGCGGATGTCCCGTTCTTTTCCATCAGCGGCTCGGACTTTGTTGAGATGTTTGTCGGCGTCGGCGCATCGCGCGTGCGCGACATGTTCGACCAGGGCAAGAAATCTGCGCCCTGCATCATCTTTATCGATGAAATCGACGCGGTCGGGCGCCACCGAGGTCATGGTGTTGGCGGCGGACACGACGAACGCGAGCAAACCTTAAATGCGTTGCTCGTCGAGATGGACGGGTTCGATACGCAGGAAGGCGTGATCATTATCGCCGCTACGAACCGCCCCGATGTTTTGGATCCGGCATTGTTGCGACCCGGACGTTTCGACCGCCAGATCACGGTGAATTTGCCTGACGTGAAAGGACGCGAAGAAATTCTGCGTGTCCACGCCAAGAAAGTGAAACTCGCCGAGGGCGTCGATCTCGCAGTTGTCGCGCGCGGCACGCCAGGTTATTCAGGCGCCGAACTCGCGAACGTGATCAATGAAGCGGCGTTGCTCGCCGCCCGTCGAGGATTAAAAGGAATCACGCTGGCCGAGCTCGAAGAAGCGCGCGATAAAGTTCGTTGGGGCAAAGAGCGCCGCAGCCTCGCGCTTAGCGAAAAAGAAAAAGAAAACACCGCGTATCACGAGGCCGGTCACGCATTGTTGCTCGAATTGCTTCCACACACTGAGCCGCTGCACAAGGTCACCATCATCCCGCGCGGGCCGTCGCTTGGCTCGACCATGTGGTTGCCCGAGGAAGATAAATACACCAATCGCAAGAACGAGTTGCTCGCCGGTCTTGCGGTTAGCATGGGCGGCCGTGTTGCGGAGGAGATTGTTTTTGGCGACATCACCAATGGCGCGCGCGGCGACATCAAGACCGCCACGGCAATCGCGCGTCGGATGGTTTGCGAATGGGGTATGAGCGAGAAAATGGGCATGGTCGAATATGGCGACCACGAAGATTACGTCTTTCTGGGCCGCGACATTTCTCGCGCGCGCGACTACAGCGAAGCGACTGCCGAACAAATCGATCAGGAGGTACGCAAACTTCTCGACGACGCTTACCAGCTGGCGAAAGAAACGCTCACAGCAAATCGCGACAAGCTCGAAGTAATCGCAAAAGCCTTGCTTGAGTACGAAACCCTGGACGGCTCGCAAATCAAAGAGATTGTCGATCACGGTCGCCTGATTAATCCGCCGCCAGGCGCATCGCCACCACCAGGTAAGAAGATGCCGGCCGAAAAACCGCCGAAGCAAGTCGTAGCCGCGCCCGACGTGACCCCGCCGCTCCCCGGCGCACTTGGCGGCGCGCCCGCGTAATTGGCGCGGCTGAGAGTCTTTGGCTGAGAGCTGAACGTTAGCTTTCAGTCAATGATCTGCGCAATCCGGACGTTTACTCCTACTCCAACAGCGACAGCAAGTCCTACCGTGACGCCGACACCTCAGATTTCGGTGGTTCACCGACTCCAATTCCAACTGCAAGCCGACGCCATCTGATTGTCCTGGCGGTTGTACACCATCGCCAACACCGACAGCAACAGCTACAGCTACAAGGTTCAGTCCGACTCGGCCTCGGCCTACACCAGCACCGCGCCCGTAGCCCTGGTGGCTTTCGAGGGCTACATCTAACCAATCGATGAAGCCAACGGCCCCATTTCGTTGTCAGTTTACTGTGTTTGCCACCACACCCTGGATTTAAGCCAGGTGCGCCGCTACCCTAGTGCGATTCGTGCCTTCGCGCTCACGCACTCCCGCCGTATTGTTGTTCAACGCTAGCCGTGGCTTATGATGTTTTCTTCCTGCGAAAACACCCTTCGGGCTTGCCGTCGATGTCGCAACGCTTCCCGCGGGCTCCGTTATCTTTCTCGTTATGCGCCATGTGAAGGACAAGTTCTAGGCGTTTCCAGTCAAGTAACGGGAGGTAGGTAAATGGCACTTCGGCGCATGGACAACGTTCTCATTGTGGTTGACGACCTTGAGGCTGCGAAGGCGTTCTTTGTCGAGCTTGGTATGGAGCTGGAGGGCGAGACATCAGTCGAGGGACGTTGGGTGGACCAGGTCGTGGGGCTCGAGAACGTTCGAGCCGAAATCGCGATGATGCGGACCCCAGACGGCCACGGTCGGGTTGAGTTGACCAAGTTCCACACGCCGGCGGCGGTCACAACTGAGCCGAAGAGCGCACCAGCGAATGCCCTGGGCATACGTCGCATCATGTTCGCCGTCGACGACATCGAGGACGTCCTCGCGCGCTTGCGCGCCCATCGCGCCGAGCTCGTAGGCGAAGTCGCTCAGTACGAGGACAAGTACCGGCTCTGTTTCATTCGCGGCCCTGAGGACATCATTATCGGGCTAGCCGAGCAACTCAGATAAGGCGTTTCCCCATGGGCGGGGAAGAACTGGACTTGCCTGGCGGCAAGCGAGACTCGGGTTGGGCAAACAGCCGTTCATCGGCGTATAACGAGTCATTCGAGCCGACGCCGCTACGCGGTCCGGCTCAACTCCAGCGTTAGTCCTATTTTGGGATGCCCGCGACCGTTGACGCCCGATCGTCGGCGGCTTTAGGTTATAAAATAATCGTATGATAGCTGGCGGATGTTACTGCAAAGAGATTCGATTCAAGATAAAAGGTCAACCGCGCATCTGCACGAATTGTCATTGTGAAAATTGCCGGCGCGCGGCGGGTGCGCAGGCGGTGGCCTGGGTCATCGTAAACCGTTCCGACTTCGAATTTGAAACTGGCAAACCGCATCGATACAAAACTGAAACTGGCGCATTCCGAACTTTCTGCGGCTCTTGCGGCACGTCGCTCACTTACGAGACCGAACGTCGGCCAGACGAGATCGACATCACCGCCGGCAGTCTCGATCATCCGGAAAATTTTCCGCCGACCAAGGACGTTTATCCAGAAGAAAAACTGCTGTGGGTCCATTTAGTCCAGTAGAATCAGGCCTTGTTATGGCCACCGACACGCTTAGCTGGACGGACATTCCAGTTCTGGTATCTCGAACGCCCGAATTCTCGTTAGACCTAAAGTGCACACGACAAAATTGAGCATCGGTTCGTGCCTGCTTTTGCTCGTTGCATGCGCCAGCACACGGCTGACAGTCAGTGGTGCGCCAGTTTCTGGTGACGTCCGCATGGTGTCGGTTCCAGAGATCCAGGCCGCCGTTGCTGCGATGCGCGCCGACCTGCCGGAGATTCGCAGTCAGCACCTCACACACATCCACATCATCGACGGCAACACAGCGTACTTGAGCTATCGCCAGGCAGGACAATATTTTTGCACTCCACATGTCGTGAAGCGCGTTGGAGCTTATTGGAATTACACGGGTATATCGTGATGGGATTGCCCGACTAGGTCTAACCAATCGATGAAGCCAACGGCCCCATTACCTTTGCAAGCTCAGCGTGTTTGCCACGACACCCTGGATTTCATCCAGGTGCCCGGCTACCCTAGTGCGATTCGCGTCTTTGCGCTCACACACTCCCGCCGTAATGTTATTCAACGCTAGTCGTGGCTTATCTCTTTCTCGTTAGATGCTAATGCGCGTCGTTGCCGTCATGTTATTGCTGTCCGCGAGCATCGCTGCTGAGGCGATGTCATATTCGTTTGTTTGTAAGGCGAGCGGGCGATTGGGCGGGCCGATCCGCTTCGAGTTTTACGGTGATTCGACCACACATGCGAAGACCGATATCCAGTCATTCACCGTTTCTATGCGGACCGCCGATGATCGGTGGAAGGCGATGTGGTCCGTCTTGGGCCGCCGCGGTCTGACACAGCCGATCGAGTACGGAGTTACGCCTCCTGGTTTTACCACGATGATTCAACCGCAGAAGCTCATTCCCGGCCGCGTTTACGCCGGGTTCGCTTCCGATGGACACGGAGGCTCATCTGGCGTGACTTTCGGATTCGATAAAAATGGGAGGATGACCTTCCCGGATTCATTCGATCGATGAGTGGCGAATGAAAGCATCTAACCAATCGCTGCAGCCAAGTCCGAAAATATTCGCGAGCAGGCTGGCGCCGTTTCGAAATAAGTTGGCTCATTCACTCCCGCTCACTCGGCCTTCGGCTTGCCCATCTATGCCGCACCGTTTCCCTGCGGGCGCCATTCAGCGTGCTTGCCACGACACCCTGGATATCATCCAGGTGCCCGGCTTCCCTAGTGCGATTGAAACTCGTTCTTTGCTCACACTCACTCGCTCCTACCCTCGTCGTTTTACCTTCTATGTCGCTTAACCCGCCGCTCCATTCGCCAGGCTCACGCACTCCCGCCGTATTGTTATTCAACGCTAGCCGTGGCTTATGATGTTTTCTTCCCGCGAAAACACCCTTCGGGCTTCCCGTCCATGTCGCACCGCGGGCTCCATTCTCTTTGACTCATGATCTTGCCCGCTCATTCCCTCTCGGGCTATCCCGTCCATCTCGCAGATTCCCAATCTGCTCGATTCTCGTTAGACCGCCTAAAGAAAGGACCTCACAATGTTCAAATTCACCCTCGCTTCCGTCCCCCTCGTGATCGTCACCAGCATGTCAGCCCAGACAGGTAGTACCGACGCCGGCAGTGCTGACCTGGCTCACATCCGCTCCGAGTACGCAGATGTGCTCCCTCCAGGGAACCGCCAAGGCCGAGGTGCTCGCAATCGCTCGCGTACTCCGGGCGAAGCCCGAAATCGCCATCGATAAGACAAAAGCAGCCGGCGAGTACTGCTTCAAGAGCAGTCAGGGCACCATGGTTCACTATGCGTCGCAGCCCGAGGCCACAGCGGAAGACGTGGTGTACGAATTCGACGCCACCCAACTTCTTGCAGCCGGGCTCGACCCCCAGCGGGTGCCAAAGCTTCCAGCCCTAGGCAACATGGAACCCGGTAAATGGTATTTCCTCCCGAGTGGGGTCATCGACCCTCACCATCAGCATGTCTTCGCTACGCCAACGATTGCTATCGCCGTCAATGTCAAGTAGCGCGTTGCCTAACCAATCGATGCAGCTGACCTTGTTCTCGTTAGGCCCATGAAGCATCTGTTCCCACTCATGGTGTTTGCCCTTGCCCTTCTCACTGCGTTCGCGCAACCGGAAACAACCGCTGACCGGCGTATGAATTTACTTGTCATGAATTCCACCTTCGACTTCGTAGCGAAGCGCGCCCTCATCAGCGATTGCTTATCTCTGTGACTCATGATCTTCCCAGCTCGATGGTTCTCGCGGGCTATCCCGTCCATCTCGCAGATTCCCAATCTGCTCGATTCTCGTTAGTTCGTGAAGTGCGCTGTTTGCAAAACCCGCCATCGGGCGAAAGGGCGGGCGAAAAAAAATCGTCTAGAGCAGTCGACGGAGTGCGCTTACCGTTTCCTGGCAAATGGAGGATGACGAGAAAAACAAGCCGCGCCTGGAGATCGCGCACGTCTTGTTCATCGATATCGTCGGATATTCCAGGCTGCTGACCGACGAACAATCGGAAGCGCTTCAGGAGTTGAATCAGATTGTCCGCAATACCGAAGCAGCGCGTGAAGCGGAAGCAGCAGGGCAGCTGATCATCTTGCCGACCGGCGACGGTATGGCCCTGGTCTTCACCGGCTCAGTGGAGGGGCCTGCCGAGTGCGCTTTAGAAGTCAGCCAGGCTCTGCGCGCGCAACCGAGCCTGCCGGTAAGAATGGGAATCCACAGCGGGCCGGTGCAACATGTCAGGGATGCCAACGCGCGCGAAAACATTTCCGGAGTAGGAATCAATGTCGCGCGTCGGGTGATGGATTGCGGCGACGCAGGTCACATTCTGGTGAGCAAACGCTTCGCGGGTGATCTGGCGCAGCATCGTCGTTGGCAGCGTTATCTGCATGAACTAGGCGATGTGGAAGTGAAACACGGAGTTGTTGTTTCGTTAGTCAATGTGTATGCAGAGATGATTGGCAATCCCGCGCCCCCGGCGTGTATCGCCGGGGTACGACGCACCGCGCCTGGCGCCTCCACCATGCGCAGAGGACTTTCGCCGGTTGCGCGCGCGGTCTTTATCGTCGCGGCGTTGCTCCTCGCCCTTGCCATTGTGTCGGTGATTTTCGCGCCGGCGATCATGCGCTCGGTTGATAAGAACAGAGCGACGTCAGCACCTCAACCGACCGCTACTGCGTCACCTTCGTTTGACGATGCCATTCAGAACATAGTTAAACAAAAAATCACAGATGCGTTGCAGAAAAACCTTTCCGGGAAGAGCAACGCACCTACACCAAGAGTAGGCCCGAGCCCGAGCAGTCAACCGACTCCCCCGCCGAGCCCGTAGTTCGAGCGCTGCATCTTCTATCTTCGTTAAACCACGATTGACTTGGTGCAAAAGGGCGGCAACGCTAGCCGTGGCTCAGCTCTTTTTCGTTAGATCACTGCATCATCACCATGACTACCATCATCCGACTTTTTGCCGTGCTACTTGTCATGACATCCACCACTCAAGCTGCCGAGCCCGCAGCCAAGCAGTTCTTGCGCTACATCTACGGAGCGGACGGCATTGAGCTCTCGAACCTCTGCCACCCATCGGATGATGCGTGGATGTTACGAGGTGCGAAGGACACGAACGCGCTACTGGCGCTCGACAGCTTGAAGATCACCTCGAAGTCCACAGGCATCACTTCGGGTTTGGTAGGCACGGACATTTACTTTGTTGAGACGCGCGATGGGAAGGTTGACCCGACTTTCAACTTGGAGGGTATTTACGCGCTGCACCGGCAGCTTATCCACCAATTCGTTTGTTCCGCCCTGTCGCAGAATCGTGAGATGCTTGGCCGATTGGTTACGGACGCGAGCAAGGTCAAGATTGACGGCTCGAAGGCCGCGCCGGGAGACATGGACCAGTATGGTTCGATTATTGAGTTGATGCCTGTGGTTCGTTCCAGCAAGCCTGCCGATGACGCTAAGAGCCGGAGGGTGACCCATCGTGTTGCCATTGGAGAGGAGGCCCTAACCCTCACACTCGTCAAAGACGGCAGCACTTGGAAGATTGACACGTCCCAGACAGTTCGAGTGCTTTTGGAGTTTTTCTTTCGAGAGAGATGACATAAGAACGTGGTCTAACCATTCGCTGCAGCGAACGGCGGCTGGCCGTCGCGATTGCAATCGACGCGTCTCGTCGCCGCCGTCACTGAGCTTGGGGTCGTTAGGCCACAAACCTCAGCATCCAACACATGCCTACTAATCGATCAATGCCGCCTGGCCCAGTCATTCCGGAATTGTCCTACCCAGAGGTCTCTGCCGCGGCGCGTTGGTTGTGCAACGCTTTTGGCTTCACCGAACGGCTGCGCATCGGGAGCCACCGCATTCAACTGCATGTTGGCGCCGGAGCGATCGTCGTGGTTGAGCGAGACACCAACGCCAGCGTAGCGGGCTCCCGTGTCATGGTGCCGGTGACCGATGTAAATGCGCATTTCGCCAAGGCTAAAGCGGCCGGTGCACACGTGGTAAGCGAGCCAACCACGTATCCTTTCGGAGAACGGCAGTACTCGGTTCTGGACATCGGTGGGCACCGCTGGACGTTTACACAGTCGGTGGCCGACAGTGATCCCGCGACTTGGGGCGGGGAGTTGGTCGACGCGTAGTCAGCGGATGTGGCCAACAAATCGGACCGACGCTGGCGTTTCAGTCTTATGAATCACTGTTTTTACAACATCATTGGCTTCGGTGGCCGGACGCTTCCGGCGGCGGTAGCCGAGCTTGGTCGTTGGGCCGCTGAAGGAGTATCATGAAACGCACGTGGACGATCATCGGCGTCAGTGACGTTGCTAGTAGCTTTAAATGGTACCAGTCGCTGTTCGGTCAGGCCGAGACGCGTCCGGCCCATGACCACTTTGGTCAAATTCTAGATACGGATGGAACCGTCTTGCTCTGCTTCCACCGATGGGGCGCGCACGAACATCCTTCGTTGATGAGCGCGGACAAGGGTACGCCTGGCAATGGGCTCCTCTTGTTCTTCCGCGTCGACGATTTCGACATGGCACTGAACAGGGCACGCGCTCTCGTCACCCGGTTCGAAGAGGAGCCCCACGTGAACCCGAATACTCGAACGAAGGAGTTCTCGCTCCGAGATCCCGACGGATACTACGTCACCATCAGCGCGCTTTAGCGTGGATAAAGACGATGCAGAGGCTCACCGCACGATTACTAAAGGACCTAACCAAGCAGTGGCGCCGACCGCGAGCCGCGGTACTATCCAGCTTTGCATGAGTTTAGCCCGTCGATCCCTGGGCTACACGCGCCCTGGCTCTCGGCGCCTCAGGTTTGTCTCGCCAGACCCAGAGCCAGACACCACATGAAACTTGTAACACGAAGAGACATGAATGACCCAGTGGTAAATAATCGCTTAGATAATTGCCCTGAGATTATGCATCGAACTGCCACTCGTTTTGGCCTGATCGTCACAGTCGCGCTTTTGGCGGCGGCGAAGGTTGCCGCGCAGCAAACGCCCTCCGCCGAGAGTCCGCAGTTACAGTCCCAGGCGGGCGGTGAGGCAGCAGTGATCAAGCAAGTGGTCGAAGGCATCATGCAGCCGTACTTGGCCCAGGAACAGCGTAGGGCCGGTGGCCACCTATGGAGGCGATCTCCTTATCTGGGAGCGATCGTCGCGGTTTCATTGCACGGCCATCGCTACTTCTTCCCGTACGGAAAAGCTACTGACGCAGGTGCTCCGTTCACGCGCGAAACCCTGGTGGAGATCGGCTCCTGTACCAAGACGTTCACCACCACGCTGTTCGCGCTGGCGATCAACCGCAATCAAATCGCCCCTGACGCTTCCGCCCAGAAATACATGCCTGATGGTTACACGCTCCGGGCGCAGCAGTTAACGCCGCTTGAGCTGGCGGACTTCACCTCGGGAATGCCCGACGATCCAACCAACCTGCCGCGCGGACCCGGACAGCGAAGCATCGAGTCTTATACGGTGAAAGACTTTCTCACCTGGGCTTCGAACTATGAACCAAGGACCCAATTGCCTGCGCCCTATAAGTACTCCAACGCTGGAATTGGGCTGCTGAGCTATCTGGTCGCGATCGCAAGCGGCAAAACCTGGGAAGATCAGATCAACTCCGAGATTCTCCAGCCGCTGGGCATGAACCACACCACGCTGCGACCCACGCCGGAACAGCAGAAGCGCCTGGCACAAGGGCATAACCGCGCAGGCCAGGATGCGCCGCGCTGGCCGGTCTTCGCCTGGTACGCTGCCGGCGGACTGCGCTCGACGGCACACGACATGATCAGCTTTGGCGAGGCCAATCTCGGCCATAAGGAAGTGAACGGCAAAGCGGTTTCCGCTGAATTGATCGCGGCGATGCAGCTGGCGCAGAAGCCGATCTACACGATGCCGAACGGATTCAACAAGCAGGCGATGGCCTGGGTGAACAACATGGGCGGAGGCAATCCCAACCTGCATCCTGTGATTGTGAAGAACGGAGGAACGGCAGGATTCGGCAATGTGATCGCGATTAATCCAGCCAACGACGCGGCCATCTTCATCGGCATGAACCAAGTCGGAGCTCAGCCCGCCGCGAAAGGGGTTGAGATCCTGCGGCAACTCCCGTAGCGATCAGTTGTTCCCGCCAGGGCAACGCTAGCATTGTCCGCGTTCTTTTTTATGTGGTGAACGTTGCCGCAGTTCTGTTAATTGGGTCAGCTCTCCACACTTGACAGTCGCCGATAAATAGATTTGCAAACCAATCAAGATATAGCCCACTCTATTTCACAATATCAATAAATGAACAGTATGAATCCTAAGGTGGATGAATATTTACGAAAGGCCAAGAAGTGGCAGGAAGAAATGGAGAAGTTGAGAAGGATCAGTCTTGACTGCGGGCTGACCGAAGAATTGAAGTGGGGTAAACCTTGTTACACGTTTCAGAACAGTAACATCGTTATCATACAAGGCTTCAAAGAATCCTGCGCGCTTTTGTTTTTCAAAGGCGCCTTGTTAAGGGATCGCAATCGTGTTCTTAAGAAATTTGGCTGGCAGGCGGCACGCCGGATTCCGTTCACAAATGTTCGAGAAATAGTTGAAATGGAACCTCTGCTGAAAGCCTATATTCATGAAGCCATTGAGGCGGAGAAGGCTGGTTTAAAAGTAGAGCTAAGTAAGAATGCAGAGCCTATTCCTGAAGAGCTTCAAAATAAACTCGATGAAATCCCGGCCTTGAAAACTGCTTTTGATGCACTGACGCCCGGGCGGCAAAGAGGATACATTCTTTATTTTTCTGCAGCCAAACAATCCAAAACTCGGGCGTCGCGAGTGGAAAAATGTATGCGGCAAATTCTCAATGGAAAGGGATTGAATGATTAGCAAATGAAGGATGCCACCAAACGTTCGATTTTTCGCTGGATTCACATCGTCTTTGGCATTCCGATAGTCGGTTATGTTTATAGTCCGTTTAAGGAACTTCCAAACTACGCACCCATAGTTCGGTATATCTCCATTCCTGTAATTGCCCTTACAGGATTATGGATGCGGAAAGGCCAAGTCCTTTGACGACTCATTTCGAAAAGATCGCCCTGATCGGGGTCAACTCCTCACACGACACAACAATAAAAAGAAAACCTCTATGAAAGGCGCTGTAACAAAAAAAGAGTTGTCGCCAGAACAACGTGAAGAACTCCTCAGAGCATTGAAAGCTCGTTTCGAGAAAAATATGAACCGCCATAAAGGGCTCGAATGGGCTAAAGTAAAAGGAAAGCTGGAAGGTAAGACCGAAAAATTGTGGTCACTCAGTGAAATGGAAGGAACCGGCGGTGAACCGGATATTGTTGGTCATGACAAAAAGACAGGCGAATACATCTTTTTTGATTGTTCAGCGGAAAGTCCTAAAGGCCGTAGAAGTCTTTGTTATGACCGTGAAGCGCTGGAGGCAAGGAAAGAACATAAACCGGAAAATAATGCTGTTGATATGGCAGCGGCCATGGGCGCTGAGCTTTTAACGGAAGAACAATATCGGGAGCTCCAGAAACTTGGAAATTTCGATACGAAAACGTCGAGCTGGGTGCAAACACCTTCTGATATTAGAAAACTCGGCGGCGCGCTCTTTTGTGATCGCCGCTACAACACTGTCTTCGTGTATCACAACGGTGCAGAATCTTACTATGCCGCCAGAGGGTTCCGTGGCTCGCTAAGGGTCTAATCCAACAAAAGAACCGGTAAAGGCCTAATGTCTCGTTTAGATGGTTGAGTGTGTCTCATTACGAAAGGTCGTAGCTGTAGCCACTATCCTCGGTGTTCTCGTTCCGATCGGCCTGATAGTTCGCACGCTGTTGCTTGGGCATGTCTTCGGCATCCTGGACTTGCTGCTCTATCCAGGGTCTGTTTTTCTATTGAATGAGTCGCATCACTCGTCGCTCTACTGGCCGACGACCTTCGGGTTGAGTCTCATAGCGACTGTCGCTCTATACGCATTGGCAGCGATGATCTTGTTCGGTATCTTCCGCGGCATCGCGGGTGCATGGCGTTTTATGCGGCAACGTTAAACGATTTAACAAAACAATGAAGCCAAGATCCATGCGCTATCTGTGAGAACAGCACGACGACCGAACAACCTCTGGAAAGCTCTCTTCTGTTTTCTCGCGATGCTCACGCTCTCTTACAACGCGCTTGCGGAGAGCAGTTCCACGGTAGCCATTCCTCGGTTCGACGACAAATATGCCAAGCTGGTTCGTCAGCTCGAGGCGGGACAAACGAACATAAATTATCGGGAATTTAGGGACAGCTTTTTGGAGAGCGACTTCGAGGTAAGTAAGGTTTTCAGAGGATACAACAACCGAGGTATCCCTTAATGCCTGAGAAAGACATCTCGCCTAGCCGCGCGCTGGAGCGAATTGCGAGCCAGGCTGCGATCCAATTTTCTGTGTGTTTGCTATCGACTTTTGGGGGGGCGTCTCACGATTCGGGCAACTTGCGGTAGCCGATCTTTTATCTCGTTAGGCATCATGCGTCTGGTCACGATCATGGCGGTGTTCCTGCTGGGTCTGCATGCGAAAGGGGCCTCGCTCGATTTAGAGGGCTGGACTGGCAAGTATTCGCACGACACGGACTCCAATGGCCACACGTTATTTCAAGTACCGGCGGTTCAGGCTGCGCTCAGCCATCTGCTTACCAAGCAAGATCTGAAGCGACTCACGGAAACTTATAGCGTGAGCTCACCGGTGAGCCTGATTCAAGGCTTTCTTATTGTTCCTCAGTGCATGCCTCACTGTTGTCCCTGTGAGCATGCCATGTTGGTGATAGACCTTCGTCGAGGTGTATTCCACGTTGGCTTCTATAAGCGTGAAAGCGAGAAGGTGACGATCCAGTGGTTCAGTTCAGAAGGAGAGTTCCAAGCTCTGTCGAAAAAGATTCAGGATGATTTCTACTACAGTCACAACCCAAAATGACGCCTAAACACGACACTGGAGGCAACCGCTGAACCGTTGTGATGTGCACGTTTAATTTTATGCCAACCGATGAAGCCGACTCCGAAAGTTCTCCCGAGCAAGCATGCTCTTTGGCGTTGCGCATCGATGTCGATCTTGATTACTATCTTCTCAACTGTAGCGCAGCCGCGCTCACGGAGCAGTGGAAAGGAGGGACAATGAGAAGAGAACTTGGTGTTGGAAAGCCGGCACCGAAACTAGAGCTGCCGACTGAAACGGGTGAGATAGTCTCGCTCGAAAGCCTGCATGGCCGGGCGGTGCTTGTGTCGTTTCTGAGTCACGCCGCTTGACCCTTCTGCCGAGTTCACCTGGTCGAGGTGATCAAACGACAGAAAGAGATCGAAGGGCTGGGTGCTCAGGTCCTTGTTGTGGCCTATGACGAGCCGACCTTGCTGAGCGCCAAGATGCTGCACGATGTAGCGCTGCCATTCCCCCTCTTACTCGATCGAACGAGGGAGGCTTACGCTCGATGGGGTATGGGACGCACGGGTCTGACTGGCGCGATGCTGTCCCCGTTGCTCAACTGGCGGTACCTCAAGCTCCTTGCCAAGGGAGAGCGGTTTCTGGGCTTCGCGCCTGACATGTTTCAACTGGGAGGCGATTTTCTCGTCGACAAACAAGGCACGCTCGTATTCGCGTATCGAATGAGAAACAACGGAGACCGCGTTAGCACAGAAATGCTCTTCGATGGACTCGCACATCTAGCCGACGGCGCATAACACCGTGGTTAGGCCTTGCCCCATGGACCGCCATGGAATTAATGGAGCCTGATGAGGAACATGATGTTCGCGATCAAAGCCGAGGTTAGCGATCCGTGGGCAGAGACATTCGCGTTCAGGGCGCAGAAGACGATGTATGGCGGCAAGCATATCACCAAAGGCGATACGATTTTCGTTTTCGCGAGCGAGAATGAAGGGGGGCCAGGTCTCATCGCGAGCGGCGTCGTTACCTCGGCCAAAGCGATTGCAAAGAAACGCGGGATCGCCCGGCAAACACCGCGTGTGAGCGTCACCATCAGACGCACCGCGCTCGCCAAGCGGCGCCTGGGGCGGAGCGAGCTCAAACTTTTTTCCGACTGGAAGGACGGTCGGCCCGAGACCGAGCTCAATTTCAAATTCTATCGTCAGGCAACGAATAAGATTGTCGGCATCTCGGATGAAGCGGAGACGTTCCTCCGCAAATTCTTTTGACGATGGGAACAAGAACGATCGCGGTGCTCGTCACCATTGCCTTTAGCGTGATCGGTGTGCTGGGAGACTACTTCCTCAAGCTCGCCAGCGCGCGCGAGCATTCGCTGCGGACAGGTTGGTTTTACCTTGGCTTCGCTCTCTACGCCTCGACCGCGTTCGGTTGGGTGTTCGTAATGAAGCACCTGAAGCTTGCCACGCTCAGCGTGCTCTACTCTGTCTCCCTGGTGCTACTCCTCACCGCCATAGGCGTGGTGCTGTTCCGGGAGTCGCTGAATTACTTTGAGGTAATCGGGATTGTGTTGGCCTTGGTCTCGCTCGTGCTACTAATGCGCTTCGCCTAGCGATCCTCGACAATGCTTTCGCAAAGCCCTAATCAAATAACGAAGCCAACCAAGCACTTTGCTTTTGATCGAAGCCTCGCAAAATTGCCAAAGTGCTGAGTGGTTGATGACTTTCACGTTAGATGTCACAAAAGAAAAACCCGCCTGGGATGAAAACTATTACGTTGCCGTTGTTAGTCAGCCTCGCGCCAATTCTCTGTATAGCGCAGAACGTCACCGAAGCAGTCACGCCTACCGCAACGAACAGGACGTACTTGGTCATATATCGTCCCGGTCCCGGCTGGCTGACTGGAAAGTCAGTGATGGAGCAACCACTTAAAGAACACGGGAAGTATATGCTGAGTCTCTACATCAAAGGCTCTATGAAGCTGGCGGGGCCTCTTATCGACAACGCAGGTGGAGCCGTCTTGCTGGAAGTTTCTGACGAGGCAGAGGCGAAGGCGATAGTGGCAAACGATCCGGCAGTAAAGTCCGGAGTCTTTGTGTATGAAATGCATCCGTGGAGATTGCAGCCATGGGACGACTTCGCAAAGAAAGCCAAGGGCGCCACCCAAACTCCGAGCCCAGCCGCCGGTAGATGAACTCCGATGTTCGGTAAACGGTGACACCCGTGCCTCAGAGCAGTACTCCTCCGAACGCCGTGCGGAACACCGCCAACCTTAGTCTCATTCGCCCACCTCTTGTGTATCTGACTTCACTGGTCGCAGGCATTGTGATTCAGCTGGCTGCACCCCTTCCATTTCTTCCTCGAGAGTTTACCACGCCTCTTGGAGGGGCTCTCGTCGTTGTTGCCATAGCGCTGTTCTCGTACTCAGTTGCGAAATTCCGGGCAGCCGGCACGCCCGTACCCGCGCGAAAGCCTACTACCACGATTGTTCGGAGTGGCCCCTATCGTTTCAGCCGCAACCCTATCTATTTAGCGTTCTCGCTGTTTCAGCTCGGTATCGCGATCTGGGTCGACAGCGTGTGGCTGCTGGTCACGCTGGTCGGGGCGGTAGCGCTGATGCACTACTTCGTCATACCCAGAGAAGAGCATTATCTGGAACGGAAGTTCGGAGCGCAATACTTGGACTATAAGGCCTTTGTGCGCCGCTGGCTGTAGAGGAATCATGAAAGCATGTCTTGCAATTTTCGCGTTGCTTATATTCGCCAATTCCGCGCGCTGTGGCGACGCCGACCGCACGCAACTCGATGAGGAATCCTTACGAAGCTACATGGCTGGAGAGTATGACCTCGTTGGGCGCAAGCCTGATTCGAATGCGACTTACACCGGGCATGTAACGCTTCGAGACGAGAACGGAGTTCTACAAGTTACGCGAACTATCGAAGGTAAGACCGACAAATGCGTTGCTCGATTTGATACCGTGGCAGGCAGCGATTGTATTCAAGTGCTAAGAATGCGTTTTCACTTCGACGACAAGGAGTATGATGCCACTTACCGCTGGCAATCTGACCCCGATAACTACCCGCGATTTACAGGCTACGTTTATCTTACCGGCACCAAATCACCAGGACTCGAAGCGCTCTTTCCAATCCATCGATGACGGTGTGGACTAAGTGAATTAGCGCGACAAGCGCGGACATAGCCGTCAGGTAGGGGCGATTGACCTCAATCGCCCGCACTTCGATTCAAATCATCGCTGTTAATCGCAAACGGCCAGTGAGCATTCGGCCCAATTAATCCAGCGCGAACAGGATTCGCACGAATGTATGCCACCTTTTCATTCTCGCTCTCGTCATGTCGCAATCGATGGTCGAAAAAATTTCTCTGCCAATCGATCCCTCCAATTCGTGTCGTGATCCGTTTAAAATCGCGAATCAGATTTGAAAGTCGCGCGTCACTCGGCACACCAACCAGCATGTGCAGCTGATCCGGCATCAACAAAAGTAATTTCAAATACCACCCCGCCACAGCATTGAGACAGAGCTGATTTGCGCCGCGACGTTGGCAGGAAATTGTTACGAAATAGGTCGCGCCAAATCGTCCATGGAAATGAGCCGAATGGTTGAGCGGCTTTCGGGCGGGCTACTTGAGGCTGTATTGGTACTTATTGAGGCGGGCGATTGAAGTCAATCGCCCCTACATGATTCCCCGGCATGCAGACGCCACTTATTTCGGGGAACGCGCGTTAGCGTGAGTCTTTACGTCGCGGCGTTGCTTGTCCACGACGCGACGCAACTCGCGCTCCATCGTTTTGAACGCGTCGTGAATTACTTTGTTTAGCGGCTGGTGTGAGCCGTTGTCCTTCTGCCTCTCGTCGGCGACAACTTCATGGCCGCCTGCCACAGTTACATCAATACGGCACCGATAGGGATTACCTTTTTGATGCGTATGATTGGTTTGCTCGATGGCCACATCACAGCGGTTGATGTGGTCGCAAAATTTTTCGAGTCGCGCTGCATAATCCAAAACGAGATTGTCGATCTGGTCAGATTTTTCCAGACCCCGATACGAGATCTTAACAGGCAATTGCATGATTAATTAGATACTAACGGACTACCTCGCGTTGAGGGAACAAGAATTTCTGATGCTCGATGCAGGATACTGGATGCTCGATAACGAGGAGCCAGCCGCGCGCTTTTCATCCAGTATCAAGGATAGAGAATCAAGCATCCTAAATTTGCTGCAATGAACGAAACCGTGAAACGAGTTTCGCTGGTTCCACTTTTACCAAATCTGATTTCACATGTTCGACGATTCGGTCACGTACCGCCGCAGGCAGAAGATCGACAATCGCTCCATGAATTTCCGCCGGCGCGGCAAACGACCATCCCTCCTTTTCATTGAGCGAAACAACTTTTGTAATTTGATCGGCGAGCTCTTTGTGAATGCGGCGGTCCTTTTCCGTTGCCAACTGCGTTCGCTCGGCAATAGAGCCCGGTCCATGGTGAGCGCCCGCGCCGTTGGTCACCGGAAACCGCCCAGCCAAATCGCTCACTTTGTCCACCAACCTTCCGTGCGCGTCGGTGATGTTGAATGCCTGCACGAGTTGCAGGCTCGGTCCGCGCGTCGGCGTCTCGTTCACCCGATATGCTTTTAACCCGCCTCGATCAGTGACGATGATAAGCGAACTCGGTGTCATGACGAATCACTGACCAACAAAAATTTGGCCGCGCATTAAACTATGCGCTCTACATTTCTATAGACTAATTCGTTTCTGGCAACAAGATTGCGTTGCCCGATTTTTCTGTTCCGCGGAGCGCACGCGCCGCGCGTGCTAATGCCCAGTCCGGCTCGGACCGATGGCGTCTTCGCCATCGCGAACTTTCTCTGCTCCACGCAATGTTCGCGTTTGATCCTACATCGCGAAACCCCTTTTCGGCGAGGCGCCGAAAGCGGTCGCCATGGCGACCGCTCCCCGGTCAATTCGCGACAAGCTGCCTCGGCAACGATCAACTACACTTTTCTCGCGCGTTCTTCCTCTGCGCTAAGCGGAGGAAACTCCACGCGACGTTTCTTCCAGGATTCTTCACGAGCTTGAGCTTGCGTCCCCGCTACGAGTTGCAGCAAACAACAAGCGCGCCCGCCAAGTTTGACGTCGTCCCCGGAGGCAAATTTTTTTGGCTCTGCCAGGAAACCATTTGGATCCATGGTGTCGAGAATCAATTGCCACTCGAGATGCTCCTGTCCGGGCAGGACAAACGGAATCGGTTCGTAATGCGCATTGATCAACAGCAAAAACGTGTCGTCACGGATTGGCTCGCTTTCGAAACTGACCACGTCGCTGGTATCGCCGCTGAGCAGCATCCCCATGCAGCGAACGAATGGTGACGCCCATTCTTCGTCGCTCATCTCGCTCCCGCCGGGATTGAACCACATCACGTCGCGAATCTCAGAACCGCGGATCCGCCTACCCTGTAAAAATTTCGGCCGGCGAAAGACCGGATGCGCATGGCGAAATCCAATGAGCTTGCGCGTGAACTCCAAAAGCTGATTTTGCTTTTTATCACGTGTCCAATTGAACCAACTGATCGGGTCGTCCTGGCAATAAGCATTGTTGTTGCCACTCTGCGATCTTCCCCACTCGTCTCCGCCACTGAGCATCGGCACACCCTGGGAAAGAAAAAGCGTGGTCAGAAAATTCCGCCGTTGCCGCTCGCGCAGCGCGTTGATCTGCGGATCTTCGGTTGGACCTTCCACACCGCAATTCCACGAGAGATTGTTGTTATCGCCGTCTTTGTTTCCGTCGCCGTTCGCCTCGTTGTGCTTGTCGTTGTAGCTGACCAGGTCGTTAAGCGTAAAACCATCGTGCGCGGTGACAAAATTAACGCTGGCGCACGGTCGTCGTCCGTTATGCTGGTATAGATCGGGACTGCCTGTAAGGCGGTAGCCCATCTCGCCGATTCGGCCTTCATCGCCTTTCCAAAAACTGCGGACCGTGTCGCGATATTTCCCGTTCCATTCCGACCATGGTGGAGGAAAATTCCCGACCTGATAGCCGCCGTCGCCAACGTCCCACGGTTCCGCGATGAGTTTCACGTTCGAAAGAATCGGATCCTGCTGGATGACTTGGAGGAAGGGATGCAGCATGTTTACACCCTCGTGATTGCGCACAAGCGTGGCGGCGAGATCGAAACGAAATCCGTCAACGTGCATTTCCACTGCCCAATAACGGAGGCTATCGATTACCAACTGCAATACGCGCGGATGGAGTAGATTAAATGTGTTGCCCGTTCCGGTGAAATCCAGATAGAAACGCGGCTTCTCCGGATGCAGCCGGTAATAGGCGGGGTTATCTATTCCGCGAAAGCAGAGTGTCGGACCGAGATGATTGCCTTCGGCAGTATGATTGTAAACCACATCGAGAATCACTTCGATGCCGGCAGCATGGAGACTGCGTACCATCGATTTGAACTCGGAGACCTGTTCACCGGTTTGCCCGGCGCTGGAGTATTGGCCATGCGGTGCAAAAAATCCGATCGTATTGTAACCCCAATAATTCGTTAGGCCTCGGTCGATCAAGACCTTGTCATCGATGTGCGCGTGCACTGGTAATAGCTCGATCGCCGTCACCCCGAGTTTCTTGAAATAATCAATAGCAGCCGGACTGCCGAGCGCCGCATAAGTGCCTCGCACATTCTCCGGCACGTCGGGCCAAAGCTTACTGAAACCCTTCACGTGAACCTCATAGATCACAGAACTGTGCAACGGTGTACCGGGCTTCTTCTCGTCCTGCCAGTCGAATCCGGTGTCGATGACGACCGACTTCGGCACTCCCCACGCATCATCGCGAAAATCCTGCGTCAAATCTTCCTTCTCGCCCCCGATAACGTAACCGAACATTTCATCCGCCCAGCTCACTTCTCCGGCGATAGCTTTCGCGTACGGGTCGAGAAGAAGTTTCGAACTATTGAAGCGCAAACCGCGTTGGGGATCGTACGGGCCCGAAATCCGGAAACCGTACAATTGTTCCGGACGCACATCTGGCAGAAACACGTGCCAGACATGATCGGTGTGTTCGGTGACCGGGATGCGAACGTTCTCTTCGGCAGCGTCGACGTTGTCGAACAAGCAAAGCTCAACGCCGGCAGCGTGCTGGGAAAAGATGGCAAAGTTGACGCCGTTTCCCATCCAAGTCGCGCCGAGCGGATATGGATAGCCTAGGAAAGTCCGTACCGAGGTCATAAGCGCCGCGCATTTATCCGGCATGCCATGCACGATGGCAAACACGAACGGTGAACTTCGGGGAGCGCACGCGCCTCGCGTGCGGGCGGCGGCGCCCTCGCCACCGCGAACTTTTGCTCGCTGTTCAGTCGGAATGCTCGCGATACGCGAAGGGTTTCGGCGAGGCGCCGAAACGTGCACGCGAGGCGCGCGCTCCCCAGAATCCTTGCCGAGGCCTTGCTCTCTCGACGAGCCTATTTGAAAATCATCGCTATGATTTGGAAAATCACCGTGACCTCGGTGGCTGCCATTTGGGCCTTCGCGCTGTCCTACTACGCGCATCACAATTGGCATCCGTTACCTGCGGGAACAGCAATCGATCGGATTCTCGTGGAAAAATCGTGTAAAACGTTATCGATCTTTCGCGACAGCAAACACCTCAAGAGTTATCGAATCGCGTTGGGGCGGAACCCACTCGGCGCGAAGCAGGAAGAAGGCGACATGAAAACACCGGAGGGTATGTACAAAATCGATAGCCGAAATGCGCAAAGCAGTTTTCACCTTGCGCTGCACATTTCTTATCCGTCAGATGAGGACAACCACCGTGCGGCCGCGCGCGGCGTCTCGGCGGGTTCTGACATCATGATTCACGGAATTCAGAACGGGCGCGGCTGGATTGGCGCCTTTCATCGGTGGAAGGATTGGACCGCGGGTTGCATCGCGCTCACTGACGAAGAGATCGAGGAACTCTGGCGTGTGACGCCAGATGGGACCACAATTGAGATTCGTCCGTAAAAGGTTACAAATCCTGCAAGACGCGCTTCGCTTTGTCGACATTCGATGGCCGCAGAACGATCAAACCTTTTTCTTCCCCGCGACCACCGGCGAGATATGCGTATTCGATATTGACTTCGGCATCCGCAAGGCGCTCGGCGATTTTCGCCAGCACACCCGGTTGGCTCGCGGTTTCGATCATTAATACTTCAGTCTCAAGCGCGAGAGTGCCCGCCTCACCCAGAAGCATGAGCGCCTTGGTTGGATCGCTTACTACCATGCGCACCACCGTGTGATCGACTGTATCTGAAGTAGCCAATGCGTGGATGTTAATTTCTGCTTTGGCGAGCGCTTCACACACGCGCGCAAGCGCCCCGGGACGATTTGCAAGAAAGACTGCGAGTTGGGTGGCTGTTTCGATGGAGAGCGATGGGTTCATCCTGCTTTCAACGTGATGCCGGGAATGGCTTCTGACAACTCAGGAAAAATCTGGAGATGTGATTCTGCTCTCAGCCTAAGTCACTACGAATTTCCAACGTCGAACCGGCACTTCGCGCAACCTCGCCCGCCAATCATGAACTTAAAGTCCACTTCAAAAGAATTCGCTAGTCCCGCTAATTTCGGGATTGTCGATCCGGAGATGACTGCAGTTGCCGAACCTCGTTCCGTGAAGTCGCGAGCTCCGCGACGGACCGTCGGCTTCGTTACGGCATCTTCCATCGTTATCGCCAACATCATTGGCACCGGCATTTTCACCAGCCTTGGTTTTCAACTCGCGGACATTCGGTCGGGATTTCCGCTGCTCATGCTTTGGATCATTGGCGGAATCACTGCGCTCTGCGGCGCGCTTTGTTATGGGGAGCTCAGCGCCGCGCTGCCGCGCTCCGGAGGTGAATACCATTTTCTATCGCAGATCTATCATCCCGCTCTCGGATTCATGGCCGGATTTATCTCCGCTACGGTTGGATTTGCTGCACCGATCGCACTCGCTGCGATGGCGTTTGGGAAATATTTTGTCGGCGTGTTCGGCGTTGGCTCGCCGGTGGTTCTATCGTTTGTCGTTGTTTGGGTGGTGACGCTTTTTCATCTGCGGAATCTGCAGGTTGGCAGTGCATTCCAGAACCTTTGGACGATCGTGAAGTTGTTCTTGATCGGTGCGCTCATCGCGGCTGGATTTCTCGTCGAACCAAAACAAGAAATCACTTTTCTGCCGCAGAGCGGCGATACAGGGTGGATTTTCAGCGGCGCGTTCGCGGTCGCCCTAGTCTATGTGATGTATTCCTATTCGGGCTGGAACGCATCGAGCTACATCATCGGTGAAGTCAAGGAACCGGAGAAGAACGTTCCGCGCTCGCTGCTCGTGGGAACGCTTATTGTGATTGCGGCTTACGTCCTCTTGAACGCGATTTTCCTCGCCACAACACCGCAGACGGAAATGCGCGGTCAAATTGAAGTCGGCTTAATCGCAGGCAAGCACATCTTCGGGGCAAATGGCGGACGAGTGGCGGGAGCGATCATCTGTCTGGGCCTGGTTTCCGCAATTAGTTCAATGACATGGATCGGGCCGCGGGTCAGCATGTCCATGGGCGAAGATCATTGGTTGTTGCGATTGCTTGGGCGCAAGAATCCCAACGGAATTCCCACCAACGCCATTATGCTGCAATTGCTCATCGTGAATCTACTTTTGCTCACACGCAGCTTTGAAAGCGTAGTGCAATACACTCAATTTAGCTTGCTGCTCTGTTCGCTGTTCACCGTAGTCGGCGTGATGGTGTTGCGCGCGACGCGTCCGGCGATCGCCCGGCCTTACCGGGTATGGGCGTATCCGCTTCCCCCGATTATCTTCAGCGTCATCACACTTTGGATGATGTTTTATCTGTTGCGCTCGAAGACCATCGAATCGCTGGCTGGACTCGCGACCGCACTGGTTGGTCTGCTGCTCTATTTTTGCGCGCGAAAGCGTACACAATGACAACGCTCCGCATGAAAACGCAATATCTCAGGGTGAAGATCTTCTTGTTGATCGTCGCGACTGCACTCGGCGTTTTCGCGCAAGGTAATCCGCAGATTGCGCCGCGCGCGATCCCGGTTAACCCAGCGATCCCGGTTAACCCAGTCAGCGCCGGGCCTAACGACATCGCACGGTTCCTTGCGGGGATGCCCGTTCCGGAAAATTCTCCGCTCGCGCCACTCACGCGCGATCCAGCGTGGCAAGCGCATTCCGCTTTTTTCGAGGGCGAGTTCACCAAGCTCTACCAGCGTCAGCTTCAAAGACTGCACGCGTGGGAAGCCACTTATCTTCCGGAGGTAACGCAGCCGACTCCGGTCGCATTTTACATGTTTAGTGGCCCGGACTTTTTGTACGTCGATCAATTTTTTCCGAACGCTTCGGTGTACGTGCTTTGCGGAAAGGAATCAATGGGACCGCCGCCTGATCCGTTGCGCATTCCAAATCTGGCTGGCGCGCTAGGAAACCTGGAAAACGCAATGAAATCCTCGCTGAACACGACGTATTTCATTACGAAAGACATGAAAGTCGATCTGCAAGAACAAAACCTGAACGGCGTGTTGCCGATCCTCTATGTTTTTATTGTGCGTGCCGATAAATCGATAACGAACGTGACGTTTGGTTCGCTCAACAGCAACGGCGGATTTGAAGAGGCAGCGCTGGGAAAGAAAGGCGGTGGCAGTCCCGGAGTACGAATCCGTTATACCGACAATCAATCGGGCAATTCACAAATCTTGTATTATTTCACGACCGATATTTCCGACGGCGGCATCAAATCCGCGCCCGGTTTCCTGAAATTTTGTCAACGACTTGGCGTCGGCTCGAGTTTTCTAAAATCTTCTTCGTATCTGATGTTCGAGCAGGGTTTCACGACGATCCGCAATTTCATCCTCGACCATAGTATCCGCATCGTGCAGGACGACTCTGGAATTCCCCTGGCTTATTTTGATCCGAACAAGTGGAACC